>DGIP01000055.1 GCA_002386405.1 Stenotrophomonas maltophilia
CGGCGGCATTGCGCGGGCGCGGGGCCGGCGGCGGCGGGGCCACGTCCTTGCGCGCCGCTTCCAGTGCGCGCTGCACCGCGCCTTCGTCATAGTTCGCCGCGGCCACGATTTCCACGCCTTCCTCGATCCGGCGATTGGACAGGAACACGGCATCCGGACCGTGTTCCTTGCGCACCAGGTTCATGGCAGAGCGCATATCGGGAGCGACGAAGCGTTTGATTTTCATGCTGTGGTACCGGGACTGGGGCGGCTGGGGGGTGGAAGGGAAGCGCTGGTTGTCGGTGGTCTGCACGGTCCGGGGTTCCCTTCTTGTCCTGCTGCGGTGATTGCGAAATGGGGGTGTCTGTTTTCTGACGCGTTGCTGTCGGAGTTCCGGCTCAGCTGATCGTGCCGACCAGCTTCAACCGCTTGTCCTCGGGTACCTCGCTGTAGGCCAGCACGGACAGCGACGGAACGCTGTGGCGTACCAGCCGTGCCAGCGCGGCACGTACCGGACCGGGTACCAACACCACCGCAGGCTCGTTCTTCGCTTCCTGCTTGCTGACACATTCGGCCAGGCTCTGGTGCAGTCGCTCAGCGAGTCCGGGTTCCAGCGCGGCGCCGTTCCCTTGGGTGGACTCTTGCAAGACGCGTTCCAGTTGCGGGTTGAGGGTGAACACCGGCAGCTCGGCGGACATGCCGGCGATCTCCTGGACGATGAAACGGCCCAGCGCGTTGCGCACGGCGGCGGTGAGCACGCCGGGGTCCTGGCTCATCGGCGCGTTCTCGACCAGCGATTCGGCGATCTTGCGCAGCTGGCGCACCGGGATGCGTTCGATCAACAGGTTCTGCAGCACCCGCACCACCACCGACAGCGGCAGCGCCTTGGGGGTGAGGTCTTCAACCAGCTTGGGCGCGCTCTTGGCCAGGTTGGCCAGCAGCTGCTGCACTTCCTCGTGGCCCAGCAGTTCCGGGGCGTGTTCGCGGATCAGGTGCGAGAGGTGGGTGGCGACCACGGTGGCCGGGTCGACCACGGTGTAGCCCATCGATTCGGCGTGCGCCCGCTGGTGCGGCTGGATCCAGGTGGCATCCAGCCCGAACGCGGGGTCCTTGCCGGCAATGCCTTCCAGCGCGCCGAGCGCGCTGCCCGGGTCCAGCGCCAGTTCGCGGTCGGGGTGGATCTCGGCGGTGGCCACCGGCACGCCATGGATGAGCAGCCGGTAGGCGCTGGCGCCCAGTTCCAGGTTGTCGCGGATGTGCACCGACGGGATCAGGAAGCCGATGTCGTGGGTGAGCTTGCGGCGCACGCCCTTGATGCGCGCCATCAGTTCGCCGCCCTGGTTCTTGTCCACCAGCGGAATCAGCCGGTAGCCCACTTCCAGGCCGAGCGGATCGACCGGGCGCAGTTCGTCCCAGGTCAGTTCGGCGGTGGGCGAGGGGGTGCTGGCGCCAGGCAGGCCCAGCGCATTGGTCGGGCCGGCGGCCGGCGCCGCGGCGGCGCGTTCGGCGGCCACGCTCTTCTTCCACAGCGTCCAGGCGATGAAGCCGAGGATCGCCGACAGCGTCAAGAAGGCGACGTTCGGCATGCCCGGGACCAGGCCGACCAGGCCCAGGATCGCCGCGGCGATGGTCAGTGCGCGGTGCTGGCCGAACACCTGGCCCATCATGGCCTGGGCCATGTCCTGCGAACGCGAGGCGCGGGTGACCAGCATGGCCACCGCCGAAGACACCAGCAGCGCCGGCAGCTGCGCCACCAGGCCGTCACCGATCGACAGCAGGGTGTAGGTAGCCGCCGCTTCGCCGAACGGCATGCCGTGCTGGAGCACGCCGACCGCCAGGCCGCCGATCATGTTGATGAACAGGATCAGGATGCCGGCGATGGCATCGCCGCGGATGAACTTGCTGGCACCGTCCATGGCGCCGTAGAAGTCGGCTTCCTCGCGGACTTCTTCACGGCGCAGCTTGGCTTCCTCACGCGTCAGCAAACCGGCGTTGAGGTCGGCGTCGATCGCCATCTGCTTGCCGGGCATGGCGTCCAGGATGAAGCGCGCGGTCACTTCGGACACGCGGCCGGCGCCCTTGGTGATCACCACGAAGTTGATGATGGTCAGGATCGCGAAGACCACGATGCCCACGGCGTAGTTGCCGCCGATCACGAATTCGCCGAACGCGGCGATCACCTTGCCGGCCGCCTCATGGCCGTTCTGGCCGTTGAGCAGGATCACGCGGGTGGAGGCCACGTTCAGCGCCAGCCGCAGCATGGTGGTGATCAGCAGCACGATCGGGAAGATGGTGAAATCCAGCGGGCGCTTCACGTACACCACCGCCAGCAGCACCATCAGCGAGATGGCGATGTTGAAGGTGAACAGCGCGTCCAGCACCGGGGCGGCCAGCGGCACCACCACCATGGCCAGCAGGGCCAGCACGATCAGCGGGGCGCCAAGACCCTGGCGGATCATGTCCAGGGCGCGGCGGGTGTTCATGCCGGCGGGCTGGGCGCTCATGCGCGGCCTCCCTTGCCGAACTCATCCACGTCGATGCTGGGCGCGGCCGGCATCGGGCCACCCCGCCAGGTACGCAGCTGGTAGACGTAGGACAGCACCTGGGCAACGGCCGAATACAGTCTCACGGGAATTTCCTTTCCAAGTTGACCTTCCCGATACAAGGCGCGTGCCAAAGGCGGGGCCGAGACGATGGCGACCTTGTTGCCGTCGGCCACCTGGCGGATGCGCAGGGCGGTTTCGTCCACGCCCAGGGCCACCACGGTGGGGGCGCCCATCTTGCCGCCGTCGTATTTGAGGGCCACGGCGTAGTGGGTGGGGTTGACCACCACCACGTCGGCGGTGGGCACCGCTTCCATCATCCGGCGGTTGGACATCTGCTGCTGCAGCTGGCGGATGCGGCCCTTCACTTCCGGGCTGCCCTCGCTTTCCTTCATTTCCCGGCGCAGCTCTTCGCGGGTCATCTTCAGCTTGCGCATCCAGTTCCAGCGCTGGTACGGGGCATCGATGGCGGCCAGCAGCATCATGGCCCCGCCGGTGGCCAGCATCAGCTTCAGGGTGAAGCCCAGGCCGTGGACCATGGCCGCTTCCAGCGGCTGGTGGACCAGGTCGCGCAGCCCGCGGATGCCGTGCCAGACCACCAGCCCGGCGGCGGTGCCGACGAACACGATGCGCAGCAGGGATTTGGTGAATTCGCCGATGGCCTCGGCGCCATACAGGCGCTTCATGCCGGCCATCGGGCTGAGCCGGCTGAACTGCGGCATCAGCGATTTGTTCGACCAGCGCAGCCCGCCCATGGCCACCGGGGCCAGGAAGCTGGCCAGCAGGCAGACCAGCAGCAGCGGCCACAGGGCCAGCATCAGCTGCAGGAACAGGTGCCCGAAATGGTTGAACAACCCCAGCGGCTCGAAGCGCAGGCCCGGTTCCGGGGTCAGGGCCAGCTTCATCCAGTCCTTGGCGCTGCTGGCCATGCCGCCGGAAAAGGCCATCAGCGCCAGCACCGAGGCGCCGAACACGGCCGCGGTGGCCAGCTCGCGCGAACGCGGGATGTTGCCCTGTTCACGGGCGTCGCGCAGGCGTTTTTCGGTAGGTTGTTCGGTTTTTTCGCCGGCTTGTTCTTCGTCGGACATCGGGAGCAGGGCACCACGGGGATTACCCGGGGTGGTGCAAGAACCGTTCCGTTACAGCAACAGCCGTAGAGCCACGCCCTGCGTGGCTGCGCGGCCGGCTAATCCAGGAAATGCCCGCCCTGCGAGGCTTTGTGGTCCTGCGACACCACGATTCGTGGTCGGGGCAGGTCGTGCAGCTGCAGGAAACGTTCGGCGTCGACCGGGCGGCCGAGCAGGTAGCCTTGCAGGAAGTCGCAGCCCAGCCGCTCCAGGTAGGAACGCTGGCCAGCGGTTTCCACGCCTTCGGCCACGATGTCCATGTCCAGCGCATGCCCCAGCGCCACGATGGCCGAGACGATCACCACGTCTTCGGAGCTGTTTTCCAGGTCGCGTACGAAGGCATGGTCGATCTTGATCTCGGTGGCCGGCAGGCGCTTGAGGTACAGCAGGCTGGAATAACCGGTGCCGAAATCGTCGATGGAAATGCCCACGCCCAGCCGCGCCAGTGCCTGCAGCAGGCGCAGGCTGGTTTCGGTATCGCGCATCACCGCGCTTTCGGTGATCTCCAGCACCAGCCGCCTCGGCTCCACCCGGTGCAGTTTCAGCGCATCGCTGATCTCGTTGAGCAGGTTCGGGGAGCCGAACTGCAGCGGCGAGAGGTTCACCGATACCGACCAGCCGTCATGGCCGGTATCGTGCCAGCGCCGCAGCTGGCGGCAGGCTTCGTTGAGCACCCACCGCCCGATCTCGTGGATCACGCCGCTGCGCTCGGCCAGGCGGATGAAGCGATCCGGCGGTATCAGGCCGTGCTCGGGGTGGTTCCAGCGGATCAACGCCTCGGCACCGCAGACCTGGTGGGTGCTCACCCGCACCTTGGGCTGGTAGTGCAGGAACAGCTGGTTGGCCTGGATCGCGCGGCGCAGGTCGGCCAACAGCCGGAACTGCTGTTCAGCGCTGTCGCTCATCCACTCGGCGAACACCACGAACGCGTTGCGTCCGGCCTCCTTGGCCTGGTACATCGCCGCGTCGGCATACCCCATCAACTGGCGTTCGGTGGTGGCGTGGTCGGGGCAGATGGCGATGCCGATGCTGGCGGTGACCTGCAGCTCATGCCCGGGCAACAGGTTGCCGGTACCCACGGCCTGGATGATGCGGCCGGCCAGGGTGGACACGTCCTCGTCGTTGTCGATGCCCACCACCAGCACGAATTCGTCGCCGCCCAGGCGCGCCATCACATCGGCGGCGCGTAACAGCTGGCGGGTGCGCGTGGCCACGGCGACCAGCAGGGCATCGCCGGTCTGGTGGCCGTAGGCATCGTTGACCTGCTTGAAGCCGTCCAGATCCATGAACATCACCGCGAAGCGCCCGCCGCGCTGTTCGGCATCCACCAGGGCCTGTTCGATGCGCTGCTGCAGCAGCAGGCGGTTGGGCAGGTGGGTCAGCGGATCATGCAGTGCGGCCTGGCTGAGCTCTGCGTGCGCATCGTCCAGCGACGTGCGCAGGTGCTGGTTGCGCAACCGCAGCAGCTGCGCCTGCTGGCGCTGGTCCAGCCAGGACACCAGCAGCACCACGGCCAGGATGGCGATGGTGAGCACCATCACCAGCGCGGCCAACCACTGGGTCTGCAGGCCGGTGCCGGCGGCGGCGCCACAGATGCTGTCGGCCGGGAACCGTGCCGCGGCCATGCCGGTGTAGTGCATGCCGACGATGGCCGCGCCCAGCACCACCGCCGGTGCCACGCGATGTTGCAGCCGGGTTTCGTTGTGGCGCAGGCGGAAGGCAACGTACAGCGCGACCCACGATGCGGCCACCGCGATGATCAGCGACAGCGTGAACCAGCCCGGATGGTATTCGATGCCGGGGCGCATGAGCATGGCGGCCATGCCCAGGTAATGCATGGTTGCGATGCCACTGCCCATCAGCAACGCGCCCAGCGCCAGCCGCGAATGCGGCAGCGTGGCGCGTGAGACCAGCCACAGCGCGAAGATCGAGGAGGCCATCGCGGCCAACAACGACACGGCGGTCAGTTCAAGGTCGTAGCCCAGTGGGATGGGCAGCTTGAAGGCCAGCATGCCGATGAAGTGCATGGACCAGATACCCAGGCCCATGGCGCAGCCGCCGCCCAGCAGCCACAGCACGCTGATCCTGGGCGAGGGCGCGGTGGTGACCCGGTTGGCCATGTCCAGCGCGGTGAAGGACGCAAGGATGGCGACCAGCAGCGAAACCACGACCAACCATGGGGTGTAGCTGCCGACGAGCATCATGACTCTCCCTGGCGTACACAGCTGCAATCTTGAAAGACTGGCCCGCGCTTCGGCGCGGACTGCTCAGGCACGTTCCCCCTGCCGTGAGCGCATGGTACAGACACAGGCGGGGGCCAAGGCAAGCGCAAATCTGGCCAAATTTCATGCGGTCATCACGTGATCGTCACCCGTTTCACATACGGGCGCGTACGCCACAGGGGCAAGCGCCTGCTACTGCGTCAGGCCGTCGGCGGCCTGGAACGCGGCGTCGAACAGGCGCTGCACGGGCGGTCCCATTTCACCGGCAAGCACGGTGAGCAGGAACAGGCCCAGCAGCAGGGCGACCGGAAGGCCCAGCTGGATCGGGTTGAGCGCGGGTGCGGCACGCGCCAGCACGCCGAAGGCCAGGTTGACGGCCAGCATGGCCACCGTGATGGGCAGCGACAGCGTCAACGCACCGCGCAGCACCTGCAGCAGGAACGTGGGTGCGGCGCTGATGAACGCATCGAGGTCGGGCAGCGATGCGCCGATCGGCACCGCCTTGTAGCTGTCCATTACCAGCGAGATCAACGCCAGGTGCCCGTTGGCGGCGAAGAACAGCAGGCCGAACAGCAGATAGAACCACTGGCCGATCACGCCGGACGTGCCGCCGCGCATCGGATCGCTCATCTGCGCAAAGGCCAAGCCGGTACCCTGCGAGACCAGTTCACCGGCCATGGCGCCGGCTTCGAACACCAGCCGCAGCAGGAAGCCGATGGACACGCCGATGGCCAGTTCGCGCGCGATGCTGAGCACGGTGGCAGCATCAAAACCGGTCCACGCCGGCACCGGCGGCAGCATCGGCGACAACGCGATGGCCAGTGCGCCGGAGAGCATCACGCGCACCCGGTTCGGCACCGCGCGGCTGCCGACCAGCGGCATCGCCATGATCATGGCGCCGATGCGCAGCATGGTCCACAGCACGGTGCCGATCATGCCGAAGGCGTTGAGCCCATCGGCGGCCATCTGGGTTGCCGAATCCATCGCGCGGCTATCCGATCAGGTGCGGTATGCGCTGGAACAGCAGCGTGGTGTACTCGACCAGGTGGCCGATCAGCAGGCTGCCCAGCGCGAACAACACGGCAGTGAGCGCGGCGGCCTTGGCCACGAAGGCGATGGTGGGTTCGTTGAGCTGGGTGGCGGCCTGCACCACGCCGACCACCACACCGACGATCAGCACGGTCAGCAGCAGCGGGCCGGCCACCCACAGCACGGTGATCAGGCCACCGCGCAGTTCGGTCAGGGCAAGTTCGGGCGTCATGGCAACCTCAGACGGCGTTGAAGCTGGCGGCGAGCGTGCCGACCACCAGCACCCAGCCGTCGACCAGCACGAACAGCAGGATCTTGAAGGGCGCCGAGACCAGCATCGGCGAGAGCATCATCATGCCCATCGACATCAGCACGCTGGCCACGACCAGGTCGATGATCACGAACGGAATGAAGATCAGGAAGCCGATTTCAAAGGCGGTCTTCAGTTCGCTGGTGACGAACGAGGCGACCAGCACCGGGAACGGAATGGCATCGGGGCTGGCGTAGGTGCCATGCCCGGCCATGCCGGCAAAGGTCATCAGGTCGGTTTCGCGGATCTGGGCCAGCATGAAGGCGCGCAGCGGCTGGGTGGTCAGGGTCCAGGCGGTCTGGAAATCGATCTCGCCGTTGAGGTAGGGCGCCATGCCGCTGCCCCAGGCCTTCTGCCATACCGGCAGCATCACCATGGCGGTCAGGAACAGGGCCAGGCCCAGCAGCACCTGGTTGGATGGGGTCTGGCCGGTACCCAGTGCCTGGCGCAGCAGGCCGAGCACGATGATGATGCGGGTGAAGGCAGTGAGCACCAGCAGCATCGACGGGATCAGGGTGATCGCGGTCATCAGCAGCAGGGTCTGCAGCGGCAGGCTGACCGGCTGGCCGCCGATCTTGCCGACATTCACGTCCGGCAGCGCGGGGCTGCCGGGCAGGCCGGGCGCGGCCATGGCCAGCGCGGGCAACGCGCACAGCAGCAGGGTCAGCAGCAACGGCAGGTAACGGGTCCAGGATGCACGGGGGCCACGCATGATCATTTTTCCTTGCGCAGCCGCTGTTGCAGGAGCTGGGCGAAATTCGGCAGGTTCTTGAAATCCGGCAGGCGCGCCGGTTCCGGGGTGGGCAGCGGTTCGGGCAGGCGGTGCAGGGTGTTGATGCCGCCAGCGGTGACGCCGAGCAGCAGCTGCTCGCCGTTGATATCCACGACGACGACGCGTTCCTTGGCACCCACGTTGAGGCTGGCCACCACGCGCAGGCCGTCGGCGGGCTTGAAGCCGCTGCCGGGCATGCGCTTGAGCACCCAGCCCAGGCCGACGATCAACGCCAGCACGGCCAGCAGTGCGAGCACGGCGCCGAACATGCTGGGGGCCGCGGCGGCGTGCTGGCCAACCTTGGCCGCCGGTGCACCGGCGGCAATGAGTGCCAGGGAAATCAACGCAGTCTCCGGATCCGTTCGCTGGGGCTGACGACGTCGGTCAGGCGCACGCCGAAGCGGTCGTTGATGACCACGACTTCGCCGTGGGCGATGAGGGTGCCGTTGACGAACACGTCGAGCGATTCGCCGGCGCCACGTTCCAGCTCGACCACCGAGCCCTGGTTGAGCTGCAGCAGGTTGCGGATCGGCAGGCGGGCGCGACCGACTTCCAGCGACAGGGTGACCGGTACGTCGAGGATCACGTCGAGGTTCAGATCCGGGCCGCCGCCGGTCTCGTCGGAGTGCAGGGTGGTGAACTGCGCCGGTGCCGGTTCGTTGGTTTCGATGTCGTCGTTCATTGCGGGTCTTCCTGGATAACGGGAGCGCGCGGGCGGGTGCCCGGGGGGTGGGTGGCGGTGATCTTGACGGCGTTCATGCCATTGGCGACGCCGAACTGGCCGGTGAACACGGGAATGTTCTCCACGCACAGCGGCACCTGCGGCGGCAGGTCGATGGGCAGGATGTCGCCGATCTTCAGCTGGGTCAGGTCACGCAGGCTCATGCGCTTGGTGGCGAGCACGCTGGAGAGGGTGACTTCGGCGATGTTGAGCTGTTCGCGCAGCATGGTGCCCCAGCTTTCGTCGCGGTCGTTGCGGTCACTCTGGATGCCGGCGTCGAGCAGTTCGCGGATCGGTTCGAGCATCGAGTAGGGCAACGTGACGTGGATGTCGCCGCCGCCGCCGTCGAGTTCGACATGCAGGCGGCAGACCACGACGTATTCGCGCGGGGTGACGATGTTGGCGAAGTGGGGGTTGATCTCGGAGTTGATGTATTCAAGCTCGACATCCATAACCGGGGCCCAGGCTTCGCGCAGGTCGGCGAAGGTCTGCTTGAGCAGGAGGTGGATGACGCGCATTTCGGTGGCGGTGAATTCGCGGCCTTCGATGCGGGTGGGGTAGCGTCCGTCGCCGCCGAAGAAGTTGTCGACGATGGCGAACACGAGGGTAGGCTCGAAGACGATCAGGCCGGTGCCGCGCAGGGGCTTGAAGCGGATCAGGTTGAGGTTGGTCGGTACATACAGGGAGTGCATGTAGTCGTTGAACTTGATCAACTCGATGCCGCGCACGGACAGTTCGGCGGAGCGGCGGATCAGGTTGAACAGGCCGATGCGCCAGAGGCGGGCGAAGCGCTCGTTGACCATCTCCAGGGTCGGCATGCGGCCCCGGATGATGCGGTCCTGGCTGGCAAAATCGTAGTTGCGCGCTTCGCCGGGGGCGATGGCGTCGACTTCGGTTTCGACGGCGCCGGAATCGACGCCATGCAGCAGGGCATCGATTTCGTCCTGGGAAAGCAGGTCATTCATGGGATGCCCTTACTGGGTGACGAAGCTGGTGAACAGCAGTTCGTCGACGCCCTTGTTGCCGGTTTCGGCTTTGAGCAGTTTCTGCACTTCGGCCAGGGAGTCGGCCTGCAGGCGTTCTTTGCCGGCGCGGTCGGCGATCTGGGCCGGTTCGACCTGGGAGAAGAGCATGAGCAGTTTGGCGCGGATGGCGGGGGCGTGAAGCTTGATGGCTTCGAGCGCGGCCGGGTCGCGGGTCATGAGCTGTACTTCGACCTGGAGGTAGCGGGGGCCGTCGAAGCTGCTGCTGAGGTTGACGACGAACGGGGGTTCGAGGCCGAAGTACTGGGCGGGGGCGGGCACGGCCGATTTGGCGGCGGCGGCCTTGGCGGGGGTCTTCTCGTCGTGGGACTGGGTGAAGTACCACACGCCGCCACCGGCGGCGCCAGCGGCGACGACGGCGATCAGGGCGGTGACGAGGAGGGGGCTGCGCGGCTTGGCGGCC
>DGIP01000110.1 GCA_002386405.1 Stenotrophomonas maltophilia
GACCCCGGTCGTGGTGCCGCCGTGCGTGGCCATTGTCGGTGCCGGGCGCGCCCGCCACCAGATGACCCCGGTGATGGGCGGCGTGGAAGCGCACAAGGTGATCCCGCTGTCGGTCACGTTCGACCACCGCGCCGCCACCGGCGGCGAGGCCGCACGCTTCCTGCGCGCGATGCTGGATGACCTGGCGCTGGCGAACTGATCCACTGCCTGGTTGTTTGATGCGATGACGGCCACCCCAGGGTGGCCGTCATCGTTTGGCGCCTCGGGTCACGCCAGGTCGGCGGATCCCACGATGTGCAGGCCTGGGCGGGGTTCCAACGCCGCGTCCACCATCGCTGCGGCGATGCGCTCGGCGGGATTGATCCGCCACGCGCGGGGCAGCACGGGGCCCAATGCGCCCAGCACCAGGCTGGCCAGGTGTTCGCCGGTGCGGCGTTCGCTGCGATCGCCGCCGATCAGGCCCGGTCGCACCAGGGTCAGCGACGGGTACCCGAGACCGCGCAGGTCCTGCTCCAGCCGTCCTTTCACCTGGTTGTAGAAGATCCGCGACCCCGGGTCGGCCCCCATCGCCGAATTGAGTACGAACGCATGGGCTCCATGCGCCTTGGCCTGCGTGGCCACCTGGAGCGGATAGTCATGGTCGATCCGGGCGAACACCTCGCGGCTGCCGGCCTGCCGGAGGGTGCTGCCCAGCGCGCAGATCACCGCATCCACCGCCCACCACCCGGCATCCAGCGGCAGCTGCTCGAAGTCCACCACCGGGTTGAACAGGGCCGGGGCGGACACGCCCAGCGGCCGCCGCGTCGGCGCTACCACCGCATCGCAGCGGTCATCGTCCAGCAGCTGCTGCAGCACCTGCCCGCCCACCAGCCCGGTGGCCCCAACCAGCATCACCTTCATCGCATACTCCCGCCACCGGATTGCCTACCATCGTGGCACAGCCTGTCGTTCAAGCCGGCGACAACGGCGCCGATATCGTTCCAACATTGCCAGGACCCGCCGCATGAAGGACCCGCAGGACCCGCTCCCCAGCCCCGGCACCGCCGTGGGCCGGCTGCTGTCGCGCCGCCAGGCGTCGGCCACCGTGGTCGACGCGAGCGTGGACGCGCCTGCGGTCAAGGGCGGCAGCAGCGCCATGCTGCAGCGCCTGTTCGCCGGCGCCGACCAGCCCGAATCGCTGCTGGCCGCCTTCGCCCACGGCATGTCCACCCTGCCCGGCGAGCTGGGCGACATGGGCCTGCGCCTGCAGTCGGCACAACGCAGTGCCGACTGGGTCAGCTATGGCCGCGCCATGCGCCAGCTGATCGACAAGTACATCCGCACCATCGAACAGGACAGCCCCGACGGCCAGCCCGACAGCCTGCGCCTGCGCGAGCTGCTGCGCCTGACCCTGGGCGTGACCGTGGCCAGCCTGCTGCAGAACATGCCCGAGCTGAAGGACGAACCGGTGCAGCTGGCCGCCGACCTGCGCCAGTGGCATCCCGGCCAGCCGCTGCAGCCTCTGGAGCTGCGGCTGCGCGAGCTGACCCACCAGATCGGGGTGCGCAGCGATGGCTGGCAGGAACAGCAGGAACTGCTGCTGAGCCTGTTCGACCTGCTGCTGGACAACATCGGCGAGCTGCTCGACGACAGCAGCTGGCTGCACGGCCAGGTGCACGCGGTGCGTGCGCTGATCAGCGGGCCGCTGGACCGCGACTCGGTCGAGCAGGCGCGTGCCAACCTGCGCGAGGTGATCTACAAGCAGGGCCTGCTCAAGCAGGGCATCGTCGAATCCAAGGCGGCCATGAAGAGCCTGATGGGCGGCTTCATCGAACGCCTGGATGGGATGGCGGTCAGCACCGGCGAGTACCACGACCGGATCAGCAGCTACGCGCTCGCATTGAAGGAGGCGCGCAGCATCGCCGATCTCAACCAGCTGCTGCAGGACGTGCTGCAGGATACCGGGCGGGTTCAGGAGCAGGCACTGCAGGCGCGCGACCATCTGGGCAATGCGCGCCGTGAGGTCGAGCAGGCCGAGGCGCGCATCGCCGAACTCGAACAGGAACTGCGCGATGTGTCCGGGCTGGTGCGCACCGATCCGCTGACCGGCGCGCTCAACCGGCGCGGCTTTGACGAGCTGCTCGAGCGGGAGCTGGCCCGCGCGGAGCGGCACTCACACCCGCTGGCGCTGGCGCTGCTGGACCTGGATGATTTCCACCAGACCAACAGCAGCTACGGCCATCCCGGGGGCGACGCGATCCTGCGCCACCTGGTCACCGTCTGCCAGCTGTTGCTGCGCAGTACCGATACGATTGCGCGCATTGGTGGCGACGAGTTCGTGCTGCTGATGCCGGAAACCCCGGGCGCGGACAGCATGTCCACCGTGCTGCGCCTGCAGCGCTCGCTGGCGCAGCGGCCGGTGGAGCTGGACGGGCACCGGGTGCTGGTGCATTTCAGCGCGGGCCTGAGCCAGTGGCAGCCGGGTGAGAACGCCGATGCGCTGCTCAAGCGCGCCGATGCGGCGCTCTACGCGGCCAAGCGGGTCGGCAAGAACCGCGTGCAGGCCGGATAACCTCAATGCGCGGCGGTTTTGCCGCGCGCCTTCTGGATACCGGTGACTGCCGCCAACACCACCGCGCCGGCGATCACGCCGACGACGAGATTGGCACCCGCTTCCACCAGCCAGCCCCACGGCGCCACCTTGCCGGCGATACCCAGCACGAGGTGATGCACCGCCGGCACGTTGTGCACCAGGATGCCACCGCCGACCAGGAACATGGCCAGGGTGCCGGCCACCGACAGGAACTTCATCAGCCACGGTGCGGACACCAGCAGGCCGCGGCCGAACGTGGCCAGGGCGCCGCCCTTCTTCGACAGATACAGGCCCGCGTCGTCCAGCTTCACGATGCCGGCCACCAGCCCGTAGACGAACACCGTCATGCCCAGCGCGATCACCACCAGCGCGGTGACCTGGTTGATGAAGGGTGCGGCCGACACCACGCCCAAAGACAGCACGATGATCTCGGCCGACAGGATGAAGTCGGTGCGGATCGCGCCCTTCACCTTGTCCTTCTCCCACGCCACCATGTCGACCTTTTCGTCGGCCAGCGCCTTGAGTCGCGCCGCCTTCTGCTGCTCGTCTTCCTCCTGCGTATGCAGGAAGCGGTGCGCCAGCTTTTCCACGCCTTCGTAGCAGAGGAACGCGCCGCCGATCATCATCAGCGGCACCACGATCGGGATCGGGTAGCCCTTGCCCTTGAGCCAGGCTTCCAGTGCGCTGATCACCAGCGCCGCCGGCACCAGGATCGCCTTGTTCACCAGCGAGCCCTTGGCCACCGCCCACACCACGGGCAGTTCGCGGTTGGCGTTGACCCCGGTCACCTGCTGCGCGTTCAGCGCCAGATCGTCGCCCAGCACGCCGGCGGTCTTCTTGGCCGCCACCTTGGTCAATATCGAAACGTCGTCCAGCAGGGCGGCAATATCGTCGAGCAACGCAAACAGGCTGGCACCGGCCATGGCAATCCAGAAATCAGAGGGTGGCGCCGATTCTGACCGATCCGGCCACGTTCGTGGAAGATCGGGCGGATTCACCGCCCCACCACCGCCCTGCGGCGACACTGCGAATCCGTCCCGCCCCGGAGCCCTGCTTGAATACCACGCCCGCTGTTCCCGGCTCGCCGTCGCTGGTCAAAGGCATGAACCGCCGCAGCCAGATCCTGCGCCTGCTGCTGCGCTACCGCCATTCCGGGGTGTTTTCGGGGATGAACCTGGATTCGCGTGCGGTCCACGACCTGCCGCCGGAGGGCAACCCGGAGCAGTTCGTCACCGACCTGGAGTCACTCGGGCCGACCTTCGTCAAGCTCGGCCAGATGCTCTCCACCCGGCCGGACATGGTGCCGGTGGAGTTCGCCACCGCACTGGAGCGGATGCAGGAGAAGGTCGCGCCGATTCCGGTCGAGCGCATCTACACCATCATTGAACAGGAGCTGGGGGCGCCGGTGTCCAAGCTGTTTTCCAGCTTCGACCCGGTGCCGCTGGGCTGCGCCTCCATCGCGCAGGTGCACCGCGCACAGCTGCATGACGGCCGCGAGGTGGCGGTAAAGGTACAGAAGCCGGAAGTGGCGGCGCAGCTGCGCTCGGACCTGGAGGTACTGCGCAGCTTCGCATTGGCCGCCGACCACCTTACCCAGGTGGGTCGCCGGGTACGCCTGCGCGACTGGCTCAACGAGTTCGCCAAGACCCTCATGCAGGAACTGGACTACCAGGCCGAAGCCGAGAACCTGCAGCGCTTCGGCCAGCACCTGCGCCCGTTCAAGCCACTGTGGGTACCGCAGCCTATCTGGGACTACTGCAGCCACCGCGTGCTGACCATGGAGCTGGCGCAGGGCGTGCGGGTGGACATGATTCCCGACGTGCGCCGTACCGAGGAGCCGATGGCGCCGCTGGCGGCCGCGCTGATCCGCGGCTACATCGACCAGATCTTCGTGCATGGTGAGATCCACGCCGATCCGCACCCGGGCAACCTGCGGGTCACGCCCGAAGGACGCTTGGCGATCTTCGACCTGGGCATGGTGGCGCACATGCCGCCGCGCCTGCGCGAGCGTCTGTTGAAACTGCTGTTTGCCGCCGTGGACGGGCGCGGCGAAGAAGTGGCCGACGAGATCATCGGCATCAGCACGCGACTGGAAGCCTTCGATGAGGAGCGCTACCTGCGCGAAACCGGCCAAGTCATCGCGCGCTATGCCGCCAGCGGCACGTTCTCGGAAGGGCGGGTGGTGCTGGACCTGGTGCGCATCGCCACCGCCAGCGGGCTGCGCACGCCGCCGGAGCTGAGCCTGCTGGGCAAGGCGCTGCTGAACTTGGAAACGGTGTGCCGGCTGCTGTCGCCGGACCTGGATACACGCCGCATCGTCGAGCGCCAGCTGCAGCACGTGATGCGTGCGCGCTTGAAGAAGTCGCTGTCGGCGGCCAACCTGGCCAGTGAAGCGATGGAGGTACAGCAGCTGCTGCGCGAGGGCCCGCGCAAGATGTCCGACATCCTGGCGCTGCTGGCAGAGAACCGGCTGCAGATGAAAGTGACCGGGCTGGAAGAATCCCGGTTGATGGAGAACCTGCAGAAGATCGCCAACCGGGTGTCTGCAGGCATTGTCACTGCAGCGCTGATCCTTGCAGCAGCGATGATGATGAAGGTGGATACCGGGTGGCACCTGTTCGGCTATCCGGCGATCGCATTCACCCTGATGCTGATCGGCGTGTTCCTGGGTCTTGGCATCATTCTCAGTGCGTTGTTGTTTGATCGGCGTGCGCGATCGCGCGAAGAGCGTGGGCATCGCTGAAATGCGTACCCATCAGCGGTGGGCACCTACCGAAGGCGCGCATTCGCGCGCCTTCTTCACGCGCGTTTTACCCTTTTGAATGCAATGCGGTGTAGGGCATCGCACCGCAGTTTCAACAAACATTTCAGTCAGGTTCGTGCAGGCATGATCGGGTCATCGGCCTGTCATGTGGGTGTGTTTAGGCAGCCGGTCGCACCTGTCTCCGCTGCCGATGATGCCCATGCTCTGGATCCTGCTGCTGTCGCTGTTGCTGCTCACCTGGTTGTTGCTTGCGTCCGGTCGCTGGGCCTGGTGGAAGGCAAGCCTGATGTCGCTGCTGCTGTTGACGCTCAGTGCGTGGTGGCTGATCAACAAGCTCTCCGGTGACGGCCTGAATGCGGCAACGCTGTACCACCTGGGCGCCGACATGGAAGGCGCCGGTGTCTCGGACTTCAAGGGCTACATCGCCGGCTTCATCGTCCTGGCCCTGCTCTCGCTGCTGCCGCTGCTCACCCCCCGCATCAAACGCTGGCACCGTACGGCACACGGTCGCGGCGTGTTCGCCGGGTTCCTGGCCGTGTGGGTGCTGGCGATCGGCGTCAGCCCGCTGTACCGCGATGGCCAGCGCCTCTATCAGCAGATGCGCCCGGTCGACTACAGCATGGTCGCCCCCGAGTACCGCGTGCCGCAGCAGCCGCTGCGCAAGCCGCGCAACATCGTGTGGATCTACGGCGAGAGCCTGGAGCGCACCTATCTGGATGAAGCCACCTTCCCGGGCCTGATGCCCAACCTCAACCGCCTTGCCGGCCAATCGCTGGATGTGCGCGGGCTGGTCTCGGCCGAAGGCGGTGGCTGGACCATCGCCGGACTGGTGTCGTCGATGTGCGGCGTGCCGCTGACCACCGCGCAGGGCGATGAGAACAGCATGGACCGCATGGGCAGCTTCCTGCCTGAGGCGGTGTGTCTGGGCGACTACCTCAAGCAGCAGGGCTACACCAACCACTACATGGGCGGTGCCAACGGGCTGTTCGCCGGCAAGGGCCAGTTCCTGGCCACGCATGGCTTCGACGCGGTGGATGACCTGGCCTGGTTCAAGCAGCAGAAGATCGCCCGTTCGCACTTCTCCACCTGGGGCGTGCACGACGATGTGCTGCTGGACAAGGCGTATGACCGCTTCATGCAGCTGTCCAAGGCCGGCCAGCCGTTCATGCTGACCACGCTGACCATGGACACCCACCACCCGGCCGGACACCTGCCGGTGGCGTGCAAGCGCACCCGTTACAAGAGCGACTACGGCGATATCGGCCTGCTCAACGCGCTCAAGTGCACCGATGGGCTGATTTCCAAGCTGGTCGACCGCATCCAGGCCAGCCCATACGGCGAAGACACCCTGGTCGTGATCGCGTCCGACCACCTGGCCATGCCCAACGACCTGAGCCATATCCTGGCCAAGCAGAAGCGCGAGAACATGCTGCTGTTCCTGGGCAAGGACATCGCCCCGCGCCAGCTGGACGCGCAGCATGGCTCCACGCTGGATTCGGGCGCGACGCTGCTCAGCCTGATCGAGCCGGAGATCGGCGAGATCGGGTTTGGCCGCTCGCTGCTGCAGCCCGAGCGCCCCGCCAGCGCCAGCGCGGCGGTGTTCCGCGATGACGGCAGGGATTTCCCACGTTACCTGGCCTTCTCGCGCTCGCTGTGGCTGGGCGACAAGACCCGCCAGTTGCGCATCGACGAGGAGAACCAGGTGGTGATCGGCCTGCAGCATGTGCAGCCGCCCGTGCTGCTGGAGTACGACAAGCAGTGGGACCTGAAGTCGGTCTACCTGGAGAACACGTCCAAGCAGTTCGACCTGGCCGATCCGGACAACACGCTGGCCTACGTGGACCGCTGCACCGCGTTCGAAGACGGCTCGGCGGATGGCGACTGGTGCGCCATGCTGGTCAACCGCGACAAGGGCATCAAGCTCTACCGCGACGACCAGCTGCGCGAGGGCTTCGCGGTCGACGCGCCGCTGGATCCGTTCAACGGCCCGCGCCCGAGCATCCGCCAGGCGCACATGATCACGCAGAAGGGCCGCCGTACCCGTGCCGGCCAGTACATGCTGCAGTTCGTGGCCAAGCAGTCGCCTGATCGTGGCTTCTGGATCGAAGCGGTGTCGTCCAAGCGCAAGGTCGTGGTCGCACAGCAGTGGGTGCAGCCCGATGCCGAAGGCCGGATCAGCGTGCCGTTTGGCCTGGACCATGAAGTGGATGATCTTGAGATCCGCGCCTGGCTGAATCATGCCGAGAAGCTGGCGGTGGACAATTTCGCGCTGATCCCGTCACGGCGCGGCAACCGTGGCTGACGGATCTGCGAACCCACGCACATCCTGATCCGCCCCTGATCGGCACAATCGTGCGCCTGCCGCTGCCGATCAGGGCCGCCTATCCATCCGGTCACACTGCCGTCCGCCGACAGCCCACTGCCCGCGCGCAGCTGCGCTGACGCCGGTGCTCCAGCACCGTCGCGGATCGCACCTTGCCGTATCCACAACGCGCCATGGACGCTTCAGGACGTCGCTCCGCCCGCGGATGACACAGCGCTGTCACCCCCGCTGATCGAACTGCTGCGTCGCTGCCCGTTGCTGCCGTCGGAGCTGGTGCGGTTGGAATCACACCTTCAGCTGCTGCTGCACCAGGCAGCCCCCCACGAACTGGGGGCGCATCTCGCCGACGCCTTGCGGGGCACATGCCCCGCAGCGCGGCCTGACGCGTTGGCGCTGGCGCTGCGTGCCTGGCCCTGTCCGGCCACGCCCGTGGCGGAGGGGTGGCAACACGAATGCGGGCGGGTCGTTGCGGCGCTGGTGTCCGGTTTCGGCCAGCTGCAGTGCCGCCGCGCGGTTGGGATGGCACTGTATGGGATGGCGAACCTGGCGCTCGGCGTGCACGGCGCGCAGCTGCTTTCGTGGTCACAGCAGGCCGCTGCGCTTCCCCGCCTGTTGCAGGAGGGAAGCGTAGCGCCCTGGCTGCGCTGGCTGTGCCAGCTTCCGCTGCCGTCGCTGCGCGGGCACGCGTGGGTGGAAGCGCTGATCGCCGTGCTTCCCGAGTGTGCAGTCTGGCTGGTGCAACGCGCCGATGAGATGCGTGCAGGCCTCCACCTGCACATGCAACCTCCCGGCTCGCCGTTGCGCCTGGTACTGCTCGGCGCTGTCTGGGTGCTGTGGTTCCGCCGACAACCGCAGGCAGTGCCCACCACCGCGCTGGGGCGCCAGGTCGCGCGGCTGCCCGTCGCCCTGGAGCACCTTGACGTGGTCGGTACGGCCGCCCGAAGCATGTTTGCCGCGACGGAACCCGCAGCCGCTGCTGCATCTCCGGCCGCTTTGCCCTCCTCTGTGACTGCCGCCACGGCCTCGGCGGAGCAGCAACGCCTGCTGCACCCCGCGCTGCCGCTCGTGCTCGCCACCGCAGCGGCGCTGCACATGGCACCCAACCGCCAGCACCGCCGCGCGCTCGTGGCCATCGCCGGCCTTGGCGCTGCTGCGTTCGGCGGCAGTCTGGTCGCGCGCACCCTGCACGAAGCGGGTACGCCGCCCGTTGCCGAGGCAGGCGGGCCGATCGATGCGGAAGCATGGACGCTGCGCAGGGCACCACGGTCCCTGGCTTCGCCGCTGCCGGATGACGCGGCCACCCAGGACCAGGTGGCCCTGATCGATGCCCTGTGGTCGCTGCGCGATGCCGCTTCCGCCGCAGGCACTGCATCGCTTCCACGTCACGCGTTCGCCGTCGCTGACGGGTCGCCCTTGGCGGCCGCGCTGCTGCGCGTGCGCCAGCAGTTGGCGTGGTTGTATCGACAGGACGATTTCCTTGAAGCCCTGTACGCAGAACGCACGCCCCCCGCATCGCTGGGCGTGGCCAACGGCAGCGTCATTGCCACGCGTGCCACGTCCGGCGCGGTGATCGTGCTGCACCCGCAGGCGGGTGCGCCGGAAGCCGTGGCGTGGTCGGCGACCACCGAAGCGCTGTTGACCGACCTGCAGCGCGCGGTCAGCCGGGCCGGTGGCTGCTTCGACAACCGGGTCCCGGCCCGTCTCGACTGTGCGCTGGGCTTCTATCTCGGTCACGCGGCGTCGGCGGCACCGTACACGGCAGGCAGCGTCGACCCGCCCATCCACCACCTGGAGCAGGCGCTGCAGCAGCGATCGAATGGCGACGCTACCCCCACCAACGAGACCGCCACGCTGCTGCGGCTGCATGACCAGGTAGTGCAGCTGAAACACCTGCCCATCCGTGGCCTGGAGCCCACGTGGGCCAGCTGGCGGCCGGACCCCCGCTCACATCTGGGCCACAACATGGCGCTGGCGCGCAGCCTGCTGCTGCAGGTGTCGCGGAATGCCGAGGTGATCGCGTTGTGCTGGCACCACCATGCGGATCCTGCGCAGTTGGCCTATCCCGCGCAGGGCGCGGTCACCGCACGCGCGTTGCAGGGCACCCGCAGCGTGGAACTGTTCGACGCAGGACGCGCACCCGCGGGGTTGGCCCCCATCGATACCATGCTGCGCGGCCTCGCCACCCTGCTGCATGCCCCGGTGCGCTCGGATGGCCGCCTGCATGTCCGCGAGATGCTCGCCTACTACATGGCACCGCTGCCGGCCGTGCCCATGGACGACGCGCAGTTCGACGCCTGCCTGGCGGCGCTGCAGCGGCAGCTCACCCCAGCGCTCCCCACCGTGGATGAGCCGGTACGCCTGGAGGTGGCGTGGGATGCGCGCAGCGACTCACCGGCGCAACAGGACCATCAGCGGTTGCTGGATCTGCTGTGGCGGCGGTTTGATGCGATGCCGGCGACACTGGACGAAGCATTGGCGCTGCAGGCGCTGGCACCTGCGGGCACCACCCCGCTGCACGCCGCGTGGGAAAGGGGGCAGCAACAGCTGCAACAGGCCTTCGAGCACCCCGAGCTGTGGCTGGAGATGCGCCGGCTCAATGCCTCGTTCCATTCCCTGCGGGTGGGCGCCGACGGCATCACCGCCCGGTTGCGTGGCTCGGGCCGGAGCGTGGTGGTCACCGATGGGCTTTCCAGCGCGCCGTCAGGGCCGCTGGGTGCGCAGCTGGAGACGTTGTACCGGATGACCGACCGCCTCGGCCGCTTCTCGCCCGGAAGCGCGGTTCCGCTCGTCAATGCGCTGCAGTTCCATGGCGCGCTCCCGCCCCCCGCGCAGCCGCCTTGCCCGATACCGGTGCTGTGTACGCAGGCCCGGTTGCTGGACGCGATTGCGCGGGTGCACGAACGCTGGCAGCGCCACGCCCCGCCGCTGTCACGCTGGCGGCAGGCCAGCAACGAACTGCAGGACCTGGGCGCGCTGCTGTCGTTGCGACCCGGCGCAGCCACCGGCGTCCACCGTCCTGCGCTCGACACGCCCTCGTCGTCGGCGCTGCAGCCGGCGCTGCGCGCATTCTCGCAGCTGCTCGCCGACGCACAGGTCCAGGAGGTGATCCAGCGCGGGGACCTCACACCCCGATGGCTGACAGTGGACGCCACCGGTGCCATACAGGTGCACGACCTGTCCGGTGCGGTGTGCGTGCTCAACAGTACCCACGTCCTGCCCGTGGCAGCGCTTCCCGGCGTGGCGACAAGGTTCGGCGGCCAGGTGCGGTCAGATGGCCGGGCCGACATCTCCGACATGCTGGCCGCCCACGGTGGCTGCGGGCCACAGGAGGCCGCGCATGCCGACGGCGCGGCGCGCTGCGTTGAACGCCTGCTCGCCGAACTGCGGCTGGGGATGCGTGCCGACCTGCTGCATGCGGGTGATGCCCTCTACACCGATGACCTGGAGCAGGTCCGCCAGACCACGACCCGGTTCCTGGCCCAGCGCGCGCCCGGTGAACAGACCCTGCTCGATTACCTGGCCCGCCCGCTGGTGCAGCGCGGTGACATGGCCTGGGACGAACTGCACCGCGCCAGCCATTTCCTGGTCGGCATGGCGCGCACGCCGCGCGCCGTGGCGTTGCAGACCGCCCTGCTGCGCGACCTGGGCTGGTACATGGGCAGCGTTGGCGCGCCTGTTTCGCCAACGCTGCTGGCCAGCCTGACCCGCGTCGCGATCGTGCTCGACCTGGGCCCGCCGTCGGACCGCGATGCACGCGTCGTGCTTGGCTACCGGCTGCACAAGTACGCCAACTGGGGGCGCACCTTCGCGCAGATCCGCCTGGACTTCCACGACTACCTGCACAGCATGGGGCGCGTGCCTGCCTCCGTGCTCGGCATGACCGCCACGCTGGTGCTGCAGGATCACGCGCCGGAACTGCTCCCTTCCGATGTCCCGGCCAACCTGGTCTATGCCAACACCATCGCCTCGATCAACTATGTCAGCGGGGTGCACCTGGCCGAGCGGCTGCGCCGTGGCCTGTCACAACAGATGCGGTTCTCCGAGCTGATCACCCTGTCGGCGGACCTCGCCGAAGACCGTGACGTCCCGGACCTGGTCAAGCGGCTTACGGTCGAAGCACGGCGCCTGCCGACGCTGGACTGGTATGTGTTCCGGCAGCTGGAGCGCCAGGCATCGCTGCCGGTTCCGGCGGCGCATCGCATCGAGGTGGCAATGCGCGCCTTCGACCAGCGTGTCGCCGAGATCGAACGGGCCGTTGCCGATGTACTGGCCCCATTGCCCTATCGCATGCCATTGCTGGAAGCCGAGATCCGCCGGGTGTTTCCGCGCTTCCCGGGCGTGCTTGCCGACGAGGCGTGGAACTCCACGGACTTCCGGCTCTGCAACGACAACAACCACTTCGGCATCAGCTTCCCCTTCCACGAAGTCGTCGCGGCCGGCGTACTGCGCAACGGCTCGGCGCACTGGCGTCCGTGCCGCACGTTCGTTCCCAGCTCCGCGTTGGGCTACGCCCAAGGCAATCCACGCTACGAAGCGGCGCTGCAGAATGCGTTCACCCAGATGCGGCCTGGCCTGGAACGGATGGCCGACATCAACGCGCGTTACCAGCGGCGGTTCGATGCCTACTTCCGCAAGGCACAGCGTGGTTATGGCGCGCTGATAGAAGAGGCGCTGTACCAGCGCCCGGAGGAGGAGCGGGCAGCGTTGAGGCGCGGTGAGGTCGAGGTGTTCACCCTGCGCACGCACGAGCCGGACCTGGAAGCCCGGCAGGAAACCCGCAACGACACCGACCCGTTCCGCGGTCGCTTTGGGGTGCTCTACACGCTTACCCTCTCGGGCGAGCCGCGCCATTTCCAGCTGTTCCCCCTACAGAGCAGGATCATCCCCTTGCCGGTGCAGGGACCGTTGCCGATCGGGGGCCGCCTGGAGAGCCGCAAGGTCCGGCTGCGCAGCGGCAACATGGCGACCATCAGCGTCCGCAGGGGCATGCCGTTGAACGTGGACTGGGAGGCCTATGTGTCTGACAAGGCACCGGCCCATGGGCGCTGCTCGGATGTGATCATCGAGCCACTGCCGATGCCACCGCCCGATGCGGATGCGATGTTGCACTCGCCCTTCCATGCGCTGGTCGATCCGGTCCAGCGCGGCTTCTTCTGGCTGGACCCGGCCGCGTTCCGCCGCGAAGGCTTCGCGCCCACCGGCTATGAGCTGCACCTGTCCGATGACCCGCTATGGTTGAAGACCGTGGACTTCATCGTGCCCTTCGTGGAGAACCTGCGCCGGATTTCGTCGAAGAACCGCAATGAGTTCGCGATGGCCGCGTTCGGGCTTTATCTGGAATCGATCATCGTGGTCGGGCCGGTGGTCGGCGGCATGGTGAAGGTGCTGGCGCGCCCGGGACTGAAGCTGACCATGCCGCGTTTCGCCGAGTTGTCCTCCGTGCTGGGCCGGGGCGCACTGGATGCGCTCAATCCCGCCGCCGGCAGCCTGGCGCTGCTGCGGGTGGGCGCCAGCGTGGTACAGCGCACCGCGCGCGGCAACCTGCGTTTCCTGTGGTCGTTCCTGGACCCCAAACAACCGGCTGCACGTGCCGCCGGCATGCGCTGGGTGATGCGCGAGGGCATGGCGCTGGCCAAGGAAGGCGGCTCACTGGCCTCGCCGCTGTATGAGATCCGGATACGCACCGTGGATGGCATTCCCGGTGCGATGGTCTCGCCGCCGCCGATGGCCAGCGGCAGCCGCACCCTGCACCTGGTCGACCCCGCCACGCTGACCCTGTACGGCCCGCAGCTGCAGGAACGGCTGGGCGAAGGGGGAGGCGCGGCCGGCATGCTGATCAAGGTGGGTGGCGGCCCGCGCACGCCGCACGTCTCACCGGGCAACGCGCTCAAGCCGATCAAGCAGGGGCCGAAAGCCTCCGATGAAGAAGCAGACGACGGGCAGCCGCCGCTGCAGCCGCCCGTGGTCAACCTGCCCGACCATCGCGGCCGCGATGCGCTCGGGCCCCGTTCGTAGCGGGCCCGTCCCTCGTCAGGGTTCGCGTTGCGGCGCGGGTTCGTGCACCAGGTGAATGTCGGTCGGCGACGACAGCGCGATGCCGGCGGCGGCGAACTTCTGCAGCACCGTGAAATACAGGTCGCTGCGTACCCCATACACCGCGCGCGGGCCGGAGGTATAGGCGAAACTGTTGATCGCCACCTGGCCATTGGCGATGGAATCGATGAACACCGAGGGCGCCGGGTCGGCGAGCACGCCCACATGGTCGGTGTACGCATCCAGCAGGGTCTGCCGCACCATCGCCACGTCGGTGCTGAGCGGCACGGTGAACTGGATCTGGATCCGGCCCTGCGCATTGCCCATCGTCATGTTGCGGATGGTCTTGGTGATCAGCTCGGAGTTGGGCACGATCAGGGTGGATTTGTCGCCCACCTGGATCTCGGTGGAGCGCACGTTGATGCGCTTGATGTCGCCTTCCTGGTCACCCAGCTTCACCCAGTCGCCGATCTTCACCGGCCGCTCGGCCAGCAGGATCAGGCCGGAAACGAAGTTCTGGGTGATCGCCTGCAGGCCGAAACCAATGCCCACCGACAGCGCGCTGACAAGCAGCGCCAAGCGTTCAAGTCCGATTCCCAGTGCGGTCAGGCTCCACAGTACTGCCGCAATGATGCCCAGGTAGCGCGTCACCGTGCTGATGGAATTGCGTGCGCCGGCGTCGAGCTCGGTCTTGGGGAGATAGGTGTCGGTCAGCCAGCGCTGGAAGGTCTGCATCGCCGCCCAGACCAGCAGGAATGCGATCACGGCATACAGCACGCT
This sequence comes from Stenotrophomonas maltophilia, assembly GCA_002386405.1. Taxonomy (GTDB): domain Bacteria; phylum Pseudomonadota; class Gammaproteobacteria; order Xanthomonadales; family Xanthomonadaceae; genus Stenotrophomonas; species Stenotrophomonas maltophilia_AD. The sequence continues at coordinate 14,473 of DGIP01000110.1, forward strand.
GCTCGGCTTGAGGGTCATGTTCTTGCCGAGCGGGATGCCTTTGGACAGGGTGTCCAGACCACCGTACAGCGCGCTGAGGTTGCCCAGAGGCGCGGTCAGCGCCATCACGGCGAGCAGGATGACGCAGATACGCAGACCTGCCGACAGCAGCACGCCGGCCTGAACCACCCGCGACTCGCTGAGTCCGGTGGTCAGCAGCACCGTACGGCCGACGCTGCTGGTCGGGCACAGCAGCCAGGTGGCCAGATCGTCGGCGAACTTCATCAGCAGCGACGCGGCCATCAGCACCACGGCGCCCCAGACCAGCTGCTGCGCCACGAACAGAGCAAGGTTGAGGTAACCCAGCAGGGTAGCGATCACCGCAGCCGCCACCACGATGTGGCCGGCCACGCGCGCGATGACGATCCAGCCGCTGCGGCGCGCGGGGCCCTTGGCCTTGCTGTCTGACTGCGCCTGCGCTTCGAGTTTTGCCGCCGCCTCGTCAGTCTGGCGCCGGTGCAGGCGCGCCAGCGAAACCAGGATGGCGATGATCAGCGCCATGTAGGTGATGGCGATCAGGCCATCGACTGCCACGGTGGTGACCGCACTGGTACGCGCGGCGCGGTTCAGCGCCATCAGCACGATGCTGATCCAGGTCAGCGCGGCGGCGCCCCAGGCGTACTTGCGCAGGCGCCACGCGGCGGCGTCATCCAGGTTGAGCAGGCGCCACGACGGGCGCTTGGGCACCAGCAACGCGGCGCTCAATGCGGTGATGAAGGCCGCGATGTAGGTGGCCACCTGGATGCTGAACACCACTTTTTCCAGGCGAGGTGGTATCGCGCCGATGGCATCGAGCGCGCCGCAGAACACCACGCAGGCCAAGCCCGGCAGCATCGTGCCCACCACCAGCAGCCACACCGCCAGGCCGGAGCGGCGCAGGCGCCCATCCGGCGCGCGTTCGGACTGCGCATACCGGCGCCCGGCCGCACGCAGCCACAGGCGCAGTGGGAAGAACAGCAGCAGCGCCACCGCCAGCCCGGTCAGCGGCGCGGTCCAGCCATGCTGCGCGATCGCCTTGCGGGCCGTGGTGTCGGCCTGCCGGTAAATCCGCCCCAGTTCCTGCAGGTCGGTGGGCACGTCACGGGCGAACTTGCGCCACAGCGACGGCGACAGCGGCGAATTGACCTTGCGGGCCAGGTCCTCGCTGAGCTGGGTGACGCGCATCTTCTCGATGTCCGCGCCCAGCTGCTTGGCATCCACCGCGAGCAGCTTGGCCCGGGCAACGGCGGCGGCGATATCGGCGCGCTGCTGGGTCAGCGACTTGCGCTGCTGGGCCACTTCGCGCGCTTCCACGGTGCCTTCCGGCACCGTGCCCAGCTGGGTCAGGCGGGTATCGAGCTGGTCCAGCTCCGGCTGCAGGGCGGCCTGTGCGTCGTCGGCATCGCGCTGCACGGCCATGACCCGTTCGAACAACGGCGTGAGCGTTTCGCGGGTCTCCGCGTCCGGCAGGGCCGTGCGGATCGCCTTGAGCTCCTTGTCGGCCTGGTTGAGCTGGGTCTTGGCCTGGGCCGCCGGATCGTCAGGCGCCTGCGACCAGGCCGCGGGGGCCATGCACAGCCAGGTGAAGAACAACAGACCGGCCAGCGGCCGCAGCAGGGGGAAACGATGACGGAAGGACAAACCAGCACCCAGGATTCACGCGGACTTGCCGGGGACTATAAACCGAGCGTCGTTCACACCGGGTATGCAGCTCAGTACTTCAGGCGCAGTTCCTCGACCTGCGGCTGCAGGGCCGCGTACCAGTCCTGGAATTCCTCCTCGCTGATCTCCTCCGGCGCATACACCGCGATTTCGTTCCACGCATGGTCGGTCGGCAGCGGCTGGCGCGGTCCGGCCCGCAACGAGTAGCTCACGCCCTCGTGGTCCACCACATCGTCGACCGTTTCCCACTGTGCGCGGGCGAAGCCGCTGTCGCTCTTGAGCAGGATCACCTGGTACATCCGCGCCTCCATTGAACGGGTCCCGGCCAGCATAGCGCCACGTCGGCGCGCCCGGCATGACGGCGCCACAACGTACCGTTCCAGCCCGCGCCGCGGCTTCACCCCGCCGTGGCGGCGGCCCATGCATCGTGGCTTCCACTTCCTCGACAACGCCCGCGATGACCACCCACGCCGACCTGAAGACCGTTCCCGACCTCAAGCTGCCGCGCTACCTGGGCACCTGGTATGAAATCGCCCGGCTGCCCATGAGCCACGAGCCAATCGACTGCACCGATGTCACCGCGAACTACAGCCTCAACGACAAGGGCCACGTCCGCGTGGTCAACCGCTGCCGCGTGGAGGGTGAGGTTGAAGAGGCCGAAGGCGAGGCCTGCCCGGTCGACGAGAACGACCCGGCGCGGCTGGAGGTGAGCTTCCTGCCCAAGGGCCTGCGCTGGCTTCCGTTCACCAAGGGCGACTACTGGGTCATCCAGGTGGCACCGGACTACAGCGTGGCGCTGGTCGGCAGCCCGGACCGCAAGTACCTGTGGCTGCTGGCCCGCGAGCCGCATCTGGACGCCACCACCCAGGAGCACTACCTGGCGCAGGCGCGCCAGCAGGGCTTCGACCTGACGCCGCTGATCCACACCCCGCAGACCGGCCACCCGACTGCCTGATCCCGCATGGACCTCAAGAGCGGGTATCCCTTCTGGGCGGTCAGCAACGGGCTGATGCACGCCTTCCCGCCGCTACGCGAGGACCGCAGCTGCGATGTGCTGGTGGTGGGCGGCGGCATCAGTGGCGCGCTGATCGCCAACGAGCTGTGCGCGCACGGCCATGACGTGGTGCTGATCGAGCAGCGCGACATCGGCTGGGGCAGCACCGCCGCCAGCACCGCGCTGCTGCAGTACGAGATCGACACGCACCTGGTCGACCTGGCCAAGCGCTACGGCGAGCGCGATGCGGTACTGGCCTACCGCGCCTGCGCCGAGGCGATCCCGGCGCTGCGCGAGGTGGCCGCCGGTTTCCGCGGCGTGGACTGCCACCCGATGCAGAGCCTGTACTACGCCAGCAAGCGGCGCCACCGGTCGTCCCTGCAGGACGAGTACGCGCTGCGGCACATACATGGTTTCGACGTGCGCTGGCTGGACGCCGATGCCGTGCGTGCGGAGTACGGCATTTCCGCGCCCGGCGCGATCCTGAGCGCGCTGGCCGCGCGCGTGGATCCCTACCAGCTCACCTACCGGCTGCTGATGCGCCTGGCCAAGGCCGGCTGCGCCGTGCACGACCGCACCGTGCTGCACACGCTGCAGCCCACCGCACGCGGGGTGACCGCCACCACGCCCGAGGGCCTGCGCATCCGCGCGCGGCACGTGGTGCTGGCCACCGGTTACGCCGGCCAGCGCTGGCTGAAGCAGAAGGTGGCACGCAACCGCAGCAGCTACGCCTTCATCACCGACCCGATCGATGCGGCGGCACTGGGGCCGCTGGTGGACACCATGGTCTGGGAGTCCGCGCGTCCCTACCTGTACATGCGCAGCACCGGCGACCACCGGCTGCTGGTCGGCGGTGAGGACGACGCGGTGGACATCCCCGCGCGGCGCGACAGCCGGGTGGCCAGCAAGACCGGCACCCTGCTCAAGCAGGTAGCCAGGCTGTTCCCGCACCTGCCGCTGCAGCCGGCGTTCTCCTGGGGCGGCACGTTTGCCGAAACCGAAGACGGCCTGCCGTTCTTCGGCCCGCACCCGCAATGGGGGCCGCGGGTCCTGTTCGCGATGGCCTACGGCGGCAACGGCATCACCTACTCGATGATCGGCGCGGGCCTGCTGCGGGCCCGGATCGAGCGCCGGAAGCACCCGCTGGCGGGCCTGTTCGGGTTCGGACGGCTGGATTGAACGGAGCGACCCACCGTCCCGACTTTGGTTCCCCTTGCATGCAGGGCCACGACAGGCATCATTCAAGCAACGGCTGCTAGCGTCAGCGCTGTCGGCCGCCTTGCCTGCCCCGGAGCTTCCCATGATCCGCCCGCTTTCCCTGCTGCTGTGCCTGTTGGCCCCCGGTGTCGTGCTGGCGCAGTCCGCTGCCGGTGCCACCGGCCCGCAGTCGGCGACCGATCTGGACCTGTCGGTGCCGCAGCAACCGTTGCAGTACCTCAACGACCCCACCCTGCGCGGTGATCCGCCCGGCACCTTCTATGGCGACAAGAGCGGCCGCCGCGCGACCCCGCGTGGGAGTGCCGCCAACGGCATCGCCGACGTCACCGATGACAAGCTGCGGGTCAACGGCAGCATCACCACCGGTATCGGCTACGCCAAGGGCTTCGGCAACACGCATTACAACGCGGCCGAGTTGAACCTCAACAAGAATTACACCAACGACGACGGCAAGACCCGCAACATGAACCTCAACATCCAGATCAGCGAGGGCAAGGGCCCTGGCTTCTATGGACCGTATGGGGGTGGTTACGGGTATGGCCGCGGCTACTGGGATGCCGCCGGGCCCGGCCCGGTCGGCTGGTAAGCGCCAGGGCTCAGTCCCACCAGCCGTCGCGACGGCTCGACAGCACGCGGCCATCGTGGCCGCTCATGCGCACGTCGACGCGCTGGTTGCGGGCGTTGCGCGCTTCCAGCGTCCAGGTGGCACCCTCACGCTCGACCGATTCGATGTGGGTCAGCCCGGCCTTGCCGGCCAGGGTGAGGATCTGCCCGGCATCGAGCAGGGCGCGACCGCTGCGCGGATCGAAGATCTCGCCCGTGGCCGGGTCGATGACCACCTCGTCCACGCTGCCATCTGCGCGGGTCACGTCGGCTTCCCACACACCATCGTCGCGTTCCAGCTCGTGCACCTGTGTGTAGCCGGCGGCACGCAGCTTGGCCTGCACGTCGGCAGCGGACAGATCGGCGGCGAAGGCCGGGGCGGTGGTGAAGGCCGTCGCCAGGGCGGCAGCAAGGATCAGCTTGTTCATGGGGGTATTCCTGAAAGGGGCACCGGACCATCCCGGCGCCGCCAGTCTGGCAAGCGCGCTTAAGCGGACCATGAGCCCCGCTGTCAGGAACTGTTTAAGGGCGCCGCGTATACCGTATGCATGACCGCCCTGTCGCTGCTCCTGCCCCTGCTGTTGACCGCCGCCGCGCAGGACCCCATGCGGGTCCTCGATGGCGGCGCGCGCCAGCAGCAGGCGGTGCGCCAGGCCGTGCAGCAGGGCCGCTACATACCGCTGGAGACGGTGGTGCGCGATGCCCTGCGGCGCTACCCGGGCCAGCTGCTGGAGGTGGAGCTGGATGACGGCAAGTACGAAATCGAGATCCTCGGCCCCAACGGCGTGGTAATGGAGCTGGACTATGATGCGACCAGCGGCCGCCTGCTCAAGATGGAAGAGGACTGATGCGACTCCTGCTTGCCGAGGATGACGCCCTGCTCGCCAGCCAGCTGCAGCTGCTGCTGGAGGACGCCGGCTACGTGGTGATCCACAGCAGCGAGGGGCGCGATGCCGAGTACCAGGGCCAGGTGGAAGACATCGCCGCGGCGATCGTCGATCTGGGCCTGCCGGGCCTGGACGGCCTGAGCGTGATCGAGCGCTGGCGCGAGGCCGGGCGTGATTTCCCGGTACTGGTGCTGACCGCGCGCACGCGCTGGCACGACAAGCTTGCCGGCTTCGACGCCGGCGCCGATGACTTCTTGACCAAACCTTTCCAGCCCGAAGAACTGCTGCTGCGGCTGCGCGCGTTGATCCGCCGCAGCGCCGGCCACGCCAGCCCGCGCCTGCAATGCGGACCGCTGCGGCTGGACGTCAACGCCGGCCGCTTCGAACTCGATGGCGTACTGCTGCCGCTGAGCCCGCAGGAACACCGCATCCTGAGCTACTTCATGCACCACCCCGATGTGGTGATCAGCCGTTCGCGGCTGGGCGAGCATGTGTACGACGCCGGCTTCGACCCGGACTCCAACACGCTCGATGTACTGATCGGTCGGATCCGCCGCAAGCTCGGCAGCACGCTCATCCACACCCATCGCGGCCAGGGGTTCCGGCTGTCGGCGCAGCCATGAAGACCCGCTCGCTGCGCGGCCGCCTGCTGCTGGCCGGTGGCCTGGGCATGGTGCTGGTCTCGGCACTGGCCACCTGGTGGCTGGGCGCGATGTACGAGCGCTCGGCGCGCACCTCGCTGGACCAGCAGCTGGGCAACGATCTCATCGCGGTGTTGGCGCTGGTGGAAATCGGTGCGCAGGGTGCGGTGCAGGTCCGCGGCGAACTGGGCGACGAACAGTATCGGCGGGTGTTCTCCGGTGCGTACTGGCAGCTGCAGGACGCGCAGGGCCAGGCGCTGGGGCAATCGCGCTCGCTGTGGGATGAAACGCTCGCGGTGCCGGCCACGCTGCACACCGGGCCGGCCCAGGCGTTCGACACCACCGGCCCGCTGCAGCAACCGCTGCGTGCGCTGGCCCAGCAGGTCACCCTGCCGCGCGCAGGCACCCCGTTGCAGGTGGTGGTGGCGACCGACCGCAGCCAGCTCGACGCGCAGGTGACGGCCTTCCGCCAGCGCACCGCGCTGGCGCTGATCGTGCTGATCGCGCTGTGGTTCGCAGTGCTGGTCACCCAGGTGCATTACGGGCTGCGCCCGCTGGCCCGGCTGGGCCGCATTGCCGAGCAGGTGCGCAATGGCGAGGACGTACGCTTTCCGCAGCAGGGGCTGGTGAAGGAAGTGGCGCCGTTGGCCGACGAGCTCAACGCGTTGCTGGACCACCACGGGCGCATGGTGCTGCGCGCGCGGCGCAGCGCTGAAGACCTCGCGCATGCATTGAAGACGCCGCTCACCGTGTTGACCACCGAAGCGGCCGGCGACGGACGGGACTGGCGCAGCACGCTGCGCAGCGAAACCGCGCGCATGCAGGCCAGCATCGACCGTTACCTGGCGGTGGGCGTGGCTGCCGACCACAAGCAGCGCACGCCGGTGGCACCGGTGGTGGCTGCACTGTGCGGATTGATGCAGCGCGTGCATGGCGAGCGCGGCGTGGCGTTCGCCTGCGATGCAGAGGCGGCCGGCGTGTTTGCCGGTGCGCGCGAGGACCTGGAAGAGATGCTGGGCAACCTGCTCGACAACGCCGGCAAGTGGGCTGCGCGGCGGGTGGAGGTGAAGGTTTCGCGGGCCGGGAACCGCATCCAGATAGAGGTCAACGACGACGGCAGCGGGTTGCCGGAAGACGATCTTGAACGCGTGCTGGGTCGTGGCGTACGGTTGGACCAGCGCGCGCCTGGCAGCGGTCTGGGCTTGGCGATCGTGGCCGATATCGCCGAGAGCTACGGCGGCAGCCTGGTGCTGCGCAATGGCAAACCGGGGTTGCAGGCGACGTTGACGTTGCCGGCAGGTTTACCGGGCTGAGTGCATCCACCAGCAGTCAATCGCATCCAACACGATGTGGATGATCAACCCGATCCCGAACAACCGCGTCTTCTTCGGTACGCACAAGCCCGCATACACCGCGATGGCCGGTGCGGTGTGCAACGGATGGAAACCGATGCTGCAGCGGTTCGGCGCATAGATCGGATCGGCCAGCAGGTGGTCCAGGTCGATGATCCAACCCAGCAGCAGCAACGCCCAGGCCGACAGGAACCGCTTACGCCAGAACATCCAGGCCAGCAGGGCCGGCACCGCCGCGTGCAGGAACAGATGGAAAATGGCGCGGCTGCTCATCAGGCAGCCGCGCCGCAGGTCGCGATGGCAACCGTGCCGATCAGATCAGCGGCTCATCAGAAAGGTACGTGTACCCGGTCAGGCCCGCTTCCAGTGCCTCGGACAGCTCCTGCGCGCGTTCCGGCGACAGCTCGGCCGCCGCCACCCGCTCGGCATAGCTGGCACGCAGGTCAGCCAGGCTGTAGCCCACGTAGTCCAGCATCACATCGGTGGTGTCGCCACGACGCTGCTGGGTGATCGCGTAGCCATCGGCCTCGGCCCGCACTTCCACCGCGTCGGTATCGCCGAACAGGTTGTGGATGTCGCCCAGGATTTCCTGGTAGGCACCGACCATGAAGAAGCCGATGCGGTAGCTTTCGCCCGCGCGCACCGCATGCAGCGGCAGCGAGGTATCCAGGCTCTCGTTCTCGACATAGGTCTTGACCATGCCATCCGAATCGCAGGTCATGTCGGCGATGATGCCGCGGCGCTGCGGCGCCTCGTCCAGGCGCTCGATCGGCACGATCGGGAACACCTGGTCGATCGCCCAGGCGTCGGGAATCGACTCGAACACGCTGAAGTTGACGAAGTACTTGTCCACCAGGCGCTCGTTCAACTCATCCAGCGCCGGGCGGTGGCTCTTCTCGTCATAGCTCAGGCGTGCACGCACGGCGTGGGCGATGGCGTAGAACAGGTCGTCGATGCGCGCCCGCTGCGGCAGGTCGATCTGGCCCAGCGCATAGCTGGACAGGCCTTCGGCGTGGAAGTGCTGCGCTTCCTGGAAGAGCTCCACCGCCGGGCGCTGGTCCAGCTCGTCATGGATCTCGCGCAGGTGGCGGATCGCGGCCGGCTCGTCGTCGTGCTGGTCGGGCACGCGGCCTTCCTGCGCTTCTTCGACTTCGGACACGTTGGCGATCAGCACCGCGTGGTGCGCGGTCATCGCGCGGCCGCATTCGGTGACGATCCGCGGCGGAGTCAGGCCGTGTTCTTCGCAGGCATTGGCCAGCGGCTGCACGATGTTGCTGGCGTACGAATCCAGCCCGTAGTTGATCGAGCAGAAGCTGCGCGAACGGGTGCCTTCGTAGTCCACGCCCAGCCCGCCGCCCACGTCCACGTGGGTGATCTTCGCGCCCAGGCGCGACAGCTCCACGAAGTAGCGGGTGGCTTCGCGCATGCCGTTGGCGATGTCGCGCACGTTGGAGATCTGCGAACCCATGTGGAAGTGCAGCAGGCTCAGGCAGTCGGCGTACTCGGTGTCGCGCAGCGACTTCCACAGGTCCAGCAACTGGCGCGGGGACAGGCCGAACTTGGCCTTGTCGCCGCCGCTGTTCTGCCACTTGCCCGCGCCCAGCGAGGCCAGGCGCATGCGCACGCCCAGGCCCGGCTTCACGTCCAGGGCCTTGGCTTCCTCCAGCACCAGCTTCAGCTCGGAGGGCTTTTCAATGACGATGAAGGTCTGCAGGCCCAGCTTGCGGCCGATCAGGGCCAGGCGGATGTACTCGCGGTCCTTGTAGCCGTTGCAGACGATCAGGCCGCCCGGGCGCGACAGTGCCAGCACCGCCATCAGTTCCGGCTTGCTGCCTGCTTCCAGGCCAAAGCCTTCGCCGTGGTGGCTGGCCAGGGTGCCGGCCACGCCACGGTGCTGGTTGACCTTGATCGGGTACACCGCCGTATAGCCGCCGGCATAGTCCCAGTCGGCCTGGGCCTGCCCGAAGGCGGCCTGCAGCTTGCCCAGGCGCTGGCCCAGGATGTCCGGGAAGCGCACCAGCAGCGGCAGCTTGGCCCCGGCCGCGCGCGCGGCGTCCACCACCTTGGGCAGGGACACCACCGGGCCGTCCAGGCCAGTCGGTCTCACCACCATGTGTCCTGCCTGATCCACGTCGAAGTAGCCATCCGCCCAATGCGGAATCGAGTAGGTCTTGCGGGCTTGGTCGAGGGACCAATCGGTCATTGCAGTCGGCCTGGTTGGTAAAAAAGGGGGTGCATGATAACGCCTATATGGCGACAGCTCCGTTATCATGCGCGCCCGCGCCCGTGCCCAGGTTGGAACCTGAACAGGCTTGCCCGGCTCCATCCCCCTCCGAACAGGACCGTTATCCCATGACTGACAACAACAACTGGTACATCGAGCATTTCGAGCGCACCGGCTCGGCCATCGGCTACCGCCTGACGGGCAAGCTGGACGAAGTGCAATCGCCGTTCCAGAAGATCGAGATCTTCGCCACCACCGACTGGGGCAACCTGATGACCATCGATGGCGCCATCATGTTGACCAGCAAGGACAACTTCTTCTATCACGAGATGATCAGCCACCCGGTGCTGTTCACCCACGCCGCCCCCAAGCGCGTGGTGATCATCGGCGGCGGCGACTGCGGCACCCTGCGCGAGGTGCTCAAGCACCAGGGCGTGGAGAGCGTGACCCAGTGCGACATCGACGAGCAGGTCACCCGCATGGCCGAGAAGCACTTCCCGGAACTGTGCGATTCCAACCATGACCCGCGCGCCGAGCTGATGTTCGACGACGGCGTGGCCTACATGGCCAACTGCCCGGCCGGCAGCGTGGACGTGGTGATCGTCGATTCCACCGACCCGGTCGGCCCGGGTGAGGGCCTGTTCAACAAGGCCTTCTACGAGAGCTGCTTCAAGGCGCTGAAGGAAGACGGCATCCTGGTGCAGCAGTCCGAATCGCCGCTGATGCAGCTGGACCTGATCAACGAAATGCGCACCGAGATGGGCAAGGCCGGCTTCCAGTCGTTCAAGACCCTGCCGTTCCCGCAGCCGTGCTACCCCACCGGCTGGTGGAGCGTGACCCTGGCCCGCAAGGGCCAGAGCAGCTTCGACTTCCGCCAGGCCGATTCGGCCTCCAAGAGCTTCGACACGCTGTACTACACCGCCGCGCTGCACACCGGCGTGCTCGTCACCCCGCCGTTCGTGGCGGCCGCCCTGAAGGGTTGATCGGGCCGCGTACCGACCAACGGTCGGTACCTACCGGGTAGGTGACGACCGTTGGTCGTCACACGTCGATGAAAAAACCCGCGCTGGCGACAGCGCGGGTTTTTCATTCCGGTAGGTATCGACCGTTGGTCGATACGGGCCTCAAAGGGCCCAGATCCCCGCGATCACCAGCAGCACCAGCCCCCACTTGATCGCGTGGTAGGCGAACGCGCTGCGCGCGCGCAGCGCCTTGGCCTTCAGGCGCACCTTGTACAGGCCGCCGAACGCCTTGTTCACCCCACCGGTCGGGTCGCCCGGCAGGTTCGGCGAAGCGCCACCGGCCAGCAGCGTGGCCGCCACCGCACGGTTGAACAGGCCCGGCAGGCCGAAGCGCAGCGGGCGCGCGATATCGCAGAACAGGATCACCCGGTCTGCATCGGTCTCGTTGTGCGCGTGGTGGATGTAGGTTTCGTCGAACATCATCCACTCGCCATCGCGCCAGCTTTTGCGGATGCCGTCCACTTCGATGTAGCAGCGGTCATCGTTCGGCGTGGCCAGGCCCAGGTGCAGGCGCAGCGAACCGGCGAACGGGTCGCGGTGCGGGCGCAGCTCGCTGCCCGGCGGCAGCTGGGCGAACATGGCCGCACGCACGTCCGGAATCGACTCCAGCAGCGCGGTGGTCTTCGGGCACAGCGACTTCGCCGAGGGATGCGACGGCCCATACCACTTCAGGTAGAAGCGCTTCCAGCCGCGGCGGAAGAACGAATTGAAGCCGGCGTCGTTGTACGAGCTGGACGCGGCAATCTTCTCCGCATCGCGCAGCGCCAGTGCCTCGTCACGGATCATGGTCCAGTTGGCGCGCAACGGCTCCAGCTGGGGGAAGTCCTTGCCCGGGTTCAGGAACGGCGTGGTCGGCACCTTGGAGAACAGGTACATGATCACGTTGATCGGTGCCATGAAGCTGGAATGGTCGAGCAGCTGGCGCGACCAGCGCGCGCGCACCTTGCCGCGGTAGTGCACGTACAGCACGCATGCCACGAACAGGGCCACCACAATAATCTTGATCATCAAGCATCCACCGGCCGCTGCCGGACGCCCATGCGGGCCAAAAAGAGGGGGAGAGCCGGGCGCGACGGAGACGTGCCGTCAGGTGCGGTGCTGCCGCGCAGGCCGTGTTCAACACCGCTATGGTCCGTACCCACCCGCTCCTGGTCAAGTTGGCCGCGCGGGACATTCATGTCCACCGATGGGATCTGTAAAAGGGCGCCGCCGCATCCCGTAGACGCCTATCGTCGCACACGCACCGTTCAAGCAATTGATTTTATTAAAGATAACGGCGATTACTGCGCTTCATTCCGCATTGACGCGACAAACTGTTCCACCTCCGATTACGACATTTCTCTGACAAATGCTGGTTTCGTGTACTCCCGAGTACTAAAATTAACGAAATCTTAGCCCTCCCCCATTCAGCAGCACCGGTACGCCTGACGCTTTGCGCCGACCGCCGGGTCGCCCCAGAACGTCATGAATACAATCGTTGCTTCGTGTGTCGACGACACCGCCCCCGCCGAGCTGCTCAAGCGCGGCGAACGCCTGCTTGAACCCGATGTCTACCGCACCTGCCTGAATGGGCAGCCGGCCGTGGTCAAGGACTACACCCGCTACCGCGGCACCCCGCTGTCGCCCATCGCGCGCCTGCTGGTCCGCCGCGAGGCCCGCATCCTGCAGCGCCTGGCGGGCTGGAAGCACGCCCCGGCCCTGCTGGGCACCATCGGCGGCCTGGCGCTGGGCATGGAGTTCATTCCCGGGCAGACCCTGAGCGCGGCCCAGTCGGTGGGCATCGAGGTGTTCGAACAGCTGCAGTACGCGCTCGAGCGCCTGCATGCGGCCGGCATCACCCACAACGACCTGCATGGCACCAATGTGATGGTCAACGGCAACGTGCCGGTGCTGGTGGACTTCACCTCGGCCTGGCGCAGCCCGCGCTGGCTGCCGGTGCACCCGGTGTCGCGCCAGCTGCGCCGCAGCGACCGCAAGAACCTGCTCAAGATGCGCCAGCGCCTGACCGGTACCCGCCCCAGCGCCGCCGAAGCGGCCCAGGTAGCCGACCCGCGCTGGGTGGCCGGGGTGCGGGTGGCCTGGAAGCGGTTCTACCGGTGGTTCAAGGGTTAAAGCGCGTCGGCGTCCAGTTCGCCGGTACGGATCCGCACCACGCTGCCCAGGTCGTAGACGAACACCTTGCCGTCGCCGATCTTGCCGGTGCCGGCGGCCTTGACGATGGCTTCCACCACCTCGTCGACCTGGCCGTCGGTGACCGCCACTTCAATCTTCACCTTCGGCAGGAAATCCACCACGTACTCGGCGCCCCGGTACAGCTCGGTGTGCCCCTTCTGCCGCCCGAAGCCCTTGACCTCGGTCACCGTGATCCCGGTGACACCCCGTTCGGCCAGCGCTTCGCGCACGTCATCGAGCTTGAACGGCTTGAGCACCGCCATGACCATCTTCATTCGTCTGCTCCTGTCTTCGCGGCAGAGGATAACGCCTGTCCCCCGGTGAACGCGATGCACCCTGATCGCACCGGTCCCTGCGGTGCGGATTATCCTTACCCGTGAAGCCTGGCCCGCCTGATGGTGGTTGCGGCCCGCCACGCCCAGAATTTGTCCACCTGCGGAGACCCCATGATTGACCTCAACCAACTCGATGATCTGGCGCGCCGCCTGAGCGACATGGTCCCCCCGGGGCTGCGCCAGTCGCGCGAAGAACTGCAGGCCACCTTCAAGAGCGCGCTCCAGGCCGGCCTGGGCAAGCTGGACCTGGTGACCCGCGAGGAATTCGACGTACAGCGCGCCGTGCTGCTGCGCACCCGCGAGAAGCTGGAAGCGCTGGAGAAGACCGTGGCCGCGCTGGAAGCGGCCGCCCAACCGCCGGCCGAGCGCCCGGCCCCGTAGAAGGAAACCCGATGAGCCTGGCGCTGGTGCACAGCCGTGCCCGCGCCGGCGTTCACGCGCCCGCGGTCCGGATCGAAGTCCTCCTCTCCGGCGGTTTGCCGCATACCCAGATCGTGGGCCTGCCCGAAGCGGCGGTGCGCGAATCGCGCGACCGGGTACGCGCCGCATTGGTCTGCGCCCAGTTCGAGTACCCGCAGCGGCGCATCCTGATCAACCTGGCCCCGGCCGACCTGCCCAAGGAAGGCGGTCGCTTCGACCTTGCCATTGCGCTGGGCATTCTTGCCGCCAGCGACCAGATCGATCGGCAGCTGCTGGCCAACTACGAATTCCTGGGCGAGCTCGCCCTCACCGGGGAGCTGCGGGGCGTGGACGGTGCGCTGCCTGCGGCCATCGCGGCAGCGGAACTGGGCCGGACCCTGATTGTCGCCAGCGCCAACGGCGCCGAAGCCGCCCTGGCCCAGCACGCCGATGTCCGCGTCGCCCGCACCCTGCTGGAGGTATGCGCCGCGCTGGAAAGCCGCTCGCTGCCACGTGCCGTACCGGCGCCGGTGGTCCCGCTGGCGGTGCCGGACCTGCGCGATGTGCGCGGCCAGCAGCAGGCGCGACGCGCACTGGAAGTGGCCGCCGCTGGCGGGCACCACCTGCTCCTTCTTGGCACGCCGGGTTGCGGCAAGACCCTGCTGGCCTCGCGCCTGCCGGGCATCCTGCCCGACGCCACCGAAGGCGAAGCGCTGGAAACGGCGACCATCGCCTCCTGCAGCGGGGCCGGGATCGACACCGCCCGCTGGCGGCACCGCCCGTACCGCGCGCCCCATCACACCGCCAGCGCGGTGTCGCTGGTCGGCGGCGGCTCGTATCCCCGGCCCGGCGAGATTTCGCTGGCGCACAACGGCGTGCTGTTCCTTGACGAGCTTCCCGAGTGGAGCCGGCACACCCTCGAAGTACTACGCGAGCCGCTGGAGTCCGGCACGGTCATGGTGGCCCGCGCCGCACGCACCCACGCGTTCCCTTCGCGCTTCCAGCTGGTGGCGGCGATGAATCCCTGCCCGTGCGGCTGGGCCGGCGACCGCAGCGGTCGCTGCCGCTGCAGCGGCGATGCCATCCAGCGCTATCGCGGCCGCATTTCCGGCCCGCTGCTGGACCGTATCGACCTGCATGTGGTGGTGCCGAGGCTGGAACCAAGCGAACTGCGCAGCGATGCGCCGTGCGGTGAGGAAAGTGCCACGGTACGCGGCCGCGTGGTCACGGCGCGCAACGTTCAGCTTGAGCGAAGCGGAAAGGCCAACGCACAACTGCTGCCCTCCGAGCTGGATGCGCACTGCCGACTGGACACCGCCGATCAGCAGTTGCTGGAAGCGGCCGTGGAACAGCTGCAGCTCTCGGCGCGCTCGATGCACCGCATCCTGCGCGTAGCCCGCACCGTGGCGGACCTGGCCAATTGCGACCAGATCAGTACCGCGCACCTGGCCGAGGCCATCGGCTACCGGCAGGTCGACCGTGGTGGAGCTGGTTGATCCTGCTGTCGCCAGGTCAAAAACCACTGCGCGTGGGTATTTCTAGCCTCGCTGGTTCACTAGAAAGAGATCATGACAACTTCCGACGCAAGGATTGTTGCGTACCCGGGAAATGGATGGCAGCGCTCGCGGGTAAGGCGCTCTTGGCCTCCGAGAGTACTGCCAAGCCGGTCGTGGCACGCGACAGCGCCTGCATGGGCGCAGGACCGCCCGGCAGTTCGAAGGAACGTACCAAGAAGGCACCGTGCCATTGGCCGCAGAGGGCAAGTACTCTGGGAGCCAGTCACCATCTGATAGGTGGCACTCAGCCTGCACGGACACCTACCTCTAGCCTGGAATAGTGATATCAATAGACGTCGGAACGACAACCTTAATCTCGATTGGGGTGTACAGGTCGACCTCGATCTCCTCCGCGACCTCTAAAGACACAATCAGGCAGTAACGTGTTTCTACACCGTGCCGCTCAGCCTGGCTCCAATCCTTCCACCAACCACCCACTGGAAACACTGCGAGGTGGGACTTGTTGGCAAGCTCCGCAGCCGTCCCCTTCCAAACATCCGAGTGCACAGACCCGCGCGATCTAACATTGCTCCCGAGGAGCCATCTTGCGCTGTCAGGGTCAGGCATCGATTCAATCGGCTCGTCACCAGCGGCTTCCAACCGATCAATCTTATTGATTCGCTGTCCAAACTCCTCATCTGTTTCCGTAGCTGCTTTCACCGCAAACCTCAACCCGTGCGATTGATAGCGGAACTTCGACTGCCAACCACGCTGGCTTGGATTTGGGTCGACGAAGTAGGAAAGCGTAACTCGAAGCTCTACGGGCACTGATCCAAGTGCCCGCAGTTCATCCTCTGGCCAAGGAAGCAGATGCATGTTGACCTTGTTGAGCTTCACGCCATCCTTGCCTTTTCGATAGGGCGTGATCTCTTTCTGCAACACCAGCGTTGGCCGTTGCGCCGTTGAATTCAACGCGATATCTAGGGTCACGGCACCGTAACCAACGCGGCGTACCAAACCCTCTTTGTCCTGACCAGTAGGATTAGCAGGAAGTGCCCGAAGCATCTCTTGGGTATAGCGGGCCCCGTGGACAATTAGCCCGCGGATGGTTTCCGGCCAGTAGTCTGGGTATCTTGTGGAGATCAACGCGCAAATTCTTGCGACCTCAGCCGCAGCAGCGCTGGTGTCCCCGGTTTCTGTCAGCGGCGAACTCGATAGGTCATGGTGTGTTGTCAGCAGTCGAACACTGCCAGGGCCAGCCACGGGCCCGTACGTATCCACGCCGCCATTGCCACCCTCTGCAACTACATCGGGCTTAAACGGCCATCCCTTTGTCCAGAGCATCGCCGTTGTTGAGCTGGGGGCAAGGCCACCTGCAGCAGCGATGCATTTCATTGACGGCCACGTTGTGGCATCAATCTGAGTTAGCTCGGTGTATGCGCCAACAGTCAGCGCGTTCCAAGCTTGAGCAGGGCTTTCAAGGGTGGTCAATGTATTGATGTGTGGATACTGATTCCACTTTGGCCATTCGACGTTTCCGCCAGAGAGGACAAACAACCGACGGGTCTGACTGCCATCGCTCGCCTCCAGAGTCCCCGAGCTACCGAAGCTCAAGCGATCAATAGTAGCCGACCACTCCGTTGGCGAGCCTGTTGTTGCACCGGTCGCTGTTGTCATCATCGCGAAGGCGCGTCGCCGCTGAGGATTTGCACCCTCGACGGCAAGTGTCGCTGACTCGGTGATCCAACCGTAGAGATGGGGGCTGTTGCTCCCACTTGGGGGGAAGATACGTACAGATTCCAGCCTGTGGTGCAACGCATGCTGGTCGCTGGATGCCAAAGGATAGGCAAGGTTGCCGTGTAGTATCAGGCCAGCCATTGCTGTGCCATGGCCTTCAACGTCGCCTACAGCCCATCCGGGGTTTGCAGCGAACATGTCCCCAGGATTGAGACTCTTACTAATCAAAGGGTGACCTTGCGTCACGCCGGTATCGAGAAGCGTGACGTAGGCGGAGCCACTGTGTGAATGGTCTTCTATTCGCGCTTCCAAATCACGAACCCATTGCACTTGCTCTAACGGCTTTAGATCTTCAAGGAAGAACTCCGCAGTTGGCTGGGTTCCTCGAATCTCAGCCACCATATCCAGTAGCTCTACAGCTTGCTCCAATTGGGGACGTGTAGCATGCGCCGCCACAACGATTCGCCCCGGGAACGGAAGATATCCCTCCTCCAGTTCAATGCCGAACCGGCTTGCCGCCTCCTCAAACCTCTGTCGAGCTACCGTAGGAGCTGCTGAGCCAATTCGGAGCCAGAGCTGAAACCACCGCTGATTGGCGTCAGTGGGCGGATCCGAAGCTTCCGTCCAGAGCTCATCGAACGCTCCACTTCTAAAGCTCTCAATAGCGTTAACCAACGTTGCGTTCTTAGGACCCCACTTGGTGTCCTTACTGAGATACTCATGAACTCGCTTCTCGAAGGCCGCTAGCCGCCCCTCGGGTACATGCACGACAACAAGGTCGAAGCCTTCTCCGGCTCGTGCGTTGAGTACCTCAATGCCGTCGCGCTTCCATTCAATATTCTTGAAGTCGAAAATCCCGCCCGGAGTGATCTTTAGGGCAATCGTCAGGCCCAGACGGGGGTCGAGCTGGAGAGACTGGCGACGGGCTGAAATTACCTCCTCCCGCGCACGAAGCAGACTCAGGTCTGCTAGCAGCTTCTGGCCGTGCGGTTGTCTGTCCCGCGCTGGAATTTTCGCCCTGGCACCGGAAAGAACTGATTTAAAATCTCGCGGTTCAGTCGACCCCGCAATTGACAAATGATCCTTCGGTTCTGCCATCGCCTGCTCCCTGAGACAGGCACGGTCAGCCTGTCCTTAGCTTGACTTCAGTGATGTCAGACTAACAGAACGTTCACGGAGATGCAGGAGCACGCTGTCCTGACTTACATGAGGCGACTCATCCAGAACGGCGTCCTTCATGGAGTCTTGGCAGGCTCGGGCGATATCAGCATGAGACAACCCAACGGCGGCCTTTACCAGCGGTTCGTATTCCATGTTGGGGTTTTCAATCAATGCTAGACCGTTGCGCAACAACTGCTCAATTTGGGCTTCGTCGGGCGTCCCGTAGCGAATGACGTCATCAAATCGCCGGAACAGGGCTGAATCGAGCGATTCTCCGTGATTCGTAGCGGCAATGATTAGGCTGTCGGAACTGTCCTGCTCAATAAGCTGCAAGAACATGTTGAGCGTCCGGCGCATCTCAGCTACGTCGTGCTGACTGCCGCGTTGCAACCCCAGCGAATCGAACTCGTCGAAAAGATAGACACCCCGAGTTGCTTGGAGAGATTCAAAGACCAATCGAAGCTTGGAGGCACTCTCACCCATAAACTTGGTGATAAGCGTGTCGAAGCGTGCCACAAACAGTGGCAGCCTCAGCTCCGTTGCCAATACGCTTGCGGTCAGGGTCTTCCCCGTCCCAGGCGGACCCACCAGAAGGAGCTTTCGCCGGGGAAAGAGGCCATGTAGGGTCAGTTGGTCATGCGAGCGTTGTTCTTTGAGAACGCGCCTGAGCTTGGCCTCCACATTCGACGCCACAACCATTTCCGAAAGATAGTGACGCGGGTAGCGAACGGTCAATAGTTCAGACAGCTCCCCCTTAGGCTGCGCCAACGGGATCGGTCCTTGGCGCACCGAAGGGCGGCTTTGCTGGCGAGCCTTGGCTTCTTCAACGAGGGCCTTCAGCTCTGCCGCCAAACGGACGTGACCCTTTTGCGCCTCGTCAGCGGCCATCTGCAGTGCAATAGACGTGAACTGCGCATCCTCCTTGCCAGCGTAGGCGCGAAGCAGTGCTTTCAATTGGTCAGCTCTGGCCATGTGTTCTCCTGATCTGAATGTTACCGGGTAACAACCAGAATCTTGTTAGTGCAATTATGGCAACGCAATGCCATAATTGCAACATGAGTAATGCGCCATTCCCGACGTCTCAGGGTGAGCTACTACGTGCGGCCCGAGGTGGGGAGACCCAGGCTGCGTTTGCCAAGAAGTTGGGGGTCGACAAATCAAGCCTCTCTCGCTACGAAAGCGAGAAGCTCGGCGCGCCGACTAACGTCCTCAATTACTGCCTCAGAGCGGTAGCCAATCAGCTACAGGGCGGGCACGAGTCGGGCGTTCAGCACGCGCTGGCACTCGTGCGCCGGGCTGCTCAGACGCTAGAGCGGGCGACTGAAGCTTAGGAGATATTGAGGAGCGCCCATCGCATGAGGTGAGACAGATCAAACCGTTGGTCGGCGTAGCGCGATCATCTGGCCGAGCTGCGTTCATCTACACCGGGCGTATGCAAGCGCCGAGGGTGGATCGCGGCAGGATGCGCAGTCCTTCCCCCGAGGCGAGGATTAGACCGGAACGAGTACGCGCCAGTAGTGATGGCGCTGGATCTTCAGTTTGAGAGGCGCAGCTGCGCGAGCGCGTAGCTCTCGCCCTTTTGGGCATGATGCACACTGTCAGTCGGAAGCCATCGGTCAGCAGTTTCTGAATAAAGGATTGGAGCAACTGCTGCCCTAGGCCCGCTCAGTGGAGCGCATCCCGAGCGTAGTCCGTACAACGGCGGATCTAGCAAGCCGCGACTAGCTACGCCGCCCCTGAACGAGCCCATCGGCTGCCGCCAAGTGTATCTAGGAGGGGTTCGGCGACCTTGCGTTCGATCAATCCTTGATGACAAACCCCTCATTGAGACCCGGCACCTTCCTGAAGCGCCTGCTAAGCTTCCGGCACACTGCTGCCAAGGACCACCTTGGCCGCCATGGCGGCATCACGCCCTTGGCCGTGCGTGCCCGCACGCTCATGGGGCGTGTCTCACATTCCACTCCCGGTCCCATGCCTGGAACATCAGCACCGGCCAGAGGTGGGTGTGGTACTTCCGGTTGCCGTCGACGAACGATTTCCAGAGTGCCGATACAACGTGTTCGTCGAGGATGCCGCGGTTGCGCATGGCAATCGGGTCCAGCAGTTCCTCGGCCCAGTCCCGCAGCGGCCCGTTGAGCCATTGTGCAACCGGGGCGCCGAAGCCCTTCTTCGGGCGTCGGGTGTGGTGCTCGGGAAGGAAGCGCTCAAGCGCGCGCTTGAGCACTACCTTGGTCTCGCCATTGTGCAGCTTGTGCTCGAACGGGGTGCTCCACGCCAGGGAAAGCACCTCAGGGTCCAGGAAGGGGCTCCTTGCCTGCACCCCGAATGCGCCAAACGAGCGGTCGGACTTGGTCATCAGCCCTTCGCTCAGTTCGTTGCTCTGATCGAGGTAGAGCAGCAGCTCACCCGGGTGGCCGCCGGCGGGATGCAGGGCCGCGTCCAGGAAGGGATGCGCGGGTTCATTCGCCGCCTTCAGCGCACGCGACGGATCACGCCAGCGCGAGACGCGCGCCAGATAGGTTTCGGCAAGGGAAGCGGACCTGGCTTCGGCGATCAGCGCTGCAATCCCCCCCAGCCGTGCCCGTTCCGGCGAACGGGAGGCATACGCCCCGCACGCCCGGCGCAGTGGCCTGGGCAGATGCCGGACCAGGCCATGGTTGCGCAGCGCCTTCACATACGACGCGTGGCCAAAGAAGAGCTCATCGCCGCCATCACCGGTGAGGATCGTGCTGCACGATGTACCGGCCGCCTCTGCCGCAAGCAGTGTTGGAATCGCGGACGAGTCGGCATAGGGCTCGCAGAAGACGCGCGGCATGGTCTCGACCAGACGGAGCGCGTTCGCGTCCTCCATGAGCAGGCGTGTGTTGCGGGTGCCGAGCAGTCTGGCCACCTCGGCGGCCCACTCCGATTCATCGTGCCCAGGCACATCGAAACCGACCGAGATCGTGTCCACGGCGTCTACGCTCTGCCGCTGCAGCAACGCGGCGATCAGGCTGGAATCCACGCCCCCGGACAGCAGGGTGGCAGTAGCGCCGCCGCGTGACGCGCAGACCGCACGTTGCAGGCTGGCGACTACCTTGTCCACCGAACGGCCCAGCGTCGCCTGCGTGCGCGAGGCCATCTGTGCCTCTGCTTCTTGCCGGAGGTTCCAGTACGGGTGGAACGGCCCTGCCTCGCCGGCAGAGCCCCGTTCCGGTAGCTCCGGAAGACGAAACACCCGCAGGGTACCGGCGGGAAGTTTGTAGACGCCACGATAGGCCGTCAGCGGTGCCGGGATGTACCCGTAGCGGAACAGTTGGGATATCGCGTGCGGATCCACCTCCGGGGACCCGCCGTCCTCCTGCCTGAGCGTCTTCAGCTCGGAGGAGAAGGCCAGGCCGAAGGGGCTGCGCCTGAAATAGATGTCGGATTGACCCATGCGATCCCGGGCCAGGGTCAGCGTTCGCGCATGCTCGTCCCAGACGGCCACGCTCAGCGGGTCCTGCACGCGGCGCAGCGCCTCGATGACGCCCACTTCCGGAAGCAGGTAGGCAATCGATTGCGCCGCCGACGCGGCACCGGCTGCCACGCCGGATCCGCCGGTGGCCACGATGTATCGGCCATCCGGGCTGGAGGCCAGGCACCTTGCTTCATCCAGCACCGAGACCGTAGCCAGCGCAAGGCCCGAGCCAGATCGCTCCACCACCTCCGAATGCCGGCCACGGTGTGCGAGGGAATGGGCCAGCCGCCTTGCTGTCTTACTCAACTCGTTGCCGCACACCTCCCTGTGGGCTATCCAACTTCCTGCCATTGCCGACACGTACTGCTCCACCCGATCAAAGCTTCTATAGCCGCATCAGGGTGTGGCTTGCGTCGATGCTGAGCCATGCAAGTACTTTCAAAGCAGCCTTTGCGATGGTGCGGGCGTTCAGTTTGAGGTGGGCTCTGCTTTCGTTGCCGGTCATGCGTTACCGGGTGTTGGGCTGCTATCGGCGGTTGTTTGGCAACCAACCCTACCGCGATACTTTGGCGGTAGGGTTGGATCTTGTCCTGCTTACTGGAAGTCGAGCGACAGCTCTACGAACATCGAGCGGCCGAAGGCGTTGTATACGCCCTGGTCGTAGTACGGCCAGTTGCCGTTGGTGGTGTCCACCGGCGGGCGTTCGTTGGTGAGGTTGTTGGCGGTCAGCAGCACGCTGGCGAGCTTGTTGATGCGGTAGTTGAGCGTGGCGTTCCAGGTCGTCCACGGGCCGATGTTGCGCTCCTCGCCGGTGGCATTCCAGGTCCGCGCGTTGCGCACGCCGTAGACGTTGGTGCTGAACGCACCGATGTTCCAGTTCACGCCCAGCGTTGCGCGGTACTGCAGCTCATTGGAATAGCCACAGCAGAGCATGTCGTAGACCGGATCGCCTTCCTGCTGCTGCAGCTCGTGCTTCAGCGGGCGGTAGTAGCCCGCGGTCACCCCGAAATCGCCTGCGCGCCCGGCGTTCCAGCGATAGTCGCCCGAGGCCTGGATACCGGTCTGGCGCTGCTTGGCCAGGTTGATCGGATAGGAGAAGACCTTGGAGACGCCGTTGGGATTGAGCGGATCGGTAGCCGGCAGGCGCTGCACCTGGGCGAGCACCTGGCGACAGGTCGGCGAGTTGATGTCAAACGCCACGTCGCCGTTCTCGGACGTTCCGAGGCGGCAGTTGGCCTCGGTGGCGAGGATGCTGTCGGTGCCCAGGATGGAGACTTCGTTCTCGATCTTCACCGAGTTGTAGTCAAGGGACAGGTTCAGCGCATTGTCCAGCGCCGACCAGACCACGCCATAGGTGAACGTCTCGGCCGTGATGTCCTTGAGGTCGCGGTTGCCGGTGCTGGAGGACAGCACCGACAACGACGCCTGCGGGCACTCATCGAAGTTCTCCGAGGTGTAGCCCGCACTGCGGCACAGGAAGGTGTCCACGTTGGTGGTGTAGCCGCTGCTTTCGCGTGAGTACAGGTAGAACATGTCCGGCGAGCGGAACGCGGTGGCATAGCTGCCGCGCAGCAGCAGCGAGTCGATCGGGCGGTATTCCAGGCCGAGCTTCCAGGTTGCCTTGCCGTTGCCACCACCACCCTGCAGGGAGTACTTGTCATAGCGCCCCGAGAGATTGGCGCTGAAGGTGTCGAAGATCGGCACCTGCAGTTCGGCGCCGATCGCGTACAGGTCACGCTGGCCTTCGGCCGAGGTGCCGGCGGTCTGGCCGCGGAACAGCACCGCGGCATTGGGATCGGCCGACTGGTTGAAGAACTTCTCGCGGGTGCCCTGCACGATCATCGCAAAGCCGACATCGCCGGCGGGCAGGCCGAACAGCGAGGTGTTGGTCACCAGCGCCGTTACGCCGGTGCGCGACGCGGAAGACGCGGCGCGGTTGGTGCCGCTGAACTGGTCGTACTGCTCGCGGGTGAGCGGCTGGTAGAGCACGCCCAGGTTCGGCGCGTAGGCTTCGTAGCCGTTGACCATGCCCAGCTTCGGGCCAAGGTAGTAGTCGTCAACACCGCCCGTGGCCAGGAAATCGGTGGACTTGCGGGTGACGTCGGTGCTCGATCGGTTCACGTACACGTCGTAGTCGAAGCCGGTGTCGCCCAGCCCGCCACGTGCGCCGGCCGTGATGTTCCACGAGCGGGTATAGACCCGCTGGTCCTTCGCGTCCATGCCCACTTCTTCGGGCGCGTAGATGCGCTGCCACTGCTCGTAGTTGCCGGTGGTCTGGTTGTAGAAGGTCTTGTTCCAGAAGGGGCTGCCCCCGGAATAGGTGGGCCGGCCGAAACTGAAGAGGATGTCCGAGTACAGCTCGGTGGTTTCGCTGAGGTGGTAGCGCAGGAACGTGGTGGCGTTGACGTCTTCGCTCTTGTTGTAGAGGGTGGCGGTGCCGACGTTGTCCGGGCTGCCGCAGTAATAGCCGGTGCCTGCCGCGTTGCGGTGCGCGTAGGTGGTGCTGCCACCGAACAGGTAGGACAGCGGTGCGCAGGTGGCCTGGCCGGGGTCGATGTAGCCGTTGGGCGACATCTGCATGCGCAGGAAGGTACGCGAGGGGTCCTGCGGCCCGGTCGGGCTGTCGTTGACGCTGTCGATGTAGCTGCGGTCGGAGGCGAAGATCGGCTTCTGTTTGGTGTACTCGAGGCCGTAGCTGAGGTCCAGGTTGCCGAAGGAATGGCCGCTGCTGAATATGAAGCGCTGGCTGGAGCCGCCGCCGTCGCTGTAGCCGCCGGCACGGTAGCGGAAGTGGGTGCCTTCCACCTTGTCCTTCAGCACGATGTTGATCACACCCGCCACCGCCGACGAGCCGTACACCGACGACTGCCCGCCGGTGAGCACGTCGATGCGTTCCACCATGCCCAGCGGAATGTTGGCGATATCGACGATGCTGGTATTGCCGTTGTAGGCAAGCGGATAGCTGTTGAGCGGCCGTCCGTTGAGCAGGGTGAGCGTGTAGCTCGGGTCCAGTCCGAACAGGCTGACCGTCTTCGCGCCCGGCGTGTAGAACCCCGTGCCCTGCGAGTCCTGCACCGAGCCGTTGGCCATCGGCAGCGAGCGCAACGCGTCGAACACCGTGGTGAAGCCCTGTGCCTCGATTTCTTCGGCGGTGATGGTGGTCACCGGCGAAGGCCCTTCGATCTGCGCGCGCGGAATCAGCGAGCCGGTGACGTTCACCGTATCCAGCTGGCGGGTGGCCGGCGTGGCGCCTTCTTCGTCGGAGGGGGACGCCTGTGCCTGTGCGGCCAGGGGGTGGAGCAGTACGGATGACACCAGCAACGACAGCAACGTGCGCTTCATCTTGCAGATCTCCAGTACAAGGTCTCCCGGCGCCGCGTCGGCGCAGGAGAGTTGGGGTGCAGGGGGTTCCGTGGGGCGTGGGGTGCAGCTTTTCTAGATCGATCTAAATCAATTGTCAATAATTTGAAATGAAACCATTTCCAAGCGCTTAGATCGAACGAAATGGCACTTGCGGCGCGCCTTGGCCGTGTTGCAGGATCAGCGCGGTTGCCCATCACGTCCTGGAGTGCCGCGTATGCGTTTGCGCCGTTGCCTGATCGTCCCTGTCGTTGCTGCAACCCTCGCCTTTCCCGCTGCGCACGCGGCGGAGATCCAACAGACACGCGATGGCGTCACCCTGACCTACCAGGACCAGAGCGGTTCAACGGTTGCTGCCGTGCGCGACCGCATCATCGCCACCTTCTTCGCCACCTATCCACGCGAACGCAGCGACTACCATCCTGCCGCGCCGTCGAGCGTGCGTATCGTCATGGACCCGTCGTATGACGGGGTTGCCTACGTGGGCGAGAAGGAAAAGTCGGCCACCATCACCATCAATCCGCGCTGGCTGGAGAAGCACCCCAACGACACTGACCTGGTGACCCACGAGGCCATGCACATCGTGCAGGGCTACCCGGGCTACGCCAGCGAGCAGGCGCCTTCGTGGCTGGTGGAGGGCATCGCGGACTATGCGCGCGATCATTACGGCGTGGACAACGCGGCCGGCGGCTGGGCGCTGCCTTCGCAGGTCAAGCCGGAGCACAAGGTGGACACCGGCTACCGCGTTACTGGTGCGTTCCTGAAGTGGAGCGAGGCCGGGCATCCGGGCCTGGTGAAGGCGCTGGATGCGGCGCTGCGCAAGGGCAGCTATACGCCGGCGTTGTGGAAGGCGCACACCGGTGAGGATCTGGCGGCACTTTGGGATGCGTATGTCGCGCAGCAGGGGGGTGCGGCGCGCGGGGCCTAATCGCGTAGTACGAACTGCTCGATGGCCAGGGCCACGCCGTCTTCGGAATTGGGGGTGGTCTGGTGCAGTGCCGTCGCCTTGACGATGTCCACCGCGTTGCCCATCGCCACGCTGGTGCCGGCGTACTGCAGCATGGTCAGGTCGTTTTCCTGGTCGCCGATGGCCATCACCTGGGTGCGGTCGATGCCCAGGTGTTCGGCCAGCTTCTGCAGGCTTGGGCCCTTGCCGGCGCGGTGGTCGAACACTTCGAGGAAGAACGCCGCGCTCTTGAGCACGGCGAAGCGCTCGGTCAGCGCCGGCGGCAGGCGCGGAATGACCGCATCCAGGATCTGTGGCTCGTCCACCATCATCAGTTTGATGAAGGACATCGACGGGTCCATCTCGTCCACGCTGCGATACGACAGCGGCACGCGTGACAGGTGGGAATCGGCCACGGTGTAGATGCTGATGTCGCGGTTGGGCGTGTACAGGCGTTCGCCATCCAGCGCCTGGAAGTGCACGCCCACCTCGCGTGCCACCTGCTCGCAGAACAGGAAGTCATCGAAGCTGAGCGGGTATTCCACCACCACTTCTCCGGTGGCCACGCGCGTGACCAGGCCGCCGTTGCAGGCGATGCAGTAGTCCTCCGCGCCGTTGATATCCAGCTCCTCCAGGAACGGGGCCAGGCCCGATACCGGGCGGCCGCTGGTCAGTACGATCCGCACGCCCTGCGCCCGTGCGCGGGCAATGGCCTGCTTCACGCGCGGGGTGAGCTTGTGCGCGGGGTCCAGCAGCGTGCCATCCATATCGATGGCCACCAGTTCAATGGCCGGCTGGCGGCGTCCCATGTCCATCTCGATCAACCTCGTTCACTGCCAGAAACGCTGCGATGCAGCCGCAGCGTAGTTTAAGCCAGTGGCGCCCCGGCAAAGAAAAGGCCAGCCGGGTTGCCCCGGCTGGCCTCCATACCACACACGCGGTTGCACAGATCGCGGATGGGGCTCAGCGCCCCATCGCCACCTTCTGCTGCTCATCCTGCACCTGTTGCTGCTGGCTGGCGTTGTTGCTTTGCAGCTGGGCGTTGGTGTGCTCCAGCGGCGGCGCCTCGCTCAGGTCCACGGCGGCGCGGTAGCCCGGGGTGGTGCCCATCACGAACGCCTTGCCATCCTGCACGGTCACGCTCTGCAGCTTCTCCGGCGAATCAATGCCGGCCTGCTTGGCCTGCAGGGTGACGTTGGCCGCCGCTTCGTTGGAGATGGCGGCCGGCAACTGGCCACGGATCGCGTTGTGCAGCGGCGTGTCCGCATGGCCCTTCTCGCCCAGCTGCGGACCGGTGGCGGTGCGGGTTTCCGCGCCCTGCGCCTGGGTGGCGGCCAGCTTGCCGAAGGTCTCCCGGCCCACGATGCCGTCGTCCTTCAGGCCCTGCTGCTTCTGGAAGGCCTGCACCGCTTCGCGGGTGTTGTCGCCGAACTTGCCGTCTTCGGACAGGCGGTTGCCGTTGGCATCGCGCACGCCCAGGCGGTTCAGTTCTTCCTGCAGCTTGGTCACTTCATCGCTGCGGTCACCCTTGCGCAGGGTGCCGGCCGGCGCGTGGTCATGGTCGTGCGCATGCCCGTGCTTGCCCGCTTCCTGCTGGACGCCCTTGTTCCAGTAGGTCTCCGGGTTGATCAGCTTCCCGGCCGGATCCTTCATCTGGTAGTGCACGTGCTGGGCATACTGGTTGGCGCCCTGCGGGCCGCGGCCGCCCATGGTGCCGATGGCATCGCCCGGCTCCACGTGCTGGCCGACCTTCACCTTGGTGTCCTGCATGTGCAGGATCTGGTGCGAGTTGCCCTGCGCGTCCTGGATCATCACGGTGCCGTACTTGCCACCCACCGAGGTCACGGTGCCGGCGATCGGCGCGTGGATGGTCGGGTGCTGCAGGTTGCGGCCGGTCTGGCCACCGACGTAGTTGAAGTCGCTGCCGCCATGGCTTTTCTCGCCACGGTGCTCACCGAAGTGCCCGGTAATGTGCGGCTTGACGCCGTTCTGCGGCGGCAGCATCACCTGCATGGTGTGCTCGTAGGAGCGTGCCTGGGTGGCAGCGGCGCCAATGGCCGCAGCGCCGCCCACGGCCGCGGCGGCGCCCGTAACGGCATGCGGCTGGGCCGGTGCCTGCGCCTGGGTCTGGCTCAGGCGCTGGTTGACGAACTGTTCGTACTCATCCAGGTGCGGCGCGACCTTGCGCTGCGACAGCCCAAGGCCGCCGTAGTCCTTGGTCGGGCCATCGTGGTGGTACTTGTAGATGTAGTCTTCGCCCTGGCCACGGTCACGTGCCAGGTTGCGGTTGTCGACGAAGTGCGCCACCAGCGCGTCGGACTGTGCGTCGACGTCGAAGCGGTTGGCGTTGTTCAGGCCGTAATGCTTGCCGGTGCGGTCGATGAACTGGCCCAGGCCGGAGGCCGAGGTGGTGCCGGCGGCGGCATCCGGGTTGAAGCCGGATTCGACGCGGGCGATGGCCAGCACGTACGCGGTTTCGCGCGGGGTGAGGCCGGCATCGCGCGAGGACTCGATCAGCGAGTCGATCACACGCGACTGTACTTCCGGGGAGGCATCGCCCCAGCGGCGCGATTGGCCGTGCAGCGGGCGGCTTTCGTCGATCGGCTCGCGGTAGTGGCTCCACGATTCGATCTGGTTGCTGCGGTACGCAGCACCGGCGGGCTGCACCATGTTGGTGTAGATGTCGTTTGGCATGTCTGTGCTATCCATTCTATGAGAAAGAGGCTTTCCTTAAGGGGTGTTGCTCCTTTGAAGCGTATCGACCAACGGTCGATACCTACCGCTGCGTTGCGTATCGGCGCGCGGCCGTTACGTACCAGAATTCATGTTCCGGGCAACGCGCATCGACGTCATGTCGATGTCCAGCTCAGTCTTCGATGTAGTCCACCTCCGGGTGGGTGATGCCGAGCTTGGCGATCAGCTGCGAATACTCGTCGTTGTTGGGCGACTGTGCATCGGCTTCGCCGCGCAGGGGCGGGGTGTTGTGGGTCAGCTGCCTGCCATCGGCGTCGTACAGCGTGAACCATTCGCAGAACGCGCAGCCGAACGGCAGTTCGCCGTACTGCACTACGAAATACGAAGCGCCCTGCTTGTCTTCAGCGCAGGCCAGGCCAACAGCGGTGTAGTCACCCAGCTCTGCCGGGGTCTCGATGGCACGGCGCTGGCCGTCCTTCTCGATCTCCAGGCGGGTGCGGGTGGTGTCACCGTCCTTGGCCGGCAACGCGGTCAGGTGCAACGTGGCACCTGGGCATTCCTTGTGCATGCCTTTCTCTTCTTGCGGTGTGGGTGAAGGGGTAGTCGCCGCTGCGACCGCGGGCGCAGCAGCGGTTTCCGGAGTGGCGGCGCTGCCGCCGGCCCCGATGGGTGCATTGCACGCAGCCAGCAACAACGCCAGTGCGGCAGTGGGAACGAAACGCAGTGTGGACATCACCAGCTCCCGGGATCAGATCGACTCATCGGCCATGCGCACCAGCTGCCAGCACGGGCGCTGGGCGAAGTAGTACGACTGCTGGTTGCTGGTATCGGGCGTGCGGATCAGCACCTTCATGCTGCCGTCGGCCTCTTTGGTGACCTGCATCTCGCGGCCCACGGCCTTCAGGCCCGAGGGATTGGGCATGACCGGCCAGGTGACTTCGCTGAGCGGCACCTTCTCGCTGACCAGGGTGGGCTCGCCCTGCCCTTCGGTGTCGTAGCGTTCGCTCAGCAGCGGGTCGGCTACCGACTTCTCCTGCAGGGCGATCTTCCTGCCGAACTCCGGCAGGAACGCATCGAAATCGGCCAGTTCGCAGGTGGCGGAAGCATCGGCGGCAGTGGCCGGTGCGGCGGGCTCAGCAGTGGCGGGTGCGGCGGCCGGGGCGGCAGCAGGTGCTGCGGCGACGGGTGCGGCGGCATCTGCCGGAGCGGTCGGGGCGGCGTCGGGCTTGCACGCGGCCAGCAGGATGCTCAGCGACAGGGCGAGCAGCGTCATGGGACGATGATGGGACAACGGATCCTCCTGATTCGTGTCGTGGCGCGCATCACACTACGCCGGGGGGCGTAGCATAGCGGCGCGCCAATGCCATGGCGTTCACATCCCGCCCACGGACCGGGGTGGTGACGACATGCGTGATGAAACGCACGTAGTTAACGTGAAGCTCATCACATTGTAAGGGCCGAGAGTCCATTCTCCCAACGGGCGATGTCAGCCTTTTGACATCACCTCCTGCTTCCGGTGCCTGGTTCCATGCGCATCCATACGCTCCAGCTTCCCGTTTCCGATGTTGCACAGGTGGGCGCTTACTTCGCAGACGTGCTGCAGCTACCGGTGCAGGACGGCGTGGTGCGGATCGGCTGGACGGACGTGCACCTGCGCCCGGCGGGCAGCGACCCGGTCGGCGGCGTGCATCTGGCCTTCAACGTGCCGGCCGATCGTTTCGAGGCAGCCACCACGTGGCTGCTGGCGCGCACACCGCTGCAGCGCAATGCCAAGGGCGAGGCGCACTTCACCTTTGGCGGGCGCTGGGAGTCGGAATCCATCTACTTCGATGGCCCTGATGGGCTGATCCTGGAACTGATCGGGCGGCGCAGGCTGCCTGCGTCCGGACGGGTCGGCGAGTTCCACGGCAGCGAGCTGACCTGCGTCAGCGAGGTCGGGCTGCCCACGGCCGACGTGGCCGCGCTGGGCGCACGCGCCGAAGCCGCGTTCGGGCTGGGCTACCTCAGCCCGCCGGTGCCGCACTTCGCCGCGCTGGGCGACGACGAGGGCCTGCTGATCGTGGTGGACGCCACCCGTTGCTGGTTCCCGGAGCAGAAGGTGCTGCCCAACGCGCGCGGGATCGTGGTGACGCTGGGCGCTGTGACGGCGGGTGCGCTGGAAGACCCCGCGCAGGGCTGGCATCTGCGCGCGCCTGCGGCGGCCTGATCGCCCCCGCATTCACCTGCGCCCAGTACATTTGCTGCCTTCCGGCAGGTAGAAGCGCGGTTGCCGGGGGCGCCGGCTGCCAACACAGTGGGATGGTGCTCAAGCCAGGGTACCGCCGTGGAAAAGGTCACGTCCCCCTCCTGCCCCGACCCTACCCAGGCGGACCCTGCGCTTGCGCCTTTACTCGAAGTGGATGCGCGGCTGGCCAAGCTCGGCAACAGGATCCGCGTGTTGTCCGGGCTGGCGTGGCCAATAGAGATGGAAACCCGCTTCCTGGCCTCCTGGCGGAGTGGATCGCCGGAGATGCCCGCCCCGCCGACCCAGCCGGTTGACCACACCGACACCATTGCGGCACTGGACGACATCCTGCAGCACCTGGACCGCGGCCATCCCGTGGGCGACTGGCTGTACCGCACCGCGTGGAGCTACCGGGTGGCCGCCAGCATGCTGGCCAATATCGGCAACCCGCGCTTCACCGCCTGCTCCACGCTGTTGTACGGCCAGCCCAGCACCCAGTACCGCTCGCAGACCACCACCACGGCGCAGTCGGCCGCGCAGATGCTGGCCATCACCGACCAGCTGATCGGCTCGCAGTACGTACCGCGCATCCAGTACGACATTCCCGCGCCGGATTTCTCGGTGCTGCTGCGCCAGCGCATCGAGCCGTTCTTCACCGACGACGAGGTGAAAGTGGTGCTGGATACCGAACTGGCCTCCAAGGCCGCCGCCGGCAGCAAAGTGATTCGCCTGCGCGCCGATGCGCTGTTTTCGCAGCTGGACCTGGACCAGCTGGTCGAGCATGAGGCCTTCATCCACTCGGCCACCCTGCTCAATGGCAAGCACCAGCCGTGGCTGCGCTGCCTGGGCGCGGGTGCGCCGCGTACCACGCGCACGCAGGAAGGGCTGGCCACGTTCTCGGAGATCATCACCGGGGCGATGGACATCAACCGCCTGCGCCGGTTGGCATTGCGGGTGGTGCGGTTGCAGGAAGCCCTGGAGGGCGCGGACTTCATCGAAGTGTTCCGCGCGTTCCTCGCCGCCGGGCAGTCGGAGGTGGACAGCTACCGCAGTGCGGCCCGCATCTTCCGGGGCGGCGATGTGCGCGGGCGGGTGTGCTTCACGAAGGATGGCGCCTACCTGGAAGGGCTCCTGCTGGTGACCGCCTTCATCAAGCGCGCCCTGCATGAGAACCGGGGCGATACGCTGCGGCTGCTGTTCTGCGGGCGTGTGGACCTGGGCGACCTGGTCACGCTGGCGCCCTACCGGGAGAGTGGGCTGATTGCAGCGCCACGTTATGTACCGCCGTGGGCGCAGCACCCCGAGCGGGTGCTGGCGACGCTGGCGTTCTCCACGGCCGCGCAGGCGATGCGGTTGGATACGTTCGACCTGCAGCGGTTCTCTGCGGTTGAGGATGAACTGATGGCCGGCGCCACAGCGGATTCCCTGCATTAGAAAGGCCCCGCCGGAGCGGGGCCTTCATCGGTCGGCGCTACAGCCAGCCGTCACTCTTCTTCGTCCTTCCAGCCCTGCTGCTGATTCTGGTTGCGGTGCTGTTCCTGCTGCTGTTGCTGCTGGTCGCGTCCGCGCTCCTGATCCTCACCACGCCGGTTCTGGGAGCTCTGATTACGCTGCTGCTGGGCCATGTCGGGTCTCCGGGTGCCGCGTGCGGTATGCCGCGGTCGAGTCAATCGTGTGGATGGGCTCGTTAAAACCACGTGGCAATTTGAATACAAATTCGTCAATTCCTGGCGGCCGCCTACGCCATCGCTTATGCGTAGACGGAATCCGTATATGGAGCGAAGCGCAGTCAGCTGGATGAATGTGGGGCGTTGCGACGATCTCCGTCGCCATGGTTTGCGCAGCGCATTTTTGCCGATTGATCCCGCCTACCCAAATCCGTCGAATCGAACGCTGCGCCTCTCGAACTTTGCGGTGCAGGTATCACTTTCCGGGGGTCCCGCTGCACCATTCCGAATGGTGCAGAACGCTCATTTGACGTGCGAATTCGTGCCACGCATGGTTCGCCCCATGAACAATCCACGTCGCAGTGCGAAGCTCGCGGACATCGCCAGCATCCGCCAGGGACATCCCTTCCGGGGTGCCATCACCGCCTTCCCCGACGGGCCGGTCCGGGTGATCCAGTTGAAGAACCTCAGCGCAGCCGGCGTGCACGATCCGGACGATCTTCTGCGTACGCGGTTGCACCCACGCAAGGCGCCGGATTGGGTGCAGGAGGGCGATGTTCTGCTTGCCGCACGTGGCACCCATCCGCTTGCCGTGCTGCTGTGCAATCCGCCCTTGGACACCGTCTGCAGCCCTCACCTGTATGTGATCCGGGTGAGCGACCACGAGCGGGTCATGCCGGCCTTCCTCGCGTGGCAGCTGAATCAGGAAACGGCTCAGGAGCAGCTGCGCCGGCAATCCGCAGGATCGCGCCAGCAGAGTCTTCGCAAGGTGGCTATCGAGGAGCTGCGCGTGCAGTTGCCTCCCCTGCTCCTGCAGCAGCGGATAGTTGCCATCGCCAGGGCCGCGCAGCTTGAGAAGTGCCACTGCGAGCGGATGATCGCCGCCCGTCACCAGGAGGTTGCCCGTTATGCGGCGCACCTCCTGGGCGAGCAGGCGGGTTGAGGGTGTGTAATGTTCCCGCCACGCTCGCCGCGCTTGTCCATGCCCGCGATGCGCTCGAAAGGGGCAAACGGCCCGACGCCGATACCTGCCTGATCCTGTCGCTGCTGCTGCTGAAAGTAGCCAGCGACGCCACGTACTACGGCAACCCGGCCATTGCGTACTCACCGGGCGAACCGCCGCGCTGCGTGCCCTACTCCGTTCCGCTCCAGGCACGCTTCGACACCCTGTTCCGGCAGCGTCATGCGGAAGGCAACGGCCTGAGGGTGATGAACGCCCTGCGGGTGTTTGCCTTGGCCAATCCGCGCAAGCTGGGTGGGCTGTTCCCGACGTTGAAGCTGGAGGATGCGTTGCCCGACGAGCCGGCCGTGCGCGATGCCGCGCTGTTGCAGGTGCTGGAGCGCCTTTCGCTGCCGGCGCTGGACTTCCGCCAGCAGCGCGGCCAGACCCGCACGGACGTCGGCGATGCGGTGGATGCCCTGCTGCCTGCGCAGGTGCCCGCCGGGTTGAGCTGGCTGATGGCTGCGCTCACCCACCCCTGTGCCGATGAGGCGGTCTACGATCCCAGCTGCCGGCAGGGGGCCGTGCTGCGGGCAGCCGCCGCCTGGATGCGTGACGCGCAGAGTGCGCTTGCCGCGGCAGGCCCGGCCCGTTACCCGCTGTATGGGCAGGATCCGGATGCCATGCAGTGCGCGGTGGCCCGGCTGCGCCTGCTGTTGCTTGGCGCCGACACACCGCGCCTGTACACCCGCGACCCGCTGGAGGAACCGCTGCTGCAGGAAGGCGAACTGCAGCGCTTCCATGTGGCGCTGGCCTGCCCGCCGCTTTCGCTGAAGTGGGCGCCGGCGCAGGCCAGCCACGATCCCTACTTCCGCTTCCTGCAGGGGGTCCCGTCCCGGC
>DGIP01000224.1:0-1824 GCA_002386405.1 Stenotrophomonas maltophilia
ACGCTGCTCACCCTGCTGGTGATCCCGGTGGTGTACGACCTGCTCGATCGCCGTGGCGATGCCTATTACCGCGAGCGCGGCCGCCATCACCATCGCGGCACGTCCGATGCCCACACCGCCGGCTGTGCGGCACAGGAGCCGGCATGAGCATTGCCGAGTTCTCCATCCGCCGCCCCATCACCACCATCATGTGTTTCGTCTCACTGGTGGTGGTGGGCCTGATCGCCTCGTTCCGGCTGCCGCTGGAGGCGCTGCCGGACATCTCCGCGCCGTTCCTGTTCGTGCAGGTGCCGTACACCGGCTCCACGCCCGAAGAAGTGGAGCGCACCATCATCCGGCCGACCGAGGAAGCGCTG
This sequence comes from Stenotrophomonas maltophilia, assembly GCA_002386405.1. Classification (GTDB taxonomy): domain Bacteria; phylum Pseudomonadota; class Gammaproteobacteria; order Xanthomonadales; family Xanthomonadaceae; genus Stenotrophomonas; species Stenotrophomonas maltophilia_AD. Next base: position 357 of record DGIP01000224.1, read on the forward strand.
GCCACGATGAGCGGGATCAAGCGCATGCGCTCCCAGGCCACCGCCGAAGGCGCCAGCATCTTCATCGAGTTCACCGACTGGGACCGCGACATCGCCATTGCGGCTTCCGATGCACGCGAGCGCATCGATGCGATCCGCAGCGACCTGCCCGATGACCTGCAGCGCTACAACGTGTTCAAGTGGTCCAGCAGCGACGAGCCGGTGCTGAAGGTGCGTCTGGCCAGTGCGTCGGACCTGACCGGTGCGTACGACATGCTGGACCGCGAGTTCAAGCGGCGGATCGAGCGCATTCCCGGCGTGGCCCGGGTGGAGATCTCCGGCGCGCCGCCGAATGAAGTGGAGATCGCGATCAATGCCGATCGCCTGACCGCGCACAACCTGAGCATCAACGAGCTCAGCGACCGCCTGCGCACGCTCAACTTCTCGATCTCGGCCGGGCAGATCGATGACAACGGCCAGCGGGTGCGGATCCAGCCGGTCGGCGAGATCACCGACCTGCAGGAACTGCGTGACCTGGTCATCGATACCAAGGGCCTGCGCCTGGGCGACATCGCCGATGTCCGGCTCAAGGCCGCGCGCATGAACTATGGCCGCCGCCTGGATGGCAATCCGGCGGTGGGCCTGGACATCTACAAGGAGCGCAGTGCCAACCTGGTGGAAGTCTCGCGTGGCGCACTGGCCGAGGTGGAAGCCATCCGCCGGCAGCCGTCGATGCGCGATGTGAACATCAAGGTGATCGACAACCAGGGCAAGACGGTGACGTCGTCGCTGCTGGAGCTGGCCGAAGCCGGTGCGGTCGGCCTGCTGCTGTCGGTGACGGTGCTGTTCTTCTTCCTGCGCCACTGGCCGTCAACGCTGATGGTGACCCTGGCGATCCCGATCTGTTTCGTGATCACCCTGGGTTTCATGTACTTCGTCGGCGTGACCCTCAACATCCTGACCATGATGGGCCTGCTGCTGGCGGTGGGCATGCTGGTGGACAACGCGGTGGTGGTGGTGGAGAGCATCTACCAGGAACGCGAGCGCATGCCCGACCAGCCGGTACAGGCGTCGATCATCGGCACCCGCAACGTGGCCATCGCGCTCAGCGCCGGCACCCTGTGCCACTGCATCGTGTTCGTGCCCAACCTGTTCGGCGAAACCAACAACATCAGCATCTTCATGGCGCAGATCGCGATCACCATCTCGGTCTCGCTGATGGCCTCGTGGCTGGTGGCGGTGAGCCTGATCCCGATGCTGTCCGCGCGCATGCAGACGCCCAAGCTGGTGCACTCGCAGACCGGCGTGATCGCGCGCCTGCAGCGCCGTTACGCCCAGCTGCTGCAATGGACGCTGGAACACCGTGGCTGGAGCGTGTTCGGCATCATCATGGTGGTGCTGGTCAGCCTGGTGCCGATGAAGCTGACCAAGATCGACATGTTCGGCGGCGAAGGCGGAACCGATGTGTTCATCGGCTACAACTGGAAGG
>DGIP01000224.1:2049-3108 GCA_002386405.1 Stenotrophomonas maltophilia
TCATCGGCTACAACTGGAAGGGCGCCTTCACCCGCGCGCAGATGTCCGACGAGATCCTGCGCGTTGAACAGTACCTGGACCAGAACCGCGAGAAGCTGCACATCACCCAGGTGTATTCCTGGTACAGCGAACAGGAAGGCAGCAGCACCATCGTGACCCTGGACGCCAAGCACGCGGGCAACATGGCCGCCGTGCAGGAGTCGCTGCGCAAGGGGCTGCCGCGTTCGGCGCGGGCCGACTACATCGTTGGCAACCAGGGCGGCGATGGCGGCGGTGGCGGTGGCAGCAAGGGCGTGGAGGTGCAGCTGGTCGGTGATTCGACCCAGATGCTGCAGGAGATCGGCGAAGACGTGGTGCCGTTGCTGGCCCAGCGCAAGGAACTGCGCGATGTGCGCATCGATAATGGTGAGAAGGGCAGCGAGCTGTCCATCCACGTCGACCGCGAACGGGCCGCCGCGTTCGGCTTCAATGCCGAGCAGGTCGCCAGCTTCGTCGGCCTGGCGCTGCGCGGTGCACCGCTGCGCGAGTTCCGCCGCGGTGACAGCGAAGTGCCGGTGTGGGTGCGCTTCGCCGGCGCCGAACAGAGCAGTCCGGAAGACCTGGCCAGCTTTACCGTGCGCACCGGCGACGGACGTTCGGTGCCGCTGCTGAGCCTGGTCGACGTGAGCATCAAGCCCTCCGCCACCCGCGTGGGCCGTACCAACCGCCAGACCACGTTGACCATCAAGGCCAACCTGGCCGAGAAGGTGACCGCGCCGGAAGGCCGCAAGGCGATGGAGGAAACGCTCAAGCCGATGAGCTTCCCGGCCGGCTACACCTTCACCTTCGATGGTGGCGACTTCGGTGACGACAACGAGGCCATGCAGCAGATGCTGTTCAACCTGATCATCGCCCTGGTGATGATCTACGTGGTGATGGCGGCGGTGTTCGAATCGCTGCTTTTCCCGGCGGCGATCATGAGCGGGGTGCTGTTCTCGATCTTCGGGGTGTTCTGGTTGTTCTGGCTCACCGGTACCTCGTTCGGCATCATGTCCTTCATCGGCATCCTGGTGCTGATGG
>DGIP01000224.1:3288-3738 GCA_002386405.1 Stenotrophomonas maltophilia
TCGGCATCCTGGTGCTGATGGGGGTGGTGGTGAACAACGGCATCGTGATGATCGAGCACATCAACAACCTGCGCCGGCGCGGCCTGGCCCGCACCCAGGCGCTGGTGGAAGGCTCACGCGAGCGCCTGCGCCCGATCATGATGACGATGGGCACGGCGATCCTGGCGATGGTCCCGATCTCGCTCACCGACACCCAGCTGCTGGGCGATGGGCCGCCGTACTATCCGATGGCGCGTGCCATCGCCGGCGGCCTGGCGTTCTCCACCGTGGTCAGCCTGCTGTTCCTGCCGACCATCTACGCCATGCTCGACGACATGAGCATCAACGTGGCCCGCATCGTGCGGCGGGCGAGGGGGCTGCCGCCCAAGGGCAGCGGCGCGGTGATCGAACCGGCATGAACGAAAAGGGCCACGCAATGCGTGGCCCTTTTCGTATCGACCAACGGTCGAT
>DGIP01000223.1:0-16446 GCA_002386405.1 Stenotrophomonas maltophilia
GCGCTGCCGCCTGGGCCGAGGCGCCACTGGCCGGCCCTTCCGACTTTGCTGGCGTGGTGGGCCTGCGTGAGGCCTATCTGGACCCGGCGTTCTGGGCGGCGCGGCTGCCCGATGCCGACCGGGTGATCCTGGACCGCGCGGGCATCGCGGCGCAGAACGCGCGCATGCGCGCCGAAGACGACTCCATTCATGACCTGCGCGCCCTGCCCGCGCGCCTGCCGCGCGCCAAGGTGCTGGCCGACATCCAGGCGCTCTCGCGCTGGCCACAGAAGCCGCTGTTCGGTGAGGACGGCAAACCGGTGGCCGCCACCGCGCGTCCCGCGATCGAGGCCAACCTGGCGCTGGAGGCCATTCCCGCCGAGCGCCCGCTGCAGTACGGCCTGGTCACGCACCGCGCCGCGTTGCGCGCGTTCCCTACCGCGCTGCGGGTGTTCACCTCGCAGGGCGATACCGATATCGACCGCTTCCAGGAGTCCGCGCTGTTCCCCGGCGATGCGGTGGCGGTGCTGCATGAAAGCGCCGACGGCCAATGGCTGTTCATCACCAGCGAACGCTATTCGGCATGGATCGAGAAGCGCTTCGTTGGCGTGGGCGATGCGGCCACGGTGCTGGGGTACGGCCAGCACGGTCCGTACCGGGTGGTGACCGGCGCCACGGCGTATACCGCGTTCACCCCGGAAGAGCCGCGCGTGTCTCGGCTGCAGCTGGAGATGGGCGTGCGGCTGCCCGTGCTGGCCGACTGGCCGGTGGCGCAGGCCGTGAACGGCCAGCAGGCACACGGCGCGCACGTGGTGCAGCTGCCGGTGCGCAACGACGACGGCACGCTGGCACTGGTGCCGGCATTGCTGCCGCGTTCGCAGGACACCGCCAGCGATTACCTGCCGCTGACCCCGCGCAACCTGCTCACCCAGAGCTTCAAGTTCCTGGGAGAGCGCTACGGCTGGGGCCATTCGTACGACACCCGTGACTGCAGCGGCTTCGTCTCCGAGATCTACCGCAGCTTCGGCGTGCTGGTGCCGCGCAATACCAGCGCGCAGGCGGTCAGCCCGGCGCTGGACCGCATCGCCTTCAGCGACAAGGACGGCAAGGCCAAGCGAAACGCGGCCGTGCAGCAGCTGCAGGTGGGCGACCTGGTCTACATTCCCGGCCACGTGATGGTCACCCTCGGCCAGCTCGACGGAAAGACGTGGATGATCCACGACACCTCCGGCGGCAGCTGGTTCGGCGCGGACGGCAAGCGCGTGCAGGCACACCTCAACGGCGTTTCGGTGACTCCGCTGCAGCCGATGATGGCCAGCGACACCGTGAGCTACATCGACCGCATCACCAACATCCAGCGCATCCGGCCCCAGACTCCTTGATGAAAATCACCGACATTGAACTTGGCATGCTGCGCGTGCCGCTGAAAACACCGTTCAAGACCGCACTGCGCACCGTGGACACGGTGGAAGACGTGGTGGTGCTGGTCCGCACCGATACCGGCCACACCGGCTATGGCGAGGCGCCCGCCACGGCGGTGATCACCGGCGATACCCACGGTTCGATCATCGAGGCGATCAACACCTTCATCAAGCCGCGCCTGGTCGGCCAGGACGTGGCCGAACTCAACCGCAACTGCGCGCTGATCCAGTCGTCGATGAAGCGCAACACCAGCGCCAAGGCGGCGGTGGAAATCGCGGTGTACGACCTGTGGGCGCAGCTGCACAAGGCGCCGCTGTACCAGATGCTGGGCGGTGGCGACCCGGTGATCACCACCGATATCACCATCAGCGTGGATTACATCGACAAGATGGTGGCCGATTCGCTGTCGGCGATCGACCGCGGCTTCGAGTCGCTGAAGATCAAGGTCGGCAAGGACATCGGGCTGGATATCGAGCGGGTGAAGGCGATCCACGCCGCCGTGCAGGGCCGTGCCCTGCTGCGGCTGGATGCCAACCAGGGCTGGACCGCCAAACAGGCGGTGCACGCCATGCGCACGCTGGAAGAGGCCGGGGTGGTGCTGGAACTGCTGGAGCAGCCGGTGAAGGCGGCCGACATCAGCGGGCTGAAGTACGTAACCGACCGGGTCAACACGCCGGTGATGGCCGATGAGAGTGTGTTCAACCCGGGCCAGGTGTTCGACCTGATCCAGCAGCGCGCGGCCGACATCATCAACATCAAGCTGATGAAGACCGGCGGGTTGTCCAACGCGATCCGGATTGCCGACATCGCCGCCATCTACGGGGTGCCGTGCATGATCGGCTGCATGATCGAATCGAGCATCAGCGTGGCCGCGGCCGTGCACCTGGCGGTGGCCAAGAGCGAGGTGATCACCAAGGTGGACCTGGACGGCCCCTCGCTAGGACAGTTCAATCCGGTCACCGGCGGGGTACATTTCAACGAATCGGAGATCACCATCAGCGATGCGCCGGGGCTGGGCATCACCGAGGTGCGCGGGTTGGAGATGATCAAGCCGCCGCGCTGGTAACGTCCTCCGTCCCCTTTTTGATTGGCTGAGCCATGCCGCCCCTGGTGAAAATCCGCTCCGAGCGTGACCACATGTCGGCAATTGAACGCCGCATCGCTGATTTCATCCTCGACAATGCCCACCTGCTGCGCGATTACTCGTCGCAGCAGCTGGCCAGCGCGCTGGGCATCAGCCAGTCCAGCGTGGTCAAGTTCAGCCAGAAGCTGGGCTTCAAGGGCTACCCGGACCTGAAGTATTCCATCGGCCAGGCCGTGGCCCGTGCCGGCAACGACCCGGCCGCCGGCCCGCCGGCCGCCGCACCGGGCAACTATTACGACCAGCTGGCCGAGCGCCTGCGCCTGAGCCGCACCGCGGCCGACGAGGAAACCCGGCTGGCCAACCCGCAGGCGGACGTGGAAGCGATCGTGCAGCTGATCGACGGCGCGCCCAAGCTGTTCGTGTACGGGCTGGGCGATGATGGCCTGTACGCGCGCGAGTTCGCGATGCGGCTGTCGCTGCTGGGCATGCTCACGGTGCACCACGCCGACCCGATCCTGATGATGGCCAACCTGTCGGCGGCGCGGCCGGGCGATGTGCTGCTGGTGTTTTCCGAATTCGGCAAGCTGCCGCAGCTGTTCCAGCTCTCGCGGCAGTTCCAGGACGTGGGTGGCAAGGTGGTGTCGATCACCCGGCACAGCGCCAACCCGCTGCGCGCGCACGCCGATGGCGCGCTGGTGGTGTGCGCGCACGACCCGGCGCCGCACGTGGCGCAACTGTTGTACCGTTCTGCCTTGCAGTCGCTGCTGGACTTCGTGTTCGTGCTGCTCTGCCACGCCAACCCGGACCGCCACCGCCAGCTCGGGGTGAACCTGGAACGGATCGAACACCTGATCGACACCTGATTCCCGGAGTGCACCCGATGCTGTCGCTGCTGCGTACCGCCTTTGCCACCGTGCTGGTTGCCAGCGCCCTGCCCGCTTCGGCACTAACCCCCGTGGCCACGCCGCTGCACGACAACGGCCAGATGATCGTGGTCACCACCGACGGCTGGGATGCCACCCAGGGCAGGTTGCAGGCCTATGCACGCACCCCACAGGGTTGGCAGCCGCACGGCGCCGCCTTCGCTGTGGCGGTGGGCCGCAATGGCAGCGCATGGGGCGTGGGCGTGATGCCGGCACCGAACGGCGCGGGTCCGCAGCAGGCCGGCGACCCGGTGAAGCAGGAAGGCGACGGCCGCAGCCCGGCCGGCATGTTCAGGGTCGGCCCGGCGTTCGGTTATGCGCCGAAGATCACCAGCGCGATGCCCTACCAGCCGATGCTGGAGAGCAGCTACTGCATGGATGTACCCGATTCGAAGTACTACAACCGCATTGTCGATGCCGAGGTCGTGGGCGCCGATGCGGTGGAAGGCTCCACCGAACCGATGCGGCTGGACCTGCACAACAAGGGCGACGTGCGCTACCGCGAGGGCTTCGTGATCGAGCACAACCCGAACGCGGAACCGCGCCGGGGCAGCTGCATCTTCGCGCACCTGTGGCGCACGCCGGGTGAGGCCACTGCCGGCTGCACGGCGATGCAGCCCGAACACATGCAGGGCCTGCTGGCCTGGCTGGACCCGGCCCAGCACCCGGTGTTCGTGCTGCTGCCGCGCGCGCAGTACCAGCGGCTGCAGCAGGATTGGCAGCTGCCGGCGCTGCCGAAGGCCGCACGATGAGCGCCGCGCCCGAACCGCAACTGGAACGCGCGGTCAGCCGCTGGCAGATCGTGGGGTTGTCGATCAACGATGTGATCGGCAGCGGCATCTACCTGCTTCCGGCCGCTACGGTGTTGTTGCTGGGGCCGTTCAGCCTGTGGGGCGTGGTGGCGGCGGGCATCGTGGTGGCGCTGCTGGTGCTCTGCTACGCGCAGGCGGCCAGTTACTTCGATGAACCCGGCGGCAGCTACCTGTATGCGCGCGAGGCGTTCGGGCGCTTTGCCGGGTTCGAGATCGGCTGGATGATCTGGCTGACCCGGATCAGTTCGGCCGCCGCGTTGAGCAACGCGCTGGCCGATGCGGTGGCACGGTTCTGGCCCTGGGCAGGGCACGATGTGGGCCGGGTGCTGGTGATCGTGGCCTCGCTGGGCTTCCTGACCGCGGTGAACGTGGCCGGCGTGCGCTCGGCGGCGCGTACCGGCATCGTGCTGGTGATCGGCAAGATGCTGCCGCTGCTGCTGTTCGTGGCGATCGGCGCGTTCTACGTGGATACCGACCTGGCCTTCTCCGGCACCCGCCCGGACCCGCACGACCTGCAGCGCATGGGCGAGGCGGCGTTGCTGCTGCTGTATGCGTATGCCGGCTTCGAGAACATCCCGGCCGCGGCCGGTGAATACCGCAACCCGCGCCGCGATATCCCGTTCGCGTTGATCACCATGATCATCACGGTGACGGTGATCTACGGCGCGGTGCAGTTCATCGCGCAGGGCACGCTGCCGGGCCTGGCCGATTCGGCCACGCCGCTGGCCGATGCCGCCGCCGGCTTTGGCGGCGAGGCGCTGGCCCTGATCCTCACGGTGGGCGCGACGATCTCCATCCTGGGCACCAACAGCAACACGATGATGATGGGCCCGCGCTTCCTGTTCGCGCTGGCGCGCGATGGCTACGGGCCGAAGCTGCTGGCGCAGGTGCATCCGCGCTTCCGCACGCCGGCCGCGGCGATCATCACCCAGGGCCTGATCGCGCTGGTGCTGGCGTTGTCCGGATCGTTCGTGCAGCTGGCGCTGCTGTCGATGACCACGCGCCTGTTCGCGTACATCGGCACGGCGGCGGCCGTCATCGTGCTGGCCCGCCGCTTCCGCGACCGCCCCGGCGCGCTGAAGCTGCCCGGCGGCCCGCTGATTCCGATCCTGGCGCTGGTGCTGTGCCTGGCGCTGTTTGCCAGTGCCAGCTGGCAGAACATCGCCGCGGCGCTGATTGCGTTCGCGGTGGGCGGGGTGATCTACCTGCTGCCGCGAAAGGAGGCGTGAGGCACCGCGCTTGATGCGCTGTTCACTCCGCGCGCCCATGGCGTTAACCCGGTGCTGGGTACGGTGAAGCCTCACCCCACCGGAGCCAGACATGAGCCCTGATTACCAGATTCCCGGCCGGGTGCCGGAAGACGGCGTACCGCGCGAAGCAGTGTCCGATTACTGGCGCGAGCGTTTCAGCGCCGAGCCGTATTACGACAGCGAGCAGACGTTCGAAGATTACGAACCGGCCTATTACCTGGGCCACAGCGCGCGCCTGGGCGGTACCCGCGCCGATGAGATCATCCAGGCCTACGAGCAGGTGGAAGCCGAACTCGAATCGCGCTGGGCGCGTGAACAGGCCACCAGCAAGCTGACCTGGGCCCAGGCCCGCAACGCGGTGCGCCGCGGCTGGGACGAGTCCACCGCCCTGCACCAGGCCCACCTGGACAAGGGCGTACCGCGCGGCACCTGAATACCGCGCGGCGCGACGCCGGATTATTCCGCGCGCGGAATCGGCGGGATCTCACGATCACCCGCGGCCATCAGGTCGCGGGTGTTCTTCTGCACGGCAACGGCGCCGAACAGGCTCAGGGCGAAGGCCATGCCGTAGAAGCCCTTTTCGCTGAGCAGCAGGGTGGCGTTCCACAGGCCGACCAGCAGCAGCAACAACGACACCAGCAGCGCGAACCAGCACAGCGAGTAATACAGCGCACTCACCGGAATGCCTTCCACCCGGTCGCGCACGCTCTTCTGCAGTGACACCGCGGCGAACAGGCCGAACAGCAGCAGGGTGAGGTAGTAGCCCTTTTCATTCAGTGCCATCTCGGCATTGAACAGGCCGACCAGATAGGCCACGGCGCCAAGCAGCAGTGCGGTCCACGAGGCGGCGATGAACGCCGGAGACGGTTTGGTGACCTGAGGCTTCATTGTTCAAACTCCCTTTTGATGGCGCCTACGGTAGCCGATTCCCCCGCACCCGCCTACGGGGGTGACGTATGGTCCACGCCCCCTTGATGGCCATGGTGTACAACAACGGCTGGCCATTCGCGTCCCCTTCCGGAGATTTCCCATGACCCGCCGCCTGCTGCTCAGCCTTGCCCTCGCCGCCACCCCGGCCCTGTTCACCACCGCCTGCGTGGCCGCCGATACGCCTGGCGCCGCCTCCGCGCCCGCGCTGGAAAAGGCGCAGTGGCCGTTCACCGCCACCGAATTTGCCACCTTCGACCAGCCTTGGGCGATGAGCTTCCTGCCCGATGGCAGCCTGCTGGTGACCGAGAAGGAAGGCCGGCTGAAGCACTTCAACGTGGCCACCCGCAAGAGCGAGGAGATCACCGGCGTGCCGAAGGTGGCCTACGGCGGCCAGGGCGGCTTCGGTGATGTGCTGCCGCACCCGGACTTCGCCAGGAACGGGTTTGTTTACCTGAGCTACGCCGAGGAAGGCGACAACGACACCCGCGGCGCCGCCGTGGGCCGCGCCAAGCTGGTGCTGGCCGCCGATGGCAGCGGTACGCTGGAAGACTTCAAGGTGATCTGGCGCCAGACCCCGAAGGTGGAAGGCAAGGGCCACTACGGCCACCGCCTGGCGTTCGGGCCGGACGGCAAGCTGTGGATCACCTCCAGCGAGCGGCAGAAGTTCGACCCCGCGCAGGACATGTCCGGCAACCTGGGCAAGATCATCCGCCTCAACGATGACGGCAGCGTGCCGGCCGACAACCCGTTTGCCTCCCAGGGGGGGGTGGCCAAGCAGGTGTGGTCGCTGGGCCATCGCAATGCGCTGGGCATCGCCTTCGATGCGCGCGGCAAGCTGTGGGTGCACGAGATGGGCCCGGCCGGTGGCGATGAGTTGAACCTGATCACGCGCGGGGCCAACTACGGTTACCCGATCGTGTCCAACGGCAACCATTACGACGGCCGCGACATTCCCGACCACAGCACGCGCCCGGAATTCGCCGCGCCGAAGGTGACCTGGACCCCGGTGATTTCGCCGGCCGGTTTCATCATCTACAGCGGCAAGCTGTTCCCGCAGTGGACCGGCAGCGGCTTCATCGGCGGGCTGTCGTCCACCTCGCTGGTGCGGGTGGCCTTCGATGGCGACAACGCGCGCGAAGCCGAGCGCTTCCTGATGGGCGAACGCATCCGCGAAGTGGAACAGGGCCCGGATGGCGCGATCTGGCTGCTGGAAGACGGCAGCAAGGGCAAGCTGTTGAAGCTCACCCCGAAGGGGTAAACAGCAAGTGCCGACCAACGGTCGACACCTACCGATGACCCACCCTCGGTAGGTGCGGACCGTTGGTCCGCACATGCACCGGCCGACACGCCACGGTAGGTGCGGACCGTTGGTCCGCACGCTGTCGTGTTATTGCCCGATATTGTTGACCTTGACGTCGCTCTTCGTGCATTCCTTGTCCAGGCAGGTGCCGTTGATCCACACCTCGCCCTGGCCGAGCATCACGCCTTGCCAGTTGACGAACAGGGTGTCGAACTTCTGCTCTGCGATCAGCTTCGCCAGCGCCGGGGTCACGATCCTGTCGTAGTCGCGCTGGAAAGCGGCGGCATCGGCCACCTTCTGGTTCTTGCCAGCGATGGTGACCCGCACCGGGTACCGCATCAGCCCGGCCACGGCGGCACGGTCACCTGCGGCCACGCCACGCTGCAATGCGTTGAACACGCTTTCGTAGGGAGCCGCATCACCCAGCAGCTTGGTGATGCGCTCGCGCGCGCCGCCTTCGGCTTCAGCTGATGCATCCGCAGCGGGCGTAGCCGCCGAATCCGTCCCCGCCACCGGCGGTGCAGTATCCGGCATGGGTGCCGTGCTCGGCTCCACCGCATCCGGTGACAACCCGGCCTGCGGCGCATCTTCAGCGGCGGTGGGCGCGGTGGCCGGCGGCGAGGTAGATGGCGCCGCCGTCTCATTGGCCGGCGGCGTGGGCTGGCTGCAGGCAGCCAGCATCATCGTGGGAAGCAGGATCTTGATCAGGCGCATGCACGGCTCCGTCGGTATCGCGAAGATGCCAGCGTAGCCCGTAGTGCGTGCAGCACCCATGATGGTAGTGCCAGGCCGTGCCTGGCAATCCGTCAGCCCGCCAACAACTCGAAGATCACCGGCTCACCGGCGGCAGACGACGCACACACCCACACATCGAACTGGCCCGGCTCCGCACGGAACACGCCATCACGGCCGGTGAAGCCCAGCGCATGACGATCCAGCGTGAAGCGCACTTCGGTGCTCTCGCCCGGCTGCAATGCCACCTTGCGGAAGTCCTTCAGCTCGCGCACCGGCCGCACGCGGCTGGCCACGCGGTCGTGGATGTACAGCTGCACCACTTCCTCACCCGCCACTGCACCGGTGTTGGTCAGGGTGGTGGTGATCTCCAGCGTGTCATCCCAGCCCAGCTGGGCGCTGCTCAACTGCGGCACGCCATAACCGAAGGTGGTGTAGCCAATGCCGTGCCCGAACGGGTACAGCGCCGCGTTCGGAATCTCGCGCCAGCGTGCCTTGAACTCCGACATGGTCGGCAGTTCCGGGCGGCCGGTGCGCGGGTGGTTGTAGAAGAACGGCTGCTGCCCCGACACCTGCGGGAAGCTCACCGGCAGGCGGCCGGACGGGTTGTAATCGCCGAACAGCACATCGGCCACGGCCGGGCCGGTCTGCGTGCCCAGGTACCAGGTGATGGCCACGGCATGCGCATTGCGCACCGCACCCTGCAGGGCCAGCGCGCGACCATTGCGCAGCAGCACCACCAGCGGCTTGCCGGTCATTGCCACCGCCTCGGCCAGCGCCTGCTGCGCTGCCGGCAGGGTGATTTCCACCCGCGACTGCGCCTCACCGCTGTAGCGCTGCGGTTCGCCCAGCGCCAGCACCACCACGTCTGCGCGCAGCGCGGCGGCCACGGCCTGTTCGATGCCATCCTGCACGGCCGCTTCCAGGTCGCAGCCGGGCACGATTTCCAGCAGGCTTTCGTCGCTGATCGCCGCGCGCACGCCGGCTTCCAGGGTGACGTAGCGCGACTTGTCGCCGAACAGCGTCCAGCAGCCTTCGATGTTGTCGCGGTCCTGCACGAACGGGCCGATCAGGGCGATCTTCTGCCCGTCCTTGCGCAGCGGCAGCACGTTGCCTTCGTTCTTGAGCAGCACGATGGAACGGCGCGCGGCATCGCGTGACAGTTCGTCATGCGCGGCGATGTAGGAGGTATCGGCTTCGCGCACCGGATCCAGCGAACGGTAGGGATCGTCGAACAGGCCGATCGCTTCCTTCAGGTTGAGGATGCGGCGCACCGATGCATCCAGCGTGGCCATCGGCACGTCGCCGCTGTCGATCAGGCCCGGCAGGTGTTCGGCATAGAAGCCGCTCTGCATGCTCAGGTCCAGGCCGGCGGTGAAGGCCTTGGCGGTGGCGTCGCGGTCGTCGGCGGCATACCCGTGCGCGACCAGTTCCATGTCGGCGGTGTAATCGGAGATCACCACGCCCGGGAACTGCCACTCACCGCGCAGGATGTCGGTGAGCAGTTCGGCGTTGGCGCTGGCGGGCACGCCGTTGATGTCGTTGAAGGAGGACATCACGGTGATCGCGCCGGCTTCGAACGCAGCCTTGAACGGCGGCAGGTGCACGTCGCGCAGGGTCTGCGGCGAGATGTCCACCATGTTGTATTCCATGCCGGCCATTACCGCGCCGTAGGCGGCGAAGTGCTTGGGCGTGGACAGCAGCGCATCGGCGGCGCGCAGGTCCGGGCCCTGGAAGCCGCGCACGCGGGCGGCGGCAAACGCACAGCCCAGCACCACGTCTTCACCGGCGCCTTCGGCACCACGGCCCCAGCGCTGGTCGCGGGCGATGTCCACCGCCGGTGCGTAGGTCCAGTGCAGGCCGGCTGCGGTAGCTTCGACGGCGGTGGCGCGCGCGGTGCGCTCGGCCAGGTCCGGTTCGAAGCTGGCCGCTTCACCCAGCGGGATCGGGAACACGGTGCGCATGCCGTGGATGACATCGGCGGCCAGGATCACCGGAATGCCCAGGCGGCTTTCTTCCAAGGCGACCTGCTGGATGCGGCGGCCGGCGTCGACGCCCACGCCATTGAACAGCGAGCCCACCTTGCCTTCGCGCACCTGCTGCAGCACCTGGTCGGCGTTGCTGACATTGGCTTCGGGGTTCACGTCCGGCGCGAACGGCCGGACCATGTCCGCGAACACACCCAGCTGGCCGACTTTTTCTTCGACGGTCATCTGGGCAATGAGGGTTTCGATGCGATCGGAGGCCACCGGCTATCCTTATGAAAACGTTTACAAGGCCGAGATTCTAGCGTTCCCGGCGCCACCAAAGCAAAGCGCGGGGCACAGGAGCTTACTCTGCGGCGGCCCGCTGCTGCTGCGCGGCCATCAACATGGCATCACTGGAGGCCTGGAAGACCCGCAACCCGAACGCCGGCAGGATCGCCAGCAGGTGGTCGAACACATCCGACTGGATGCCTTCGTAGCCCGCCCAGGCGGTGGTGCGGGTGAAACAGTACACCTCCAGCGGCAGGCCTTCGGTGGTGGGCTGCAGCTGCCGTACCAGCAGCGTCATATCCGTATGGATACCGGGATGCTGGCGCAGGTAGCGCTCCACGTAGGCGCGGAAGGTGCCCAGGTTGGTGACCCGCCGCGCGTTCACCGCCGCCACGCCCTGGGCCTGCAGCTGGGTGTTCCACTGGGTGAGCTCGGCCTGCTTTTCACGCAGGTAGTCGCCCAGCACCGCGAACTGCTCCAGCCGCTGCAGCGCCGCCGCGTCCAGGAAGCCCACGCTGTGCTGGTCCAGGTACAGCGCGCGCTTGATCCGGCGGCCGCCGGCTTCCTGCATGCCGCGCCAGTTCTTGAACGACTCGGTGACCAGCTTCTTGGTCGGGATGGTGGTGATGGTCTTGTCGAAGTTCTGCACGGTGATGGTATGCAGGGCGATATCGATCACATCGCCATCGGCGTTCTGGCTGGGCATTTCGATCCAGTCGCCCAGCCGCACGCGGCCATCGCCACTGATCTGCACGCTGGCCACCAGCGACAGGATGGTGTCCTGGAAGACCAGCATCAGCACGGCGGTAGCGGCGCCGAGGCCGGCCACCATCGGGCCCAGCTTCACCCCCAGCAGGGTGGCGACAATGGACAGCCCGGCCACCACGAACACCACGATCTTCACCACCTGCAGGTAGCCCTTGATCGGCTTGCTGCGGGCATCGGGGCGGCGTTCGTACAGCTCGTTGGCCGCATCCAGCGCGTGCGAGACGGCCAGCGCCACGGTCAGCACCGCCCAGGCCTGGCAGGCACTGACCACGCCCGACACCAGCTGCGGCGGCAGGTCCGGCACGATGCGGATGCCGGCGGCGATGACCATGCTGGGCACCACGTTGGACAGGCGCGAGATCACCCGCAGGTTGCTGCCGCCTTCCGTGCCCGGCAGCCGGCGCACCAGCCGGCGCAGGCCACGCAGCAGGATGCGCTTGGTGACGAAGTTGGCCAGCCAGGCGGCCAGCGCCAGGGCGCACAGGACGAAGGTGGTGTAGGCCCAAGGCCAGGGTTCGAGGGTCTGTTGCAGGCCTTCCAGCCATTGCACGGCAATTACAGCATCGGTCATTTACGGGGTGTCTCTCTGCTTCAGGCGGCGCTTCGCTCGATGATCACGCCAACGGCCTTGGCGCCACGCACCGCGCCGGGCTTGCTCAGCTTCAGGCGCAGCCACTGCACGTTGAATTCGCGCAGCACGATCTCGGCGATGCGCTCGGCCAGGGTTTCGACCAGGCCGAAGTCGGATTCGCGCACGAACTGCTCGATGCGCTTGCTCACGGCCTTGTAGTTCAGGGTGTCGGCGATGTCGTCGCTGGCCGCCGGCCTGCGGTTGTCAAAGCCCATTTCCAGATCGAAGCGCAGGGTCTGGCGGATCCGCCGTTCCCAGTCGTAGATCCCGATCAGGGCATCGATCTCAAGCCCTTCGATGAATACCTTGTCCATAGGAGTGCCACGTAGAAGATGGCGACCATGGTAACGGGACGGCCCCGAACGTGCCTCGAACCACCAGGCGGGTCGCGGCCCGCTCATGACTACCGCCGCTTCAGGGAATTGAAGGCAACCCGGCCAGCCTGGTTGATCTGTTCGGACGTCAGCTGCAGCGATATGGCGCTACCGGGTGTGCTGCCAGGGAAGTTTCCCGTTGCACGCGCGCCCGACATGAGGCGGCTGTTCGCCTCCCTGACGGCACCAACGGTGATGACTCTTTTGAGATCGATTTTGAACATGGCGGATTCTCCTTCCCGACATGATGAACACAGCGTCCTTGGAGAACTGCTGCAACCGTCTCAGTATCAAAGAAATCGATGACGCGACTGCACTACACCGCCGGCAGCGTCGCCATGTCCCAGCGCGGGGTGACCTGCACCTGCGGCGGGTTGTGCTGGCCGGCCTCCAGGCGCAGCGCGCCGGCGAAGGCGATCATGGCGCCGTTGTCGGTGCACAGCGAAGGACGCGGGAAGCACGCACGGCCGCCACGGCGTTCCGCCATCTGCTGCAACCGGGCCCGCAGGCGTTTGTTGGCGCCCACGCCACCGGCAACGACGATCACGTCGGTGCCCGCCGCATCCAGCGCGCGCTCGCATTTGATCGCCAGCGTTTCAACCACGGCATCTTCAAAGCCGCGCGCGATGTCGGCGCGGGTCTGCTCGCTCTGGTCGCTGTCGCGCCAGGCCAGCAGCACCTGGGTCTTCAGGCCGGAGAAGCTGAAATCCAGCCCGGGCCGGTCGGTCATCGGGCGGGTGAACTTGAACCGGCCCGGGGTGCCCTTTTCGGCCAGCGCTGCCAACTGCGGTCCGCCCGGGTACGGCAGGCCCATCAGCTTGGCGGTCTTGTCGAAGGCTTCGCCGGCGGCATCGTCCAGGGTCTCGCCGAGCAGGCGGTACTGGCCGATCCGGTCCACCGCCACCAGCTGGGTATGCCCGCCGGACACCAGCAGGGCCACGAACGGCGGCTCCGGCGGGTCTTCTTCCATCAGCGGGGCCAGCAGGTGGCCTTCCATATGGTGGACACCCACCGCAGGCACTTCGAGCGCCCAGGCCAGCGAACGGGCCACGCCCGCGCCCACCAGCAGGGCGCCGACCAGCCCCGGGCCGGCCGTGTAGGCCACCCCGTCGATGTCGCCCACGCCCAGCCCGGCCTCGGCCAGGGTCTGGCGGATCAGGGGGAGCAGCTTGCGCACGTGGTCGCGGCTGGCCAGTTCAGGCACCACCCCGCCGTATTCGGCGTGAAGGGCGATCTGGCTGTACACGGCATGGGCGCGCAGGGCGTCCGGGCCGGCCACGGCGGTGTCATACACCGCTACGCCGGTCTCATCGCAGGAAGATTCGATACCAAGGACTCGCATAACGGGTATTATGGACCTCTTGAGGCCTTGGCAGACGTACCGCCGACGTGCCCTTCACTACCCCAGGCCAGGAACTTTGCCGGGGTGGGTTGCAACTTCTTTTCTCGCCGCTATAATGTGCGGCTCTCACCGGGCGTGACCCGGTTCTACTGTGTCCCGGAGATTCCATGCCCAGCGTTAAAGTCCGCGAGAACGAGCCCTTCGAGTTTGCGCTCCGTCGCTTCAAGCGCACCTGCGAAAAGGCCGGCGTGCTGGCCGAAACCCGCAAGCGCGAGTTCTACGAAAAGCCGACCCAGGAGCGCAAGCGTAAGGCTGCCGCTGCTGTGAAGCGTCAGCTGCGCCGCTCGTCGCGCGACGTCACCAAGCGTCAGCGCCTGTACTGATCGGACGCAACTTCGATGCGGCAGGCGTGTCCTGTCGCGGCGGAGCCGAAGCCGGAACGCGCGAGCGTTACCGGCTTTTTGCGTTTCCACCCTTTTCATCGATACGAGGTGTTCCATGAGCCTGAAGCTGCAGCTCACCGAAGACATGAAGGCCGCCATGAAGGCGGGCGACAAGCACAAGCTGTCCGTGATCCGCCTGATCAAGGCGGAAATCCAGCGGCGCGAAGTGGATGAGCGCATCGAGCTGGACGACACCGCTGTCATCGCCGTGCTCGACAAGATGGTCAAGCAGCGCAAGGACTCGATCAGCCAGTACGAAGCGGCCCAGCGTGAAGACCTGGCGCAGATCGAGCGCGACGAACTGGTGGTGATCGACACCTACCTGCCGGCCAAGATGGGCGAAGCCGAGATCGTGGCTGCGATCCAGGCCGCCGTTGCCGAAACCGGCGCCGCCAGCGCCGCCGACATGGGCAAGCTGATGGGCGCGCTGAAGCCGAAGCTGGCCGGCCAGGCCGACATGGGCCTGGTGTCCAAGCTGGTCAAGGCGCACTTCGCCGGTTGATGTTGATGCGGGCAGCACCCCACGTTGGCTGCCCGCGTTTCACCCGGTCTTCGAACCGGGCCTGCTAGAAATCCAGGCATGTCTTCGCTGCCGCCTTCCCCCGCGCCCGAGCCCGCGCACGATCCTTCCCGCGTTCCGCCCCGCCTGCGCAAGTACGTGGACCGGCTTGAACGCAGCTTCCCGGTTGCCGTGGGCAAACGCTTCGTCGATGTGGACGTGCTGACCCAGGCCGCGTCGGTGTCCTTCTATGCCCTGCTGTCGATGGCGCCGTTGCTGGTGCTGCTGCTGTGGCTGACCGCCTCGCTCTACCCGCCCGCACAGCAGGCGCTGATCGGCCAGATCAACGATGTCGCCGGCAGCAGCGCGGCCACCGTGGCCGATACCGTGCTCAAGAACGCCGACAACCAGCCCTCGATGGGCTCGCTGGCCGGCATGTGGAGCACGCTGCTGCTGTTCATCGGCGCCACGGCGGTGTTCGCCCAGCTGCAGAACGCGCTCAACCTGATCTTCAATACCAGCGGCGAACGCCTGGACGGCATCGTGGCGTGGCTGCGCAAGCGCGTGTTCTCCTTTGGCGTGGTGCTGGCGCTGGGCTTCCTGCTGATCCTGTCGATGACCGCCACCACCATGCTGCAGGTGGCGTTCGCGCAGCTGCCTTCGGTCCTGCCGGCGGTGGGCTACCTGACCAGCCTGCTGCTGTACACGGTGGGCTTTGCCTTCCTGTACCACTACCTGCCCGACCGCCGCGTGGCCTGGCGGCAGGCGTTCATCGGCGGGGTGATCACCTCGGCACTGTTCGCGCTGGGCCGCTATGGCATCGGGCTGTACATCGCCACGGTGGCGCCGGGCAGCGCCTACGGCTCGATGGGCGCGCTGGTGATCTCGCTGGTGTGGATCTACTACGCCACGGTGGTGTTCTTCGTGGGCGCGCTGATGACGGCGGTGATCGACGAGCGCCTGCGCGCCCGCGTCCACTTGGCCGAGGCCGGCATCGTGCCGCCGAAACCGGGCGAAGGCACCGCCAGCTAGTAGACTAGCGGGGTCCCCCGCTTCCGTGCGTGGCCGTTGCCGGCCGTGCCCCCTGCTGCTGCCCATGGCCCGTATCCCCGACGCATTCATCGACGACCTGCTGGCCCGCTCCGACATTGTCGAAGTGGTGGGCAGCCGCGTGCCGTTGAAGCGCCAGGGCAAGGAATATTCGGCGCGCTGCCCGTTCCATGACGAGCGTTCGGCCTCGTTCACGGTCTCGCCCACCAAGCAGTTCTACCACTGCTTCGGCTGCGGCGCGCACGGCACCGCGATCAGCTTCCTGATGAACTACGACCGCCTGGAGTTCCTCGACGCGGTCGATGAGCTGGCCAAGCGCGTGGGCATGGAAGTACCACGCGATACCCAGCCGCGCACCGCCCAGCAGCAGGACGACAGCCGCGAGCTGTACGCCGCGCTGGATGCGGCCACGCGCTTCTTCCAGAAGTCGCTGGAAGGCAGCGACACCGCGCGTGCCTACCTGGACCAGCGCGGCGTGGACGAGGAAAACCGCACGCGTTTTGCGATCGGCTACGCGCCCGATGGCTACAGCGCGCTGAAGGATGCACTGGGCAAGGACGAGCGGCGCATGAAGCTGCTTGATCGTGCCGGGCTGTTTTCCAAGAACGACCGCGGCCATGTCTACGACAAGTTCCGCGACCGGGTGATGTTC
>DGIP01000223.1:16608-17338 GCA_002386405.1 Stenotrophomonas maltophilia
GACCGGGTGATGTTCCCGATCTTCGACCGGCGCGGGCGCGTGATCGCCTATGGCGGCCGGGTGATGGAGAAGGACGACGGCCCGAAGTACCTCAATTCACCGGAAACCGCGCTGTTCCACAAGGGCCGCGAGCTGTACGGGCTGTGGCAGGTGCGCCAGGCCAACCAGAAGATCGAACGGTTGATCGTGGTGGAAGGCTACATGGACGTGGTTTCGCTGTTCCAGTTCGGGGTCACCCAGGCGGTGGCCACGCTGGGCACGGCGACCACGCCGGACCATGCCGAGCTGCTGTTCCGCAACGCGCCGGACGTGTTCTTCTGCTTCGACGGCGACGCCGCCGGCCGCCGCGCCGGTTGGCGCGCGCTGGAATCGGTGCTGCCGCGCATGAAGGATGGCCGCCAGGCCTTCTTCCTGTTCCTGCCCGACGGCGAAGACCCGGACACCATCGTGCGCAAGGAAGGCAAGGATGGCTTCGACGAGCGCCTCAAGCAGGCCACGCCGCTGTCGCAGTTCTTCTTCGACGAGCTCACCCGCGAAGTGAACATGGGCACGCTGGACGGCAAGGCGCGCCTGGCCGAGCGCGCGCGGCCGATGCTGGCGCAGATTCCCGACGGCGCCTTCGGCGACCTGATGAAGCAGCAGCTGGCCACGTTGACGGGGCTGGGCGCCAAACCGGCTGCCGCGCCGGTGTCACGCCCGCCGGCACGCGCCGTGGCACCCGCGCAGCGCC
>DGIP01000311.1:0-4870 GCA_002386405.1 Stenotrophomonas maltophilia
AAACCCGCCCCGACCCACCTTTTGACAGTGTGTCGTTGCCACGGGAAAAGCGGGTGTGCCGGCGATGCCGGCACCCTGCTTTGATCCGTTCAATGCGTTATCGAACGTGGAAATTTTCACGGCGGTTGTTTGGGAACCAACCCTACCGGTGCCCGATGCTTTTCCCCTTGGCCTCCTGCCTACTGTCAAAGGCGGGCCGGGGCGGGTTTGCGGGGGCTTTGCGAAACATGGATGTTTCGCAAGAGCCTACAAGGACGTATTCACGGCGCCCCCCCGCAAACCCGCACCGGCTCGCCAATTCCGGCCAACCGATGGCCAAAGGCTGTTCGCCCAGATGCATGAGGCTACCGGGCGTAGCCCGGTACTCCGAAACATCATGCAATCTGAAGCCCCAAACGCAATCGGGGCCCAAGAAGGGCCCCGATGCTTTGGTCTGTGCGACGAAAAACCGCCTCAGCGCAGGCCGGTTTCGTTGCGGGCGATGACCAGGCGCTGGATTTCCGAGGTGCCTTCGTAGATCTCGGTGATCTTGGCATCACGGAAGTAACGCTCCAGCGGCATTTCCTTGGAGTAACCCATGCCGCCGTGGATCTGCACGGCCTGGTGGGTGATCCACATCGCCGCTTCCGACGCGGTCAGCTTGGCGATGGCCGCTTCGTTGCTGAAGCGCTTGCCCTGGCCCTTCACCCATGCCGCGCGCAGGGTCAGCAGCAGCGCTGCGTCCAGCTTGCACTTCATGTCGGCGATCTTGGCCTGGGTCATCTGGAACGTGCCGATCGCCGCGCCGAAGGCCTTGCGGTCCTTCACGTATTCGATCGTCGCCTCGTAGGCCGCGCGAGCAATGCCGATGGCCTGTGACGCGATGCCGATGCGGCCCGCGTCCAGCACGCCCATGGCGATCTTGAAGCCCTCGCCTTCCTTGCCCACCACGTCTTCAGCTGCCGCCACGTAATCCTGGAACTCGATCTCGCAGGTCGCCGAGGCACGGATGCCCAGCTTCGGCTCGGTCTTGCCGCGGTGGAAGCCGGCCTTGTCCGTGTCGATCATGAACGCGGTGATGCCACGCGCGCCCTGGTCCGGGTCGGTCATCGCGAACAGCACGATGTACTTGGCCACCGGGCCGGAGGTGATCCAGCTCTTCTTGCCGTTGATCACATAGGTGCCGTCGGCCTGCTTGACCGCGCGGCAACGCATCGCCGTGGCGTCCGAACCGGACTGCGGCTCGGTCAGCGCGAACGCGCCGATGGCCTCGCCCTCGGCGATGGCGCGCACGTACTTCTGCTTCTGCGCCTCGCTGCCATGGGTCAGGATGCCGTTGCAGAACAGCGAATTGTTGACCGACATGATGGTCGAATGCGCGGCGTCGCCGGCGGCAACCTCCACCATCGCCAGCACGTAGGCAATCGGGTCCATGCCCGCGCCGCCGTACTCGGCCGGCACTTCGATGCCCATCAGCCCGTTTTCGCCCAGCAGGCGGATATTGTCCAGCGGGAACTCGCCGGTACGGTCATGGTGCTCGGCGCTCGGCGCGATCTTTTCCTGCGCGATGCGGCGCGCAACGTCCTGCAGCATCAGCTGCTCTTCGGTGAAACTGAAATCCACGAAACCCTCCCAGGAACATGTCGATATGGCCGCGCTGGGCGCGTCCAGGTGCGGCGATTGTACCGGGGGTCGCCCAATCCGGGCTGACTTGACCGCGAAGGGGCCGAAGGACGAAAATATCTCTATATCGCGATAGGTAGATATTTATGGATCTCGAGGACTGGTCGGTCCGGCTGAAAGTGTTCGCCGACGCCACCCGCGTGCGCCTGCTGGCGCTGCTGGAACAGGAAGAACTCACCGTGGCCGAGCTGTCGGCCATCACCACCCTGGCCCAGCCACGGGTGTCGACCCACCTGGCCCGGCTCAAGGAAGCCGGCCTGGTGCGCGACCGGCGCGCGGGCGTGTCGGCGTACTACCGCTTCGACGATGCCGCGCTGGACCCGGCCCAGCGCGCATTGTGGCATGCCCTGAGCACCGGCAGCGACGACCCGCTGCTGCGCCAGGATGCTGAACGCGTGGCCAGCGTGCTGGCCAGCCGCGCCGCCGACCAGAACTGGGCCGACAGCGTGGCCGGCGACATGGAACGCCATTACTCGCCCGGCCGCACCTGGGAAGCGCTGGCGCGCACCGCGCTGCCCCTGCTGGAAACCGGCGACGTGCTGGACATCGCCTCCGGCGATGGCGTGCTGGCTGAACTGGTGGCCCCGCATGCCAAGCGCTACATCTGCATCGACACCAGCGCCCGCGTGGTGGCCGCCGCCAGCGAACGCCTGCGCCGCCTGGCCAACGTGGAAGTGCGCGAGGGCGACATGCACGCCCTGCCCTTCAAGGACCGCAGCTTCGACCTGGTGGTGCTGATGCATGCGCTGACCTACGCCGCCAAGCCCGCCCAGGCCGTGGCCGAGGGCGCGCGCGTGCTGCGCTCCGGTGGCCGCCTGCTGCTGTGCAGCCTGGCCCGCCACGAGCACAAGGCCGCCGTCGAGGCCTATGGCCACGTCAACCTGGGCTTCTCGGACAAGGAACTGCGCAAGTTCGCCGAGAAGGCCGGGCTGGTGGTCTCCAGCCTGGAAACGGTGACCCGCGAAAAGCGGCCCCCGCATTTTGAAGTCATCTCGCTGATTGCCAGCAAGCCCTGAGGTTTCGTTCCGATGTCCCTGCCCTGGCTGCACCCCGATCGTGTCCGCGCCCTCGAAGACGCGCTGGCGCAGCGCATCCTGATCATCGACGGTGCGATGGGCACCATGATCCAGCGGCACGGGCTGGAGGAAGGCGATTACCGCGGTGAACGCTTCGCCGGTGGCTTCGACAGCGCCCACCGGCCCGGCTGCGGGCACGAGGCGGCCGGCGCGGCGCCGGAAGGCCACGACCTGAAAGGCAACAACGACCTGCTGCTGCTGACCCGCCCGGAGGTGATCGCGGAGATCCATACCGCCTACCTGCTGGCCGGGGCCGACCTGATCGAAACAAACACCTTCAACGCCACCTCGGTAAGCCAGGCCGATTACCACCTGGAACACCTGGTGTACGAGCTGAACAAGGCCGGGGCTGCCGTGGCCCGCGCCTGCTGTGATGCGGTCGAAGCCACGACCCCGGACAAGCCGCGCTTCGTGATCGGGGTGCTGGGGCCGACCAGCCGCACCGCCTCTATCAGCCCCGACGTCAACGATCCCGGTTTCCGCAACACCAGTTTCGATGCGCTGCGCGAGACCTACCGCGAGGCCATCGACGGCCTGATCGACGGCGGTGCCGACACCCTGATGGTGGAAACCATCTTCGACACACTCAACGCCAAGGCCGCGCTGTTCGCCATCGAAGAAGCCTTCGACGCGCGCGGCGCGCGCCTGCCGATCATGATCTCCGGCACCATCACCGACGCCTCCGGGCGCACCCTGTCGGGCCAGACCGCCGAGGCCTTCTACGCGTCGGTGGCGCACAGCCGGCCGCTGTCGGTGGGGCTGAACTGCGCCCTCGGCGCCAGCGACATGCGCCCGCACGTGGAAACGCTGTCGATCGTGGCCGACTGCCGGGTCAGCGCGCACCCCAACGCCGGCCTGCCCAACGCGTTCGGCGAGTACGACGAGACCCCCGAGGAGATGGCCACCACGCTGCGCGAGTTCGCCAGCGCCGGCCTGCTCAACCTGGTCGGCGGCTGCTGCGGCACCTCGCCGGCACACATCCAGGCCATCGCCGAAGCCGTGGCCGACCTGCCGCCGAGGGCCCCGCGATGAGCGCGGACGTGCACACCCGGCTGTCCGGGCTGGAACCGCTGGTCATCACGCCGGACCTGCTGTTCGTCAATATCGGCGAGCGCACCAACGTCACCGGCAGCGCGCAGTTCCGCAAGCTGGTCAAGGAAGAGCGTTACGAAGAGGCGGTGGAAGTGGCCCGCCAGCAGGTCGCCAGCGGCGCGCAGATCCTCGATGTGAACATGGACGAGGGCCTGATCGATTCCGAGAAGGCGATGACGCGCTACCTCAACCTGATCATGTCCGAGCCGGATATCGCGCGTATCCCGGTGATGGTCGATTCGTCCAAGTGGAGCGTGATCGAGGCCGGGCTGAAATGCCTGCAGGGCAAGAGCGTGGTCAACTCGATCTCGCTCAAGGAAGGCGAAGCACTGTTCATCGAACACGCACGCAAGGTGCTGCGCTACGGTGCGGCTGCCGTGGTGATGGCGTTCGATGAGCAGGGCCAGGCCGATACCTGCGCGCGCAAGGTGGAAATCTGCACCCGCGCCTACCGGATCCTGGTGGACCAGGTCGGCTTCCCACCGCAGGACATCATCTTCGACCCGAACATCTTCGCCGTCGCCACCGGCATCGAAGAGCACGACAACTACGCGGTGGACTTCATCGAAGCCACCCGCATCATCAAGCGCACACTGCCGCATTGCCATGTGTCCGGTGGTGTGTCCAACGTGTCGTTCTCGTTCCGTGGCAACGAAACGGTGCGCCAGGCCATCCACGCGGTGTTCCTGTACCACGCCATCGCCGCTGGCATGGACATGGGCATCGTCAACGCCGGCGCGATGCCGATCTACGACGACCTGGATGCCGAACTGCGCGAGCGCGTGGAGGATGTGATCCTCAACCGCCGCTCCGATGGCACCGAGCGCCTGCTGGAGATCGCCGAGCGCTATAAAGGCAAGAAGGGCGAGACCAAGGGCGAAGACCTGGCCTGGCGCGAAAAGCCGATCGACGCGCGCCTGGCGCATGCCCTGGTGCACGGCCTGGATGCCTGGGTCGAAGCCGATACCGAGGAAGCGCGGATCCGTTCCAGCCGCCCGCTGGACGTGATCGAAGGGCCGCTGATGGACGGCATGAACGTG
>DGIP01000311.1:5053-9297 GCA_002386405.1 Stenotrophomonas maltophilia
GATGGACGGCATGAACGTGGTTGGCGACCTGTTCGGCGCCGGCAAGATGTTCCTGCCGCAGGTGGTGAAATCCGCGCGCGTGATGAAGAAGGCGGTGGCCTACCTGCTGCCCTTCATCGAAGCCGAGAAGGCGCGCAGCGGCGATACCGCCAAGAGCAATGGCAAGATCATCATGGCCACGGTGAAGGGCGATGTGCACGACATCGGCAAGAACATCGTCGGCGTGGTCCTGGCCTGCAACAACTTCGAGGTGATCGACCTCGGCGTGATGGTGCCGGCGCAGAAGATCCTCGATGCGGCCCGCTCGGAGAACGCGGACATCATCGGCCTGTCCGGGTTGATCACCCCGTCGCTGGAAGAAATGAGCCACGTCGCGCGCGAGATGGAACGGCAGGGCTTCACCCTGCCGCTGATGATCGGCGGCGCCACCACCTCGCGCGCGCACACCGCGTTGAAGATCGACCCGCATTACAAGGCGCCCACGGTGTGGGTGAAGGACGCCTCGCGCGCGGTGGGCGTGGCCCAGTCGCTGATCTCCAGCGAACTGCGCGCGGCCTTCGTGGCCGCCAACGAGGCCGACTACGCCGACATCCGCCAGCGCCACCGCAACCGTGGCGATGCCAAGCGCCTGGTGACCCTGGCCAAGGCCCGTGCGCAGCGTTTCGACGGCAACTGGGCGCAGTACCAGCCCCCCACCCCGCGCAAGCCGGGCCTGCACGTGCTGGACGACTACCCGCTGGCCGACCTGGTCGAGGTGATCGACTGGACCCCGTTCTTCCAGGCGTGGGAGCTGGCCGGCAAGTACCCGGCCATCCTCACCGACGAGATCGTGGGCACCCAGGCCAGCGAGCTGTACCGCGACGCACGCGCGATGCTCAAGCGCATCGTCGACGAGCGCTGGTTGACCGCCAAGGCGGTGTTCGGGCTGTGGCCGGCCAACAGCGTGGGCGACGATGTACACCTGACGACCGAGGATGGCCCGGCCGTGCTGCATTTCCTGCGCCAGCAGGTGGACAAGCCGGTGGAGCGCCCGGACTTCTGCCTGGCCGATTTCATCGCGCCGGCCGACAGCGGAAAGCAGGACTGGATAGGTGGCTTCGCGGTGACGGCCGGGATCGGCATCGACCCGCACGTGGCCCGCTTCGAGGCCGACCATGACGACTACAACGCGATCCTGCTCAAGGCGCTGGCCGACCGCCTGGCCGAAGCCCTGGCCGAGCGCCTGCACCAGCAGGTGCGCACCGATTACTGGGGCTACCAGCCGGATGAAACGCTGGACAACGAAGCGCTCATCGCCGAGCAGTACAGCGGCATCCGCCCGGCGCCGGGCTACCCTGCCTGCCCCGAGCACAGCGAAAAGGCCACGCTGTTCCGCCTGCTCGATGCGGAGAACAACGCGGACATGCAGCTGACCGAGAGCTTTGCGATGCTGCCGACGGCGGCGGTGTCCGGCTATTACTTCAGCCACCCGCAGAGCCAATATTTCGTGGTGGGCCGGGTCACCCGCGAGCAGGTCAGCGACTACGCCAAGCGCAAGGGCGTAGAGCGCGCGCAGGTCGAACGCTGGCTGGCCTCCAATCTCGACTACGATCCCGAATGAACCGCACCACCCGACCAACGGTCGGGTGCTACCGTGTCCATCCTGCTAACCCTGCGGTAGGTACCGACCGTTGGTCGGTACGCCCTTCGAGACCTGGCATGACCCCGCTTCTCCGCGACCCTGTCCCGGTCGCCCGCCTCTCCAGCTTCTACCTGTTCTATTACGCGGCGCTCGGCGCATTCACCCCGTACTGGTCGCTGTTCCTGACCGCGCGCGGGATGAGCGTGACCGCCATCAGCGTGATGATGGGGATCTGGTACGCCACCCGCATCGTGGCGCCCACGACGTGGACCTCGATTGCCGCCGCTTCGCCGCGCCCGATCCGCTGGCTGCGGGTGGGCAGCGTGCTGACCCTGCTCACCTTCTGCGCGTTCCTGCTGCCGCTGCCGCTGCCTTGGATGTACCCGGCGATGGTGGTGTTCTGCTTCTTCTACAACGCAGTGATGCCGCAATTCGAATCAATCACCCTCACCCACCTGGGCAACGACAGCCACCGCTACGGGCTGATCCGGGTCTGGGGCTCGCTGGGCTTCATCGCGGTGGTGATGGGCTTTGGCTGGCTGATCGAGGGCAGCGGTGGTGCCGGCAACGCGCACCTGCTGCCGTGGCTGATGCTGCCGCTGTTCGCGTTGCTGGTCGGATCGGCATTTGCCAACTACTACGCGCGCGATTTCCATCGCGCGGAGGGCGACGCCAGTGGCTTCTGGCAGATCGTGCGCAAACCGCAGGTGCTGGCGTTCTTCCTGGCCGCGTTCATGGAGCAGCTGTCGTTCGGGCCGTACTACACGTTCTTTTCGGTCTACATGGATCACCACGGCTATGCGACCTCCACGCTGGGGCTGTTGTGGACGATCGGCGTGGTCTTCGAGGTCGGCGTGTTCTTCACCATCGGCCGTTTTTTCCGCCGCTATGACGCCAGCTGGATGCTGCTGATCGCGCTGGTCAGCTCGACCCTGCGCTGGACCGTCACCGCACTGTTCCCGGACCACCTGGGCGTGATGCTGGTAGCGCAGACCGCGCATGCGCTGGGGTTTGCCGCGTTCTTCGCGGCGGCCATGCAGATGCTGGCGACCTACTTCCCGGGCCGGCTCAACGGACACGGCCAAGGGCTGCTGTATGGCTTCTCGTCAGGCGTCGGCGGCGTGCTCGGCGCGTTGATCGCCGGCCAGCTGTGGAACATCGACCAGGGCCGCACCGCGTTCCTGGCCGGCGCGGGGTTTGCGTTCGCCGGCGCACTGCTGTGCTTCTTCGCGATCAGCCTGCCGCTGTTGCGGCGCCGATAGGGCGCACCCCGGTCGGCGCTACTGCAGATGCTCGCGGAACGGGGGCAACAAGACCCGGTTGCCGTAGCCGCTCAGGTGGTCGGCGTCGAAATACAGCGGCCTGCCGTCTGCATCGGGTTGGCACACTTCGCCCGGGCACAGCGTCGGCAACGGATCCCACACGCTTGCACCCGGCAGCGCGGCGGCGACCTGGCGCAGGCTGTCCAGCACCGGCGCGCGCATCGCTTCCACCTGCGCGCGCGGAATCTGCATGCCATTGACGCAGATCGGGTTGTGGCGGTTGAACGCGTCCGAGCAGCGGTACGGCGGTGCGGGCAGCACCGGCTTGGGCGCTTCCAGCACGATCCGCACGCCGCGTTCGGCCAACGGGCGCAGCTGTTCGATCGAGGCGATCACCTCGGCCGCCCGCCCTTCCACCGCCGCCCGGCTGGCCAGATCGGCGGTGACCTGGGCCGCATCGAACAGCTGGTACTGCTCGGCCAGGCGCGGAATGCGCAGCCCGGGCAGGAACAGCACATCACCGGCACGCGCGGTGGCCTGGATATCCTCCAGCACGTTGCGGGTGTAGACCTCGCAGCCCGGGTTCGGCCCCCGCCAGGCCTGCATGCCGACCAGCGCGCAGCCGCCGCTGCCATACAGGCGCACCTGCCCGCCGTCCTGCACCACCTTGCGGCGCAGCAGCTCGTTGTAGACCAGCGCGTGCGAATCACCGGCCACGAACAGCACGCCCGCCGCACCGCTGCCGCCCTTGCACTCGCCCCGCTGCAGCAGCCGCGCCTGTCCCCCGGCGACCGGAATGCTGGACTCGACCACGCGGCAATCGGGCACTTCCTTCTTCAGCCCCTTCGCATACGGGTACCAGTCGAGCGGATGCCGGCTGACCGTACTGAACGAAATGTGCCGTTGCTGCTTGACCAGCACCGACTGCAGGCCGGCGCCCAGCACCAGTACGGCCAACCCCAGCAGTACCCAGCGCCCGTTGGTCCGCGGGCCGCGCGCGCCATGCCGCAGCGGCTGCTCCACCCAGCGCCAGGACAGCCACGCCAGCGCGAACACCAGCGCCACCGCGCACGCCCCGGCCAGCACGGTTTCCAGCCCCACCGTCCAGCGGAACAGCACGAACACCGGCCAATGCCACAGGTACAGCGAGTAGGAGAGCTTGCCGACCCAGACCATCGGCGGGCTGGCCAGCGCGCGCCCGGTCCAGCCCTGCGGATGTCGCTGCAGCAGCCCCAGCAGCGCCAGCGTGGACAGCACCGGCCACAGCCCGTCCGGCCACGGCGAGTGGCCCGGTCGCGCCGCCCACAACCCGTAGCCCAACGCCGCCACCGCCAGCAGCAGCACCGGCGAGCACCACGACA
>DGIP01000310.1 GCA_002386405.1 Stenotrophomonas maltophilia
GCACCGTCGAGCACGCGCAGCGAACGTTCGACTTCAATGGCGAAGTCGATATGTCCGGGCGTATCGATCAGGGTCAGGTGATGGGTGGGTTCGCCACGCGGCGCCCAATGCGCCTGCACGGCGGCCGCGCCGATGGTGATGCCGCGCTCGCGCTCGATCGCCGAAAAGTCGGTGGTGGCTGCGCCATCATGGACTTCGCCGACGCGATGGATCTCGCCGGTTTTCCACAGCAGGCGCTCGGTGAGCGTGGTCTTGCCGGCGTCGATGTGGGCAATGATGCCGAGGTTGCGCCGGAGGTTCTGGGTCTGGGTGTTCATAAAAGGGGTCTCGCTGCTGCCAACATCAGGGAGCCGCACGCCGCCGTTGGCTAACGGGCGTGCGGCCAGGTTTGGGGCTCGGCGATCTGGTGCATGGCACGTTCTCCTTCATGCGTGGATGTTGCGAAACACTGAAACGAAAAAAGCGCCCAATGGGCGCTCTGTCTGGGGTCCTGCGGTGATCGGATCCGATCAGCCGCCAGAGGAGCCGCGAGGCAGACGCGCCCGTCCCGCGAAAGCGCGGGTGCGAGTAAAAAACGTCAGGAGCGGCATCGAGTTCATGGCGGTGGTTGAGAGGATCTGCGGCGAATTCTAGACCTCTGGGAATGGGTTGCAAGCGATTTTTATCTCCACAGGTAGAACACTGACGACTGTGCCGAGCGGATTATCACGCGACCGGGACTAAACTCCCTCCGTCCCCGTTATTACATGCGAATAGGTCGCAATTGCATTGCGAGCGAAAGTCCTTAAAATGGCGAGTCAACGTCGCGCTGCGACGACCCTGACGCTGGCAGTACATGACCCCCTCCCCTGTTTCCTTCCGCCGGTTGCGTCCCAACCTGCTCGCCCTCGCCTGCTGCTTCGCCACCGCTGTCGCACCTGCTGCCTCTGCGCAGAACGCCACCGACCTGGATGCGGTGCAGGTCAACGCCTACCGCGCGGCCAACAGCACCAGCGGCGCCACCAAGACCAGTACCAGCATTGCCGAGACGCCGCAGTCCGTTGCCGTCATCGAGCGCGCCGAGCTGGATGCGCGCGGCGTGCAGTCGCTGAATGATGCGATGCGCTACGTGGCCGGCGTGAGCCTGGAAAGCAGCGGCATCGACAACCGCGTGGACGACTTCCGCATCCGCGGCTTCGATGCCGGCAGCTGGGCAAACAACGTAACGCTCGATGGCATGCGCGCCCCGCAGGGCAGCCAGTGGAACCGCAGCATGTTCGACAGCTGGAACCTGGAGCGCGTGGAAGTACTCAAAGGCCCCTCTGCCGTGATGTATGGCCAGGTCGCCCCCGGCGGCATGGTCAACCAGGTCAGCAAGACGCCCACCCCGGACCAGCAGCAGCTGCTGCGCCTGGGCGTGGATGCCAACGGCCAGTACAACGCGGCCTTCGATGTTGGCACCGGCACTGAAGACAACGCGCATCTTATGCGCCTGGTCGGCCTGTACCGCGATGGCGACACCCAGATCAAGCACACCGCGCAGGAGCACTGGTTCCTGGCGCCCAGCTACACCTGGCAGATCGCCGAGCGCACCCGCCTCACCCTGCTCGGCATGTACCAGAAGGACGACGGCGGCTCCACCTACCAGTTCCTGCCGATGGCCGGCACGCTCAACGCCACGCCCCATGGCCACATGAAGAACAGCACCTTCATCGGCCAGCCCGACTGGAACACGTTCGACCGCACGCTGTGGACGGCCGGCTGGATGTTCGAGCACCAGTTCAACGACCACCTCACCCTGACCCAGAACGCACGCCGCACGCACGTGGATTCGCTGTATCGCGGCGTGGTCACCTTCGGCGCGCTCAATGCCGACGGCCGCACCCAGAACCGGCGCGGCGTGCAGGGCACCGGCGATTCCGACGGCGATACCTTTGACACCCGGTTGCAGGCGCGCTTCAGCACCGGCGCGGTCGACCACACCGTGCTGCTCGGCTGGGACTGGCAACGCGCGGATTGGGAAGGCGTGCGCAGCGCGATGACCAACCCGCGCGCGATCGACATCTTCGATCCCGTTTACTACCCCTATCAGCCCACCGTCACCACCGAAACGCCCACCGCCGGCATCAACCGCCAGAGCGGCGTGTACCTGCAGGACCAGCTGGCCGCCGGCAACTGGCGCCTGACCCTGGGTGGTCGCTACGACTGGACGAAAGATGACACGCTGAGCGCCACCCGCAACATCGCCACCGGCATCTCCCAGCCGGGCACGCACAACGTGATCAAGAATGAAGCGTTCACCGGCCGTGCCGGCGTGCTGTATGTGTTCGAGAACGGGCTGACCCCGTACGTCAGCTACGCCGAATCGTTCCAGCCCTCCACCAAGTCGCCGCTGGACAGCTACACCCAGACCGCTTTCGATCCGGTCACCGGTTCGCAGTGGGAAGCCGGCCTGAAGTACCAGCCGGCCAACGTGGATGGGCTGGTCACCCTGGCCGTGTATGACCTGCGCCAGGAGAACATGATTGTCGATGACCCGGTGGCCAGCCACCGCAACTGCGGGGCTACCGGCACGGCGGTCTGCTCGATCCAGGGCGATGAAGGCCGCGTGCGCGGCATTGAACTCGAAGGGCGCATCACGCCCATCGCCGGCCTGAGCCTGATCGGTGCCGCCTCGCGGATGGAGTCGGAAATGCTGCGTTCGTCGGCGTATCGGGGCAAGCAGCTGGCGATGGTGCCGGACCTGTCCGCCTCGTTCTGGGCCGATTACACCTTCCAGGCTGGCGCGCTGCGTGGGTTGAGCCTGGCGGCCGGCGCGCGCTACAACGGCGTGAGCTATGGCGACAGCGCCAACCTGTACCGCATTCCGTCCTACACCCTGTTTGATGCGGCCCTCCGCTATGACGTGGGCCAGGTCGGCAACACGTCGGTCAAGCTGGCGCTCAACGCCAGCAACCTGGCCGACAAGCGCTACGTGTCCACCTGTACCGGTGTCTCGTCGTGCTACTACGGCAGCGGCCGCACGGTAACGGCCACCGCCACCATCGGATGGTAAAACTCCGACGCTCCGCAGCATGCGGAACGCCGGAGTCGTGTTGCCGTTACAGGTAGATCACGTTCAGCGTGGCGCTGCCGTTGATCGGTGCATCCTCGGTGAGGGTCAGGCCATTGGTCGGCATGATCTTCGCCACCACGTGCACGACGCCCTGCAACGCTTCAATCGGCGACGGCCCGGTGGTGACCGACTGTTCCGGGGTGAAGCCAAGGATGTGATCCTGCATCAGCGGCGGGTGGGTGTAGGTGGAGTCGCTGCTGGTCCAGGTCAGGCCGCTGTCCTGGGACGCCGTCCAGAACGCGTCCGCACCATCTGCGGTGACGGCACCGACGCGGATCTCGGCACCGCCGATCTTCTCGTCGGCAGGGGTCATGCCGAGGCCGTAGTGGCCTGCCACTGCACTGCTGGCAGCGGCGTTGTCGACGCCTTCAAAGGCGAAGCGAACCGCCGATTCGCAGGCCACGGCCAACGAAATCTCGACCGGCTCGAACACCGTCATGCTGTCGGTGTTCAGCGAGTCGGCGCGGATGTCGCCCAGGTCGGCGATGCCACCACCGCCGAGGTCCACGGTGCAGGCGCCCGGAAAGATTTTCCCGGCAATGGAGAGGTCGGCCGTCTGTGCGAAGGCGGCCGGAGCGAAGGCGGCCGAGGACGCAATGGCCAGGGAAAGCAGGGTCGTGGTGAACTTCATGGTGATTCCTTATGGAGTGGGGTTACAGCGATTGACTTGGTCAATAGCAACCACCTGGTTGATTGACCCTTTGGAACGCTGCAAAGGTTACGGGCCGATCACGCCACCACACATGCAACTTTGTTCAAAACCAGGTGCAAATAGTTGCATTTGAGTCGTTTCCAGCACGGCTAGAGATAGACCATCTCGATGGTCACCGCGCCATCAAGCAGCACCTCCTCACCCGCCGCCAGCGCGGTGGTGGGGGCCAGCTGCACGTCCACGTGCAGCGCTGCGCTCAGGTTGTCCACGGCGGCAGGCATGACATGGCCGGGCATGGCGAAGGCGTACACCGTGCCCTGCGCATCGAAGCGCTGCAGCGCTGCGCCCTCTTCCTGCGTACTCCAGGTGCTGGCGCGCTCGCCGTTGCCGCGCAGCACCTGCAGGGCCTGTCCGTCGGCTATTACGGCGCCCAGCGACAACGCGTAGATGCCTGCCATCCCGCCTCCACCCGCGCCCAGCGCAAAGCGCGCTGGGCCGGGTACTGCTGCAGCCCAGCCGGCCGCTGCCCCGCCGCCGGCACGGTTGTCCAGCAGCATCACTGCCAGCAGCGTCCGCCCGTTGCAGTTCAACTGCAGCTGCACCGAACGCCGTGCCAACGCGGTGGCTGCGTCCGCAGCCAGGCTGCTGCGGGGCACGGTGCCCAGCTCGAGCGTGGCCGGCGTCAACCGTGGCGTACAGGAGCGCGGCATGGCCTCCGCGCGCAGGTCCAGCGCGGCGAACTCGCGGGCGTCCTCGGCGTTGACCAGGCCCTGCGTTTCCCACACCTGCGCGTCGCGCACCGCGCCCAGGTCGGCGGTCAGCCAGGTCTGCACGTCGATCTGCGCGGAGAGCCGGCTGCCCGATATCTGGCGGCCGACACGTACCGGCACCCATGCATGCTCGGGCGACCACTCCATCACCTCGGCAATGCGGCTGGGCGGCTCGCCGGGTACGGTTACCAGCCCGATATCCGCCGGCAGTTCGTCCACCCGTACGTCATGCACGCGCAGGATGTAGCCACCGGCGCCGCCAAAATCGAACTGGTACGGGTCGCGCGAGTGTGCATGGAACAGCATGGTCAGGTTGATCGGTTGCGGGCACACCAGGTTGAGGAACAGCGTGCGCGTGGGCAGCGCCATTCCGGCCGGGCGGGTCAGCCCCGGCCGTCGCGCCAGCCCGAGCGGCAGCGTGGTGGCCTGCAGCGGAACCAGCTGCCCGTAGTCGATCAACGCCGGTGACAGCGTCATGGTGCAGCGTTTGAGCGGGTCGATCCGCGCCTGCGCGGTTGCCGCCGTGGTCAGCAGCAGCGTGCACAGCAGCATCCGCAGCGCCAGCCCGGTCGCGCTCATGGTGAAGGCTCCGCCGCGCCAGGCACGCACGGCACCGTTGCAGAGGGCATCGTCACGTTTTCATCCTCGTGATCGTCCAGCCGGTAGCTGAGCGTACACACGCTTTCGTCGGGCAGGTGCAGCTCCAGGGTTTCGCCATCCACCGCATCGCGCACGAACAAGGAGCCACTGGCGGTGACCATCCCCACCAGGTCGTCGTTGCTGCGGAACGCGGTGGTACCGCGCGGCAGCGCGGTGCCGTCGGGCTGTTTCGGCAGCAACTGGATGCGCCGGCTGAAGCGCGTTTCCAGCTCGAGCTGTGCCACCGCGCCGCGCCCGGCTTCCAGCGAGAGCACCCCGTTGCCCAGGATCATGTTGCGCGGCAGGCTGTTGGGGTCCACCTCCACGAGGCTGGTCGTGTAGGGGGTGAGCTGTGCCACCACCGCCCTGCCCCAGGGGTCGGTCCAGACCGGCCCATACGGGGTGCCGATCTCTACCCCGGCGATCCTGTCGCTGAGCGCGACGATGCCGAAGGTGTCCTGGATCGGGTACGGCGACACGGTCACGCCGCGCCCGTGCACCGCCACCCCGCCACTGAGCAGCACCGAGCCCGAAGAACTGCCCAGGTTGGAGCGGGTGTACGACACACTGGTCTGCAGGTAGCGCGGCAACCACGCCGCCGATGCACTGGTGTCGGTGCGGCCGGTCCACGAATCGCGGTCGACCCCGAGCCGGTAGCTCAAGGTGTTGCTGGGCGAATCGCTGTAGGAAGCGCCAATGCGTTCGCCGGAACGATCGTGCTGCACGTTCGTGCGTGCCCGGCGGCGCGCGCCCAGCGGAACGCTCACGCTGAGGTACACCCGGTAGGCGTCGCCCTCTACGGTGTCCCGCCTGCCGTCAGGTACATCATTCTGTGCCAGGTCATGTTCGGCGTTGAGCGACACCGAAGCCCAGCGGAAGTTGCGCCCCCATGACAGCGACGCCCGCGAGATCGGGCGGCCGTCGAACACGGTGGCGCGCGAATAGCCCGCGCTGATCGAGCCCAGCCAGCGCGTGGACCAGCTGAGCGACACGTTGGCCTGCTCCCGGTAGCGTGCGCGGCGGGCGCCATCGGCAGTGACCGACAGCACATCGAGCAGCTCACGATAGTCGCGGGACTGCAGCGCAACGCCTGCATTGAAGGAGAGCTGGCTGCCCAGGGTCTGCTGCAGGCCCAGGCCGGCATGCCACCCGCCGTGCGTGCCGTCGGCATCCCTTGCCTGCGAGAGCAGCACATAGGGATTGATCGAGGTTCCCTGGCGCCAGCCGACAAACGCGCTGCTGCCGAACGCGGTGTAATCCTGCGCCGCCATCGCCGCCACGCTGCCGGTCCCCCAACCGCCCAAGGCGCCACTCCAGCTGGCGCTGGCCACCCACGGTTGCCGCCCCGGGGCCAGCTCCACGTTGCGTACCTGCCCCAGTGCAACGGTGTAGCCGCTCTGCGGCCGCACCAAGCCGGCCAGCGCCACCGCCGGCACGGTGAAGCCATGTTCGCGGCCATCGGCCTCGATCACCTTCACCTCCACGTCGGTCAATGCCGACAGCGCCGGCAGCCCGGTCAGGCTGAAGCGCCCGGCTTCCACCACCGTGGCGTACAGCAGCACGCCGCGCTGGCGCACTTCCACCCGCGCGTTGGAGTCGGCCATGCCGCTGATCACCGGTCCATCGGCCACCTGCAGCGCCGCTTCGGGCAGCAGCTGCACGCCGGTGATCGAGGTACCGGGCAGCACCGGGCTGAGCATGTCCAGTTCGCCCAGCTGGACCACCGCTTTCCAGCGGGCGAAGGTGCGCTGCGCGTAACTCTGGGTGATGTCCAGCGTGGATTCGTCCTTCGAGCGCGTATAGCTCTGGCGGCTGCGGAAGATCCAGTCACCGGCGTTGAAACCCGCCTCTGTGATGGCCGCCACGTAGGTACTGGCGCCGCTGCTGCCATCGCTGCGGGTGGTCATCACGCTGTAGTTGAACAGGCCCGCTGCCCCGCCCTGCACGAACCCGCCCACGCCTTCCCGGCCCGGCAGCCGGCTCTCGCCGGGCACCAGCAGGGTCACGGTGCGCATGGCCGGGTCCTTGTCGACCGTGGTCGCCGGGTAGGCCTGCCTGAAATCGTCGCAGGCCAGGGTGCCATCGGGCCCGGTTGCCTTGGGTGGCTTCAACCCGGCGCGCTCCAGCAGTGCCTGGTCGAAGCACAGCCTGCCCTCCTGGTCGAAGGTTACCACCGCCTCCCCGATCCGCTGGTGGTTGACCATCAACGTGACGGCCTGCCTGCCAGGGGTAAAGCGGGCGCCGCGACTCAGGTACTCGCCGAGCTTGGGATCCAGGCCGCGCTGGCGCAGCAGGTCGGCGTCGAACTCCAGCTCTTCGTCTTCGTCAGGTGACGTCGGATCGGCCGGCGCATCCTGCCCCCGCACAGGCGTTGCAAGCAGGGTGCCGCACAGCAGCAGGCCGCTCATCCATCGCGCCGATTGAACCGTGCATCTCCGGCCCATCACCCCGTACCTGCTGCCTGGAATCCCCCGATTCACCAGCAACCGCAACCACGCTTCCGTCAGTTACGGCATTACCGCGCCCTACAGGTAGATCACATTGAGGGTGACGCTGCCACTGATCGACACCTCATCGGTAAGGCGGATCGCCTCAAGCGGTTGGATCCGGGTGCCCACGTAGAGGTTGCCCTGCAACGAAGTGGTTGCTGCCGGGCCGGTGGTGACGCCCTGCTCCTTGGCGAACCCGCGCAGCTGGTTCGGCTGCAGGTCGCTCAAGGAAGCGCCGCTGGATGCATCCCAGCTGGCGCCACTGTCCGACGACGCGGTGCCGTAGGCCGGCGCGGCATCGGCGGTGACGTTGCCGAGCATGAGTTCAGCGCCGCCGATGCGCTCGGACTCCGGCGTCAAACCCAGCCCATACATCCGCGTGTACGCTGAGCTCTCGTTGCGGTTGTCGATGCCTTCCAGTGCGAATCGCATCGGAGACTCGCATGCCACCGCCAATGTCAGCATCACCGGTTCCAGGTCGGTGGGCACAGTGGCGTTGAGCTGGGCCGCATTGATGAGGCCCAGATCGGCAACCCCGCCACTGCCCAGCTGGATGTCGCACGAACCCGGGAAGATCCGGCCGGTGATGGACACGTCGGTCGACTGTGCCGAAGCACGCGGCGCGGCCGCAACAAGAGCGAGGGCAAGCAGGGTCATGGCAAGCTTCATGGCGGCGTCCTCTTCCAGCAAGATTGGTTTACAGGTACATCACGTTGATGGTGGCGCTGCCGTTGATCGGTACGTCACCGGTGATGGTCATGCCGCTGGTTGGCGCGATGGACGCCTTGACTTCCAGCGTGCCCTGCAGGCTTTCAATGCCCGTAGGTCCGGTGGTGACACCCTGCTCCGCCGCGAAACCAACCATGCCGTCCGTCGGGATGAGGGCCGGGTTGCCGGTGACACTGTTGGACCAGGTTGCGCCGCCGTCGTAGGACGTGGTGGCAAAGCCGTTCGCACTGTCGATGCTGATGCCCTTCAACCCGATGGTGGCACTGCCGATCTTCTCGTCGTCGGCAGTGCGGCCCAGCCCGTAGCGGAATGCGGTGTACGCGCTGTCGCCGGTATTGTCCACGCCCTGCAGCGCGAAACGGACGGCAGAGTCGCACGACACGCTCACGGTCAGGTCGACCGGGTCCAGCTCGGTCATCTTCTCGGCATCAAGCGAGGTTGAACGGATGTCGCCGAGCTCGGCAACGCCGCCGTTGCCCAGGTCGATCACGCAGGCGCCCGGCAGGATCTTGCCGGTAATGGACAGGTCAGCCGACTGCGCAAAGGCGTTCGGGGCGACGGCGGCCGAAGAAGCGATGGCCAGGGCCATCAGCGTGTGGGTGAGCTTCATGGTGAATTCCTCGTGGCTGGGTTCGCAGGCAATGGGATCGGTCAATCGTGGGCAAATGTTTGATTGATCCGATGGATCGCCGCACACGATACGGGTCGATTACGCCACGCCATATGCAACTCGTTTCAAATCGAGGTGCAAAACGTTGTATTCGCGCCGCTAGTTGCCGCGGCTCACTGGTGCTTCGAAATGATCGGTCTGGAAACCGAACACCGTGGCCGGATGGATGCGCACGCGCGCATCGCTGGCAGCACCGGGAGGCAACTTGATGGTGAGGCGCTGGTTGGGCAACACGTACGAGCGGGACAATCCCATGACCGTATTGGACGGCAGCGATTCAAATTCCTGTGACAGCCGCACGACGTACCTGCTGTCGTTGCTGACCGTGAGGTTGCCATCGGCTACGGTCCACTTGAGGAACTTCCATGGATCCCTGACCAGCTCCAGTCCTGCGGGATGGATGATCAGCGGCAGGTTCTGGCGTACGGTCACGCCCACTTCGTTGCGCTTCTGCGCGCGCTTGGGCTTGCCCTTTGCCCCCTCGAACACCACGCGGCGCAGGCGCTGCACGTCCGTTTTCCGGATCTCATCGAGCAGGGTGAACGTCACCTTCTGCTGCTGCCCCGGCTTGACCGAGGTCGTGCCCGATGCCGGATCGATGGATGCCACTTCGATCGTGTCTTCGTCGATGGGCAGGATTTCCACCAGCAGCATGTCGGTGGTCTGGCCGGTGTTCTTGACCAGGATGGAGGTGGATGCCTTGTCGGTCGGAAGAATCACGATCGAACTTTCCGGCGTCATGCCGTCGGCGCGGGCAATCTGCGCGCTGCCCAGCACAGCCAGGCCCGCAACCAGGGCGGGAACAGCGAATCGTGCAATAGCCATGGGACCAGCTCCTCAAGGGTGTCCTGGCTGCTACTGCCCGCGCGATGAGGTGAAGCAGTGCGCAGCCGATGAATCCCCCGATTCACAAGCCCCCCGGCCTGGTGCCGGGGTGGTGCTGTTGCCTTGCTGGCGCATTCATGCGCCCACGGCCGTGAAATGATGGTGAAGGGCCGACGCACCGGCCATGCGGTGCGTCGGCGCTGGTGCAGCACTTACAGGTAGGTCAGGTTGATGGTGGCGCTGCCCTGGACCGGCACGTCCTCGGTAACAGTCAGCTCGCTGGTCGGCGCAATGGTGGCGCGGACCTTCACCGTGCCCTGCAGGTTCTTGATCGCGGTCGGGCCGTTTTCGATCGGACCGACGCCGAAACCAAGCAGCGCACCCTTCGGGATGGTGGCACTCCCGGGGAACAGGTCAATGACCCAGTTGTCGCCGCCATCGTTGGAGCGCATCGTCTTGGCCGCCTCACTGTCAGCGGTGACATCCACGACAACCAGGCGGGCACTGCCGATCTTCTCGTCGGACGCAGTGAAGCCAAGGCCGTACTGGGACGGCGAGATCGAGCTGTCATGGTTGTTGTCCACGCCGTCCAGCGCGAAGCGGACAGCAGATTCGCAAGCCACGGTCATGTTCATGTCGACATCGTCAAGCACGGTATTGATGTCGGCCTGCAGCGAATCCAGGCGGATGTCGCCCAGATCGGCCACACCACCGTTGCCGAGTTCGACAACGCAGGCGCCCGGGAAGATCCGGCCGGTGATGGACAGGTCAGCCGACTGCGCGAAGGCGGTCGGGGCGATGGCGGCCGAAGAAGCGATGGCCAGGGCGATCAGAGTGGTGCGGAACTTCATGGGGTATTTCCTCGTGGTGGGTTGTCAAACAATCGAGCTGGTCAATCGCGAGCGAATGCTTGATTGACCCTGTGGAACGCCGCAAAGATTACGGGTCGATTCCGCCACCACACATGCAACTATCTTCAAATGACGCTGCAAATAGTTGCATTCGCGTCAAATGCGTCAGGACGCCCACCGTCCCGTTCAACGCACGCTGTTAGCGTGTTTCTGCCTGAAAACACGCATGCCGATGCCCCGTGGGAGCACCGGCTCTTCCACGCGCGCGAGTAGTTGTGCTAGATCGCCGCGCTTCGGCGGAAAGCGTGAAGAATCCGACGTCAGCTCACGACGACAAGCGGTACATTCCGCAATGGATGCCGCAACACAACAACGGGCTGCTGGTACACCCGCTCGATGTGCTCACGCGTCAACACCTGGTCGGGCGTGCCGTCTGCGGCCACCCTGCCCTGCTCCAGCAGGACGATGCGATCGGCATAGCCCGCCGCCAGGTTCAGATCGTGCAGTACCACGATCACGCACGCGTTTGCGTCGGCCAACGCGCGCACCGCGCGCAGCGTGCGCTCCTGGTGACGAAGGTCCAGTGCCGCGGTCGGCTCATCGAGCAGCAGCAACGGCGTATCCTGGGTCAGTACCCGCGCGAAGGTGGCGCGCGCCGCTTCGCCACCGGACAGCGTCTGCACCTCGCGACGCCGCAGCCCGGTCATTTCCGCCTGGCCCAGCGCCTGTTCCACCAACGTTGCATCGCGCGGCGCATCGGCCGGGTGCGGCAGCCGCCCCATCGCCACCACTTCCTCCACCGTGAAGGCGAACCGCACCGTGTGGTCCTGCGGCATCACCGCGCGCTCGCGCGCCAGCGCCATCGCCTTCCACTGCGCGATGGGCTTGTCGTGCAGGATCACCTGCCCGGCATCGGCGTCCACGTCGCCGCTGGCGACCGCCAGCAGGGTCGACTTGCCCGCCCCGTTCGGACCGACCAGCGCGGTCAGCGTGCCCGGCACGAAACCCAGGTGGATGCCATGCAGGATGGTGCGCTCCCCGAAGCGCACGCTGACCCCGTCCAGCTGCAGGAACGGAGCGGTCATACCGCACCGCTCCGGCGCTGGTGCAGCACCAGCCACAGGAAGAACGGCGCGCCCAGCGCGGCCGAGAACAACCCCAACGGAATCTCCGCCGGCGGATCCAGCGTGCGTGCGGCCGTATCGGCCACCACGATCAGCAGCGCACCGGTCACCGCCGACACCGGCAGCAGCCAGCGGTGTCCCGGGCCGACCAGCATGCGCACCACGTGCGGCACCACCAGGCCGACGAAACCGATGGAACCGGCGAACGCCACCGCCGCACCCACCAGCAGCGCACTGAACGCAATCAGCTTCAGCCGCGTGCGCTTCACGTCCAGCCCCAGGTGCTGCGCCTGGCGCTCCCCCAGCGCCAGCATGTCCAGTGGCGTGGACAGCCGCAGCAAAGCGAACGTGCCCAGCACGAAGACCGGCAGCGCCGCGGCCACGTCGGCCCAGTCGGCCTGGGCCAGCGAACCCATCTGCCAGAACACCAGCGACTGCAGTTCGCTTTCGCTGGCGATGTAGGTCAGGAAACCGATCGCCGCCGAGCAGAAGGCCGCCATCGCGATCCCCACCAGCAACAACGTGGCGGTACCGCTGTTGCGCCCCGGCCGCGCCAACGCATAGGTC
>DGIP01000308.1:0-2488 GCA_002386405.1 Stenotrophomonas maltophilia
TGCCACGCCCGCAGCAGGGGATCGCGCTCGCGCTCCCCGCGGGCCAGCAGCCATGCCATCCAGCCTAGCGCGGCGCCTGCGAAGGCGATGAAAATGGCCACCAGCTGTGAAGGCTCCAACGCGTCGATGCCGAACGGGCGCAGCAGTTCGCGCTGGCGGTTGGCATCGAATGACAACACCAGGTCGTTCCAGCCCTGGCGCAGGAAATCGCCCACCTGGCCCAGCTGCAGCCAGCGGCTCTCCAGGGTGCTGCCGGCGCCATCGCCAAGGCGGTCTTCGAGCGTGTCGTAGATGCGCTCGGGTGCCACCGCCGCGGTCGGGTCCACCCGCACCCAGCCGCGCTGCGGCAGCCACACCTCGGCCCATGCATGCGCATCCATCCGCCGCACCACGTAGTAGTCGCCATAGGGATTGCGCTGGCCGCCGGCGAAGCCGGTCACCACCCGGGCCGGGATACCGGCACTGCGCATCAGCACCACGAAGGACGAACTGAAGTGCTGGCAGAAGCCGGCCTGCTGGTCGAACAGGAATTCATCAACGCTGTGCCGCCCGGGAGCCGGGGTGGACAGGGTGTAGGCAAAGCGCGAACGGATCCATTCCAGTGCGCGGTCCACGATCGCCGCGTCGTTGCTGCCTGCGTCCTGCCGCCATTGCCGGCCCAGCGCCAGCGTGCGCGGATTGAGATCGGGCGGCAACTGCAGCGTGGCCCTGCGCTGGAAATCGTCCAGTGGCCCGGTGTAACTCGCCGCCGGTGCCGACTGCAGGTGCCAGCGGGTCAATGCCGACAGAGGATGCACGCTATGCAGGCTGTGGTTGCCATCCAGCGTGGTGCCGGGGGGCGCCTGCAGCGGCAGGTCCAGCGCCACCAGCTGGCGGCGGTCGGTGGGTTCGTAGTCGATCTGGTAATCCCAGCGTGGCGTGGCGCGGGTGACCGTGGCCGGCGCGCGCTGGTCGGCATACGGGTCCTGGTCCCAGCGCCGGCCATCAAAACGGGTCATCACCGGGCCGCGCCAGTAGCGCTGTTCAGGCGCGGGGATCGCGCCGAAGAAGCTCACCCGCAACGCGGTGGAGTCATCGGCCATCAGGTCCAGCCATTCGGCCGGCTCCATGTGGTCGGACAAGCCGGGCTTGCCTACTGCCCGCTCGGGCAGGCCCCAGAGCGGCTCGCTCAGCCGCGGGAACAGCCAGAACGCGGCCAGCGCCAGCGGCAGGCCCAGCGCCACCAGTTGGCCCACGTCGCGTAGCTGGCTGCCCAGGGGGGCGTTGGGTGCCTGGCCCTCGGCGCGGGCCAGTCGCTGCAGGGTCAATACCGTGGCCAGTGCCGCCAGCACCGCAAGGCTCATCGTCACAGGGCCTTGGTCGAGCAGGAACGCCGAGAACGGAGCGAACAGCGCAAAGCCCAGCAGGCTTCGCGCATCGCGCAGGCTGCGAAGTTCGCTGGATTTCAGCGCCAGCATCGCCGCCAGAAGCGCGCAGCCGGTATCGCGGCCCGGGCGGGCACCCATCTGCCAGTAGATCGCGGCCAGCATGCCCAGCACCAGCAGCACGCGGACCGGACCGGGCAGCACGCGGTGCCCGGATACCAGGGCGGTGAGCACCGCCGCCAGTGCGAACACGCCGGCCAGCAGCGGGGGAAGCTGCAGCAGCAGCGGCACCAGGGCCAGCGCGGCGCTGGCCAGGGTCCAGCGACGGGCGGCAGGGGAAAGCAGGGCGGCGGAGAGATCAGCCATGCGGCATCAGCGCCAGGGCGCGTTGGCAGAGGTGGTGGTGGCTGCTGCCCTGGCCGGGGCCCAGCACCGGTTGGCCGGGAAGCTGCAGCGTGTAACGGCGGCCTTCGCGCTCGGCCAGGTCGACCCAGCGCGCCAGCCGCGAGATCTTCACTTCGAGCGGCAACGGCCCCATCTGCCGCCAGTCGAGCAGCACGTCCACGCCCACCGGCTTCTCGTACTCGCGCACCAGCAACGTGTCGCGGCGTGCGGAGTGCTTCCAGGAAATGCTTCGCTGCGGGTCGCCCGGCCGATACGGCCGCAGCTGGTGCAGCTCATCGCCACTGGCATGCACGCGGGTGTGCAGCGGGTCGCCATCGCCTTCCGGCAGCGGCGGTGGCTGCTGCTCGGGCGCGGCGTAGACCAGCAGCGGCGTGTCGGGCCACACCCATGACCATGCCCGCACCAGCCCCAGCGGCTGGGTGGTGGAAATGCGGATGCGGTCCACGTCCAGCCAGCCGCGACGCGTCGTGGGCAGCGCCAGGTCCACTTCGATCTGGTCGGTATCCACCAGGTGTCCGTGTCCCTGGCTGTCGCCGAGCGCCAGCACCAGGCCGCGGCGCACGCGCGTATCGGCGCGCGAGAGGTTGATGCGCAGGCGCAGCGTGGCGCCGGCCACCACCGGTTCGGCCGACACCGCATCGATCTGCAGGCCCGACAGCTGCAGGTGCGCGCTGAGCGTGCTGGCAATGGCC
This sequence comes from Stenotrophomonas maltophilia, assembly GCA_002386405.1. GTDB lineage: Bacteria > Pseudomonadota > Gammaproteobacteria > Xanthomonadales > Xanthomonadaceae > Stenotrophomonas > Stenotrophomonas maltophilia_AD. The sequence continues at coordinate 2,462 of DGIP01000308.1, forward strand.
ACCGTGGCCAGCAGCAGCGCCAGCAGC
>DGIP01000308.1:2643-3044 GCA_002386405.1 Stenotrophomonas maltophilia
CCAGCAGCAGCGCCAGCAGCAATGCCGGGTTGTTGTTGTAGTTCAACGCACCCAGCAGCATCGTCACCAGCAGCAGGGCCACGAACAGGCCGAAGCGTGTTGGCAGCACGTAGATGCGGCGGCGGTCCAGCCGGCGCGGCAGGCTCTCCGGCTGTCGTGGCCGGGCCATCAGTACCAGCCTGCGCCAGCGGTCTCCCCAGCCGCTGCGCACTCAGTCCACCGGAACGGTCTGGAGGATGGCGCGGGCCAGCGCCGGTCCGGTGCTGGCTTCGGCCTCAGGCACCAGGCGATGCCCAGCCACCGCAATGAACAGCGTCTGCACGTCTTCGGGCACCGCATGGCTGCGGCCCAGCAGCAGCGCATGGGCCTTGGCCGCGCGCAGCAACGCCAGCCCCGCGCGC
>DGIP01000097.1 GCA_002386405.1 Stenotrophomonas maltophilia
AGCGGTTGGGTGCGCTGAGCGACACCGGCGCGCTCACCGCACTGGGCCGGCGCATGCTGACGCTGGGCACGCACCCGCGGCTGTCGGCAATGCTGCTGGCGGCCGGCAACGGTGCCGAGCAGGCGCTGGCCTGCGACCTGGCCGCGCTGGTGGAAGCGCGTGATCCGCTGCGCCAGGGCGGCGATGCACTGGCCGCGCGGTGGCGGGCACTGGCCGCATTCCGGCAGGGGCGCGTGCCGCAGGAGGCCAATCGCGGCGCGCTGGCGGCCATCGATGCGGCCAGCAAGCAATGGCGGCGGCGCCTGCGCTGCGACACCGCGCCGCCGTCGTCGGTGGAGGCCCACCAGCTGGGCGACCTGCTGGCGCACGCCTTCCCGGACCGGATCGCGGCGCGGCATCCCACCGACCCGCTGCGTTACCTGCTGGCCAATGGGCGCAGCGCGCGCTTGTTCGACCCCAGCGACCTGCGCGGTGAGCCGTGGCTGGTGGCGGTGGAACTGCGCTACGAAGCCCGCGATGCGCTGCTGCAGCGCGCCGCACCGGTGGATGAGAACCGCCTGCGCCGGGATTTCCCGCAGCGCTTCCAGCAGGAGGACGTGGTGCGCTGGGATGCGGACAAGCGGGCGCTGGTGGCGCGCCGCGAAAGCCGCTTCGACCGCATCGTGCTGGACAGCCGCTCGGCCGGGCGGGTGGATCCGGCCCAGGCCGCACAGGCGCTGACCGAGGCGGTGCGCGAGCTGGGACTGGAGGCATTGCCGTGGACTGACGGCCTGCGCCAGTGGCAGGCGCGCGCGCTCTCGCTGCGGGCGTGGATGCCGGAGCTGGAACTGCCGGATGTGTCGGATGCGGCGCTGATGGAGACGCTCACGACATGGCTCACGCCGGCGTTCAATGGCAGGACGCGGCTGGATGCGCTGGATGAATCCAGCCTGGGCGAGGCGCTGAAGTCGCCGATGCCGTGGGCGCAGCGCCAGCTGATCGACAGACACGCGCCGGTGCGCATCGCGGTGCCGTCGGGCATGGAGCGGCCGATCACGTATGCGGTGGAGGCCGATGGCAGCACGCCGCAGCCACCGGTGCTGGCGGTGAAGCTGCAGGAGCTGTTCGGGCTGGCCGATACGCCGCGCATCGCCGATGGGCGCGTGCCGCTCACGCTGCACCTGCTGTCACCGGGTGGGCGCCCGCTGCAGGTCACCCAGGACCTGCGCAACTTCTGGGCCAACACCTACGCCGAAGTCAAAAAGGAAATGAAGGGGCGCTACCCGCGGCATCCGTGGCCGGACGATCCGTGGACGGCCAGCGCCACCCATCGCGCCAAGCCGCGCGGGACCTAACGCCGGCTGACCGCACGACGGCTGCCCACCTGAATGGATCGTGCGGATTGGTTATCGTCGTGACCAGACCGTGGCTGGCGGATAACACGCCCTACACGGCCCCCGCGCGACACTGGATTCCGAACCGAGGCAAAGGACCCCCCAATGAGCAGACTGACCGTGATTACCGACCGCGCCCTGGAGCGTGCACTGGATCTGGCAAGCAGCGCCGGCGACGGCCTGAAGCACGCCGGCAGCAACCTGCGCCACCTCGGCCCGCAGGCAACGGACTGGATCAAGACCGGTGCGGCGCTGGGTGCGGTGAAGACCGGCAGCAAGGTGGCGGCCAAGGCCGTGCGCCGCAATCCGGCAGCGACCATTGCCGTGGCGGCAGTCGGCGTAGGCCTGCTGGGCTATGCGCTGTACCGCAAGCAGCAGAAGAAGAAGCTGGCCAACGGCAGCGTGGTGAATGGGCAGGCCGAGCGCATCAGCGCCCGCAACCGCCGCAACACCACGGTGGTGGATGAGCACAGCGATATCGGCAGCGACGCCTGATCCATCAGGTACGTTGCAGTTGACGAAAACCGCCGGCATGTCCGGCGGTTTTTGTTTGGATCAATCGATCCGCCGCCACTGGCCCGGCTGCAGTTCCTCCAGGCGGTGCGGGCCCATCGCCACGCGCACCAGCCGCAGCGTAGGCAGGCCCACCGCCGCCGTCATCCGCCGCACCTGGCGGTTACGTCCTTCGCGCAGGGTGATGGCCAGCCAAGCATCGGGCACGGTCTTGCGGAACCGTACCGGCGGCGTGCGTTCCCACAGGGTGGGGGTTTCAAGATGGTCCACGCGCGCGGGCAAGGTCGGGCCGTCGTTCAACTGCACGCCCCTGCGCAGCGCCTGCACCTGCTCGTCGGTCGGCGTGCCCTCCACCTGCACCCAATAGGTCTTGTCTTCCTTGTGGCGCGGGTCGGTCAGCCGATGCGCCAGCCTGCCGTCGTCGGTGAGCAGCAGCAGGCCTTCGCTGTCGTAGTCCAGCCGCCCGGCCGCGTATACGTCAGGCGGCAGGCCAAAGCCGGCCAGGGTCGCGCGTGGCGGCTGGCTGCTGTCGGTGAACTGGCACAGGACGTTGAAGGGCTTGTTGAGGGCGATCAGCATGGGGCGGGACGTGGATGACGACGCGCCATTGTCCCATCAGACGGCGTTGGACGCCGTGGTACCGACCAACGGTCGGTACCTACCGGGTGTGGCGACCAACGGTCGCCACACACCGCGGTGCGACCGGGTTACTTCACGAAGCGGAGGGTCATGCGGTCGCTTTCGCCGATCGCCTTGTACTTCGCATCATCGGCGGCGTCGTGGTTGTTCACCGGCGGCAGGGTCCACACGCCGTTCGGGTGGTCCTTGGTATCGCGCGGGTTGGCGTTGATCTCGCTGCTGCCCGCCAGCTTGAAGCCGGCCGCTTCGGCCATGGCGATGACCTGGGCCTGGCCCACGTAGCCGCTCTTGTCGTCGGCCGGCACGTCGGCCTTGGCGCGGTGTTCAACCACGCCGAGCACGCCGCCGGGCTTGAGCACGCTGTAGAAGCCCTTGAACATGCCTTCGGCCTGGTTGGCACTGCGCCAGTTGTGCACGTTGCGGAAGGTCAGCACCACATCGGCGGAGTTGTCGGCGCCGAACTTCGGCGCGTTCGGGTCGTAGCCCACGACCTTTGCCTTGTCATACAGGGCCGGGGCGGCAGCGAACTTCTTTTCCAGCCCGTCTTTGCCGCGCTGCTGGTAATCGCGGCCCTTGCCTTCGGCCACAGCCTGCGGATCGACCACGGCGGCCACGTAGGTGCCCTTGTCGCGCAGTAGCGGGGCGAGGATTTCCGAGTACCAGCCGCCGCCGGGGGTGATTTCCACCACGGTCTTGCCCGGTTCCACGCCGAAGAACGACAGCGTCTGCGCCGGGTGGCGGTAGGCATCGCGCTTCACGTTGTCCGGGGTGCGGCCCTTGCCGTCGACCGCAGCCTGGACGGCGGCGGTGATGGCCGGCTGGGCATTGGGGCCGGCCGGCTTGATGGCCATGGCGGGAGCGGCAAGCAGCAGCGTGGAGACGGTGAACAGGCAGGCACAGCTGAGCGAACGGGCTTTCATCGGATCACCTACGGTGGCGGGATGCGGCGAGCCTAGCAGCCGCGATGTCAAAGGTGTTCACAAAACGTTAGTGCAGTGCAGCGAAGCGGAACACTGTTTTGTGGCCCGCGCCGCAGCGGTGTCATGGACAGGCACTTATGCTGTGGCATTGGATTTGACTGGAGGATTGCCCATGACTGCACCGCGCGAACTCGGCCGTTCCGGCCTGAAAGTGCTTCCCATCGCGTTCGGCGGCAACGTGTTCGGCTGGGGCGCGGACGAGAAGACCTCGTTCGCCCTGCTCGATGCGTTCGTCGATGCCGGCTACAGCCTGGTCGATACCGCCGATGTGTATTCGGCCTGGGTGCCGGGCAACCAGGGCGGCGAATCGGAAACGATCCTGGGCCGCTGGTTCCAGCGAAGCGGCAAGCGCGACAAGGTGGTGCTGGCCACCAAGGTGGCCAAGTGGGCCGAACACCCTGGGCTTTCCGCCGAAAACATCAATGCCGCGGTGGAAGATTCGCTGCGCCGCCTGCAGACCGATGTGATCGATCTGTACCAGGCGCACGAGGATGACGAATCCACCCCGCTGGAAACCACGCTGGCCGCTTTCGGCCGGTTGATCGAACAGGGCAAGGTGCGCGCGATTGGCGCCTCGAACTACAGCGCCGAGCGCCTGCAGGCCGCATTGAAGGTATCGGCGGACTACAAACTGCCCCGCTACGAGACGCTGCAGCCGGAGTACAACCTGTATGACCGTGCCGGTTACGAAAGCGGGTTGGAAGCGGTGGCGCGTGAGCATGGCCTGGGCGTGATCAGCTACTACTCGCTGGCCAGCGGCTTCCTCAGCGGCAAGTACCGCAGTGCCGATGATGCGGCCAAGAGCAGCTCGCGCGGCAGCAGCGTGGTGGCCAAGTACGTCAACCCGCGCGGCCTGCGCATCCTGCAGGCGCTGGACGACGTGGCCGGCACGTACAACGCGACCCCCGCACAGGTCGCCATTGCGTGGTTGATCGCCCGCCCGGGCATCACCGCGCCGATCGTCAGCGCCACCCGCGTGGAACAGCTGCACGACGTCCTCGCCGCGGCCCAGGTAGGCCTGACCGCCGAAGACATCGCGCAGCTGGAAAGCGCCAGCGCCGCCTGATTCGACGCGGACACCTCAACGAACGGCCACCCCAGGGTGGCCGTTTCCACATCACCCCACCGCCGCCCCGTCTTCTGCTACCAGCGCGTGATGCAGGCTGACCCCGGCGCGCACACCTTCCGCGCTGGCCAGCGTGATGTTGCCCATCAAGGTCGCATCGCCCGCCGCGTAGACGCCGGGAACGCTGGTCTGCTTCTGCGCATCCACCCGCACCAGCACGCCCACCGGGCTTTCCTCCAGCTCACAGCCGAGCTGCTCCACCAGCGCCGAGCCCATCTCCTGGCGCGCACTGACGAACAGCGCGCGCAGGTCGATGTGGCGTCCATCGGCCAGCAGCGCCCCACTCAACTGCGGTGCGTCGCCTTCCAGTGCCACGACCCTTTCGGTTTCGATCTGCACGCCGCGCCGCTGCAGCGTGCCCAGCTGCTCGTCATCCAGCGCCATGCCCTGCGTGAAGAAGGTGACTTGGCCCCAGTCGGCGATCAGCCCGGCCATGATCGGCGACATCGGATGTCCCCCCAGCAGACCGATCGCACCACCGCCCACTTCGTAGCCGTGGCAGTACGGGCAGTGCAGCACGCTGTGTCCCCAGCGCTCGGCCAGGCCCGGCAGCTCGGGCAGCACATCGCGGATGCCGGTGGCCAGCAGCAGCTTGCGCGCCGCCCATGTATCACCGGCCGCCGTGCTCACCGCGAAACCATCCACGGTGGGCTGCGCGTCGGTGGCGGTGTCATTGGCCCAGCGCACGCTGGGGTAGTCCAGCAGCTGTGCCTTGGCCTGGCGCAGCAGGTCACCGCCGGAGATGCCATCCAGGCCCAGCACCCCGTGCGAGTGGCTGGAGAAGCGGTTGCGCGGCAGGCCGCTGTCGATCACCAGCACGCTGCGGCGCGCGCGCGCCAGCATCATGGCGGCGGAGAGGCCGGCGAAACTGCCGCCGACGATCACGGCATCAAAGCTCATGCGGAACTCCCGAGGTGTGCTGGGCCAGGTGCTGGGCAAAGGCGTCACCCAGTGTGGCCAGCGTGGTGGCATGCAGGCGCTGTTCGAGCAGCGCCTGCGCCTGTTGGTAGCTCTCGTCCAGCGCGGCGTTGACCACCTGCTGCACCGGGCAGCCGCGCCCGGTTTCGCGCGCGCCGGTGTGCAGCAGCGCCGGCGAGCCGATGGCGAGGTAGACGTCGTGGAGGGTGATGGTGGCCGGGTCGCGCGCCAGCTGGCTGCCGCCGCCATGGCCGCGCGCGGTGTGGACCAGCCCGCCCTTCTGCAGCGCGGCCAGCAGGCGGCGGATCACCACCGGGTGGGTGGGCAGGCAGGTGGCGAGCTGTTCGGAGGTGCGCGGTCCGTCCTGGCCGACCAGGTGGGCCATGATGTGGAGCGCGTCGGAGAACTGGTTGCTGGATTTCATGTAACACAAATAGTTACATATCGAATCGCCGCAGGCAATCGACGTCGTTGTTCCACCGGTGTCCATGTTGCAACGGTAATAAAAATTTCATATGCATGAATGAGACAGGGAATGTGCGTCACGTCGCACTTCAGAAGCTCGCGCCCCATTCCGATACCGCCATCGCCCTTCCCTTTTTCAGTGATCCGCGATGCCCATCTCCTCCGTTGCGCCCGCGCGCGCCCTCAGCCTGCAGTTCAAGCTGCTTGGCGCCCTGTCGCTTGGCCTGGCCGTGGTGGTGCTGTGCGCCCTGGCCGGGTTGGGGTCGGCCTGGCTGAATCTCTCCACCACCATCCCGCCCGAAGTGGCGCGCAACGCCCAGGCCGAAGGCCTGCAGCGCGAGTTCCGCATGCAGGTGCAGGAGTGGAAGAACGTGCTGCTGCGTGGCAGCGACGAGGCACTGCGGACCAAGCACCTGGCGGCCTTCGATGCACAGGGCGGCAAGACCCGCGACCTCGCCAAGGGCCTGGCTGCGGGTGGCGATGCGGAAACGGTGCGGCTGGCGCAGGCGTTCCTGGCCCAGCATGCGGTTCTGGAAAGGGAGTACCACGGTGCGCTGGAAGCGTTCGCGGCCAGCGGCTACAGCCCGCTGGAGGGCGACGCGCTGGTGCGCGGCAAGGACCGCGCACTGGGTACCACGCTGGATGCGCTGGGCAAGCACACCGCAGCGGTGGCCGAACGCGCGGTGCAGGCGCGCTCGGAACAGGCGCGGCGCATGCTGGTCGTCTGTGCAGCGCTGACCGCGCTGGCAGCGGTGGTGCTGATGGCAGTACTGGCAGTGTGGCTGCGCCGTTCGGTGATCGCGCCGGTGGTGGCCGTGGAGGCCGCCGCGCGCGCGGTGGCGCGCGGTGAGCTGGACCACACCGTGCAGGTGCGCAGTCGCGATGAGATCGGCCGCCTCGGCCAGGCGATGATCGCGGTGACCGGCACGCTGAAGGAGGTGCTGGCCGCGCAGGCCGGCATGGCACAGCGCCATGATGCGGGCGAGATCAGCTACCGCATGGATGCCAGCGCGTTCCGGGGCGGCTACGGGCAGATGGTCAACGACAGCAACGCCCTGGTGGATGCACACGTGCAGGTGCAGCTGCGCGCGATCGAGGTGATGGGCCGTTACGCGGTGGGCGACCTGTCGCCGGACATGCCGCGCCTGCCGGGCGAAAAGGCGGTGATCACCGAGGCGCTGGATGCGGTCAAACACAACCTGGGTTCGATCAACGCCGAGATCAAGCGACTGGCAACGGCGGCCGCAGCCGGCGACTTCAGCCAGCGCGGCGATGCGGCGCGTTACCAGTACGACTTCCGCGACATGGTGGGCGGCCTGAACCAGCTGATGGAAACCACCGAGCGCGACCTGGGCCAGGTGTCCGGCGTGCTGCAGGCCATTGCGCGCGGCGATCTGAGCGCGCGCATGAACGGCCAGTTCCACGGTGTGTTCGCCCGCATGCGCGACGATGTGGCACTGACCAGCGGCCAGCTCACCGGCATCGTGGGCGACATCAAGCGCACGGCGCAGGCGATCCAGACCGCCGCCAGCGAGATCGCGGCCGGCAACAACGATCTTTCCCAGCGTACCGAGCAGCAGGCGGCCAACCTGGAGGAGACCGCTGCGTCGATGGAGGAGCTGACCTCCACCGTGCGCCAGAATGCCGAGCACGCACGCCAGGCCAACCAGCTGGCGATCGGCGCGGCCAGCGTGGCCGCACAGGGCGGCGAGGTGGTCGGCCAGGTGGTGACCACGATGAGCGCAATCGAAACCAGTTCAAAGCGTATTGCCGAAATCATCTCGGTGATCGATGGCATTGCCTTCCAGACCAACATCCTGGCGCTCAACGCGGCGGTGGAAGCAGCCCGAGCCGGCGAGCAGGGCCGCGGCTTTGCGGTGGTGGCCAGCGAGGTGCGCACGCTGGCGCAGCGCTCGGCCGGTGCGGCCAAGGAGATCAAGACGCTGATTGAAGCCTCGGTGGAGGATGTGGCCAGCGGTTCGCGGCTGGTGCACCAGGCCGGGCAGACCATGGGCGAGATCGTCAGTGGCGTGCAGCGCGTCACCGACATCATGGCCGAGATCTCGGCGGCCTCGCAGGAGCAGACCGCCGGCATCGAGCAGGTCAGCCAGACCGTGGTGCACATGGATGAGGCCACCCAGCAGAACGCGGCGTTGGTGGAGGAAGCCTCCGCTGCGGCGCGCAGCATGGAAGAGCAGGCCATTGCGCTGAACGATGCGGTGGATGTGTTCGTGCTGGCGCCGGTGGCGCCGGCGTTGTCGCGCGCGGCGTAGGCAAAGGCGTATCGACCAACGGTCGATACCTACCGGAGGAAGGCCTGTCCCGTCATGGATTCGGCGAGGTAATCGAGGAAGCTGCTGATGCGCGCCGACACGGCGGTGTTGCGGTAGTACACGGCGTGGATCGGCTGGCGCACCTCCACGGTCAGCGCCGGCAGCACCTGCACCAGCGTGCCCGCGTCGCGGTCGCGATGGGTCATGAAGTCGGACAGGCAGACCACGCCCGCCCCTTCCAGCGCCAGACGGCGCAGGGTTTCGCCGCTGGACACCGCCACCGCCGGGCGGATGTGGAGCAGCGCGTCGGTGCGCCCGGGCAGCGGCCAGTGGTTGAGCGAGTCGGGCTCATTGAAGCCCAGCAGCGCGTGGCCGTCGAGGTCCTCCACTGTTTTCGGGGTGCCGTGTTCGGCCAGGTAGGCCGGGCTGGCCAGCACCCGCAGGCGGCTGTGCGCAAGCGGGCGCGCATGCAGGGTGGAATCGGCCAGCGGGCCAATGCGGATGGCCACGTCGGTACGGCGCTCGAGCAGGTCGATGTAGCGCTCGCTGCTGTTGAGCTCCAGCTGCACGTCCGGGTAGCGCGTGCGGAAGCCGGCCACCAGCGGGGCGATCACATGCAGCACGAACGGGGTGGCCGCATCCACGCGCAGGCGGCCGGCCGGGCGCTGGCGGCGCGCGGTCATCTGCTCTTCGGCCGCCTCCACCGAGGCCACGATGGCACGGGCCTGGGCCAGGAACGCATCGCCCTCCTCGGTGAGCTGCAGCCGCCGGGTAGTGCGGGTCAGCAGCGTGGTGCCCAGCTTTTCCTCCAGCCGGCCCAGGGCCCGGCTGACCCCGGAGGTGGTCTGGCCCAGTTCTTCGGCGGCGGCGGTGATCGAACCGCTGTCGATCACGGCGATGAACGCCTGCATTTCATCGAGGGTGGTCTTCATGGGCCCATTATTGACCATGAAGCAAGAGTCATTGGCGTGAAGACCGGTTTTTCAGCAAGAGTGCGGCGCGCAGACTGCGCACCTTCTTCTTCCACCGGTAACGCTCATGTCCCGTGGCATCCCCTTGGCCCTGTTGGCGCTTACGCTGGGTGCGTACGCCATCGGCACCACTGAATTCGTCATCGTCGGGCTGATCCCGACCATTGCCGCCGATCTCGGCGTATCCCTGCCCTCCGCGGGCCTGCTGGTCTCGCTGTACGCGCTGGGCGTGGCGGTCGGCGCGCCGGTGCTGACCGCCCTGACCGGCCGGGTACCGCGCAAGACCCTGCTGGTAGCGCTGATGGTGCTGTTCACGCTGGGCAATGTGATTGCCTGGATGGCGCCCAGCTACGGCTCGCTGATCGTGGCACGGGTGTTGACCGGGCTGGCGCACGGCGTGTTCTTCTCGATCGGCTCGATCATTGCCACGTCGGTGGTGCCGAAGGAAAAGGCGGCCAGCGCGATCGCGATCATGTTCACCGGGCTGACCGTGGCACTGGTCACCGGGGTGCCGCTGGGTACGTTCATCGGCCAGCACCTGGGCTGGCGCGCCACCTTCCTGGCCGTAGCGGCGCTAGGCGTGATCGCGCTGATCGGCAGCCTGCTGTTCGTGCCGCGCAACCTGCAGCGCAGCGAGCCGGCCACGTTCGGCCAGCAGCTCTCGGTGCTGGCGCAGCCGCGCCTGCTGCTGGTGTATGCGATCACCGCGCTGGGCTATGGCGGCACGTTCCTGTCCTTTACCTATCTCGCCTCGATCCTGCAGGACGTCACCGGTTTCTCGCCGAACGCGGTGAGCGGCGTGCTGCTGGTGTACGGCGTGTCGGTGGCGATCGGCAACCTGTGGGGTGGCCGCCTGGCCGACCGCCGTGGCCCGATCCCGGCGCTGAAGCTGATCTTCGGACTGCTGGCGCTGGTGCTGTTCGCGCTCACCTTCACCGCGCACAACACCTGGCTGGTGCTGCTCACGGTGCTGGCGCTGGGCGCAGTGGCGTTCGGCAATGTGCCGGGGCTGCAGGTCTATGTGGTGAAGCAGGCGCAGCGGTTCGCGCCGCAGGCGGCGGACGTGGCCTCTGGCCTGAACATCGCCGCGTTCAACGTGGGCATCGCAATGGGTGCTTCGCTGGGCGGGCTGGTGGTGGATCACCTGGGCCTGATGCACACGCCGTGGCTGGGTGCGCTGGTGGTGCTGGGCGCGCTGGGGCTGACCGTGCTGAGCGGGCGGCTGGACCGGCGCGACGGGATCGAGGACCGCGCCGAGGGCGTGGTGGCCGCCGCCCATTGAGCCTTCTCATTTGATTCGTTTAACGGTGCACGGCGTAGCCTGCACTTCCCCCACTGAAGGAGTTTTTCATGAGCATTCCCGCATTTGGCCTCGGCACGTTCCGCCTGAAGGACCAGACCGTCATTGATTCGGTCCGCAACGCATTGGACGTGGGCTACCGCGCCATCGATACGGCGCAGATCTACGGCAACGAGGCCGAGGTCGGGCAGGCCATCGCCGAGTCGGGCGTGGCGCGTGAGGACCTGTTCCTGACCACCAAGGTCTGGATTGCCAGCTTCCAGCACGATGCGCTGCTGGACAGCCTGCGCGAGAGCCTGCGCAAGCTGCGCACCGACCATGTGGACCTGACCCTGATCCACTGGCCGTCGCCGAATGACGCGGTGCCGATGGCCGAATACCTGGGCGCGCTGGCGCAGGCCAAGGCCGAGGGCCTGACCCGGCAGATCGGCATTTCCAATTTCACCATCGACCTCACCCGCCAGGCGATTGCGATCCTCGGTGCCGATGCGATCGCGACCAACCAGATCGAGGTACATCCGTACCTGCAGAACCGGGCGTTGATCGCGTTCCTGCGCGAGCAGGGCATCCATGTGACGGCCTACATGAGCCTGGCCTATGGCGAGGTGTTGAAAGACCCGGTGATCCAGGCCATTGCCGAACGCCACGATGCCACTCCGGCGCAGGTGGCGCTGGCCTGGGCACTGCAGCAGGGCTTTGCGGTGATTCCATCGTCGACCCGTCGCGAGAACCTGGCCAGCAACCTGTTGGCGGCGGACCTGCGGTTGAGCGATGAGGACATGGCCCAGATCGCCACGCTGGATCGTGGTCAGCGCCTGGCGAACCCGGAAGGCATCGCACCGGCGTGGGATTGATCGATCGCTGAGTGAACGTCGGATGCCTGGGTTGGTAGGGTTGGATCCCGATCAACCGCCGACCACGATGATGGGCGCGGCGAACGCATGACCTCTGCCGAAGCGCGCTTCTTCGACGGAGGTCATGCCACAACAGAACGGGGCACCGCTATCGGCGGTCGATCGGGATGCGACCCTACCGCCGGCAGCGGCACCAGCATTGAGACCAGACCCGGCGCGCGGCGCACGATGGGCCGGCGCGCGCCGCTCAGGCCAACAGCCACTCACGCATGGCAGCGCTTACTTCCTCGGGCTTTTCCATTGGCGCGAGGTGGCCGCAATCGGGCAGCACGACCAGGGTTGAGCCGGGGACCATGGCATGCATCTCCTCGCTGATCGCCAGCGGGGTGATGCGGTCGTTGGCGCCGCACAGGATCAGCAGCGGGTCGCGGTAGCCGACCAGTGCGTCGTGGCCGTCAACGCGATCCAACGCGCTCTGGCGCAGGAATACGTCGGCACCCAGCCGCGCGGTCATGTCACGCACGCGCTGGACCAGCACGTAGTCGTCCAGCCGTGAGGCGTCGATGTAGCTGCGCATCAGCTTGTCGCCGAAGCCATGGAAGGTGCCGGGCAGGCGCACGCTGGATCGCTGCGACTGCCGTTGGGCGGCGCGCTCGGGCGAGTCGGCGTGGATCGAGGTGTCGATCAGCGCCAGCCGCAGTACCCGCTCCGGGGCCACGCGCAGGATCTGCTGGGCGACGAAGCCGCCCAGTGAGAAGCCGGCCAGGGCGAAACGTTCCGGCGCGTTGGCCAGTACGTCGTCGACCACGGCCTGCATCGTTTCGCCACGGGTCTGGTCGCCGACGCTGCAGTCGGCAATATCGGACAGCGCGGCGATCTGCCCGCGCCAGAGCTCGGCGTCGTTGAGCAGGCCGGGCAGCAGCAACAGCGGTACACGATCGGTCATGCCGTTATTGTCCGCGATCCGGGTGGCCTTGGAGTGTCGTGTGTGGCCCGGTGTGTTGCAGGGCCGAAAATCAGGGGCGCCCCATGAAACAGACACTTGGGGCAGTAGCGTGACTCAGTACCAGTCCGGTGCACCCGGCTGGCTAGGCTCGGGCCCTTCCCCTTTCCAGTGAGCCCTGCATGGATTCCATTCCCGGTATCACCGCCGCTGCCACGCCCACCGCGACGTCCACCAGCACCCCGGGTGCGCCCAGTGCACCAGCGAAGGCGCCTTCGCTGCCGTTGGAAATCATCATGCAGCGGGAGCAGACATACTACGGTCAGATCGACAGAAGGTTGAAGCAGGAAATCGTTGCGGCGAAGCTGGATACCAGTGAAACCCGGTTCCAGGCCCTGGGCCAGCAGCTGCTCTACATCACCAGCCCCTGCGCCATCGGGAAGACGCCGTTGGAGGCCTTCATTGCGCAGCACCCCGAGGCAGTCGAACGTGGCCAGGCCGTCATGGCAAACCTGCCTGCCCCTGGCGATGAGAAGTTCTTCGTCGGCAAACTGGCTTACCAAGCGCTGCTGGCCAATGCGTCGGTCCTCGATCAACCGGCGGAGCCTTCGATTCCCCTGCATTCGGCGGTCTTTCTGACCCGAAGTACTGACACTTCGACGCCGACTCCCTGACATGCACGCGGGATTGTGCATCGCGCACGGTGCCGCTTGGTCGTGTGTACGGTAGGGTCGGTTCCCAAACGACTGCTGAGATGCACGCAACGTTCGGTAACGCATGACCTCCAACGAAAGCGTCTCTCCGGTGCAGGTCATGCGTCACCGTGCCGATCACATCCATCGGCAGTCGTTCGGGAACCGACCCTACCGCGCCAACCCATTCGGATGCGTTGGCGCGGTTCCGGTTGTCAGTGGGTGACGCCTTCGGGCGGCAACGCGACCTTGGCGTCCTGTACCGGCAGGGTGACCACCATCACCGTGGGGTCGTCGGGATCGAGCTTGGTCTTGAAGCCCAGGCTCTGGCACATCGCCAGCATGGTGCTGTTTTCGCGCAACACCTGGCCTTCGACGATGTTCAGGCCCAGCCACTGGGCGTACTCGATCATGATCGTCATCAGGCGCCAGCCGATGCCGTGGCCCTTGAGGTCGGAGCGGATCAGGATGCCGTACTCGCCGCGATCGTAATCCGCATCCGCATGCAGGCGCACGGCGCCGAGCATGTCGCCGCTGCGCGGGTCGATCGCCACCAGCGCGATGGAACGGGCGTAGTCGAGCTGGGTCAGGCGCGCGATGAACTCGTGGCTGAAATGCTTCACCGACTGGAAGAAGCGCAGGCGCAGGTCGTCATCGGTGACGCGCGCGAAGAAGGCGCGGAACAAGGCATCGTCTTCCGGCCGCACCGGGCGCACGAACGCTGGCGCACCGTCAGAGAGGATGATGGTGCGTTCCCACTCCTTGGGGTACGGGAACACCGCGAAACGCGGATGGCCACGGCCCTTGTGCAGCTTGCGCGACGGCGCGATGGCCACGCGCGCGTCCAGCGCCATCACGCCCTCGCGGTCGGCCAGCAATGGGTTGATGTCCAGCGTGCGCACTTCGGGAATGTCGGCCGCCAGCTGCGCCAGCTTGACCAGGATCAGCGCCACGGCGCGCTCGTCGGCGGCGGGCACGTCGCGGTAGGCCTTGAGGATGCGCGAGACGCGGGTGCGGCCGATCAGCTCGTGGGCCAGGCGCAGGTCCAGCGGCGGCAGCGCGAGCGCCTTGTCATCGATCACTTCCACGGCGGTACCCCCGCGGCCGAACACCACCACCGGGCCGAAGGTGGGGTCATCGGCAATGCCGGCGATCAGTTCGCGCGCCTTGGGCCGCACGATGGTGGGCTGCACCAGCACGCCGTCGATGCGCGCGTTCGGCCGCATCTCATGGGCACGGGCGAGGATGGAGCTGGCGGCGGCCTGCACTGCCTGCAGGCTGCCCAGGTTGAGGCGCACGCCATCGACATCGGACTTGTGCGGGATGTCGGCCGAGAACACTTTTACCGCCACCGTGGCGCCCTGCTCCAGCAGCGGCTGGGCCAGGTCCATGGCTTCATGCGGGTCGCGCGCCTGCATCACCGGCGCGGAGGGAATGCCGTAGGCCGAGAGCAGCTGGTGGGTGGCGATGGGATCCAGCCACTGCTGGCCGGCAGCCAGCGCGGCCTCCACGATGGCGCGCGCGGCGGCGGTATCCACCACGAAATCCTGCGGCAGGCTGGGCGGGGTTTCCATCAGCGCCGCCTGAGCATCGCGGTAGCGCACCAGGTGCTGGAACCCGCGCACGGCCTCGGCCTCGGTCGGGTAGGTCGGCACCCGCGCGGCGTTGAGGGTGGCGGTGGCACGGTCGTCGTTGCCCAGCCACACCGCGAACACCGGCTTGTCGCGGTGGTGGCGCGGGCGCAGGCCGAGCGTGCGGGTCAGCGCCTGTGCGGCGTCTGCCGATGAGGTAAACGCAGTCGGGACGTTGACCACCAGCACCGCGTCGTTGCCGGTGTCGGACATCAGCGCGTCGATGGCAGCCGCGTAGCGGTCACCGTCTGCGTCGACCACGATGTCGACCGGGTTGCTGCGCGACCAGCCTTCGGGCAACACGGCATCCAGCTCAGCGATGGTACCGGGCGAGAGTTCGGCCAGGCTGCCGCGCAGGGCCAGCAGCTGGTCCACGGCCAAGCGCCCCACCCCGCCGCCGTTGCTGAGGATGGCCAGCCGGCGGCCCGGGAAGGTGCCGAGGCGGCCAAGCGTTTCGGCGGCGGTGAACAGTTCGTCCAGCGCGCTCACCCGCAGCAGGCCGGCGCGGTTGAACGCGGCGCCGTACACCGCGTCGGAGCTGGCCAGCGCCTGCACGTGGGTGTCGCCGTCGGGATCGATGCGGATGTGGCGGCCGGATTTGACCACCACCACCGGCTTGGCGCGCGCGGCGGCACGCGCGGCGGACATGAACTTGCGCGCGTCGCGGATGTGTTCGACGTAGAGCAGGATGGCGCGGGTGCGGTAATCGGTGGCGAAGTAGTCCAGCAGGTCGCCGAAGTCGACATCCAGCGCATCACCCAGCGAGACCACGGCGGAGAACCCGACCGAGCGCGCTACGCCCCATTCGACCAGCGCAGCGGCAATGGCGCTGGATTCGGAGATCAGCGCGAGGTCGCCGGCCTGCGGGAAGTGCGCGGCGATGCTGGCGTTGAGCCGCGCGTGCGGGGCGATCACGCCCAGGCAATGCGGGCCGAGGATGCGCAGGCCCTTGGGCCGGGCGGCGGCTTCCACCTGTTCGCTGAGCGAGCCCGGGCCATGGCCGAGGTTGGCGGTGAGGATGATGGCCGCGGCCACGCCCCGTTCGGCGGCGGTGGCCACCACCTGCGGCACGATGCTGGCCGGGGCGGTGATGACGATGAGTTCGGGCACCC
The DNA here is from genome assembly GCA_002386405.1 of Stenotrophomonas maltophilia. Classification (GTDB taxonomy): domain Bacteria; phylum Pseudomonadota; class Gammaproteobacteria; order Xanthomonadales; family Xanthomonadaceae; genus Stenotrophomonas; species Stenotrophomonas maltophilia_AD. The sequence continues at coordinate 15,791 of DGIP01000097.1, forward strand.
AGTCGAGGTCCTTCAGCCGTTTGACCGTACTGATGCCGTCGATTTCGCCGTAACGCGGGTTGATCCAGGCGACCTTGCCGGGAAAGCCGGTGGCGCGCAGGTTGCGCATGACCGCGCGGCCGGCGGAACGCTCACGCGGGCTGCCGCCGACGACGGCCACCGACTGCGGGCGGAATACGGATTGCAGGTGGTAGGTGCTCATGGGGTCGAACAGTCACCGGGACACGTGCTGACACGGTACACGGCTGGCGGTCGCGTTGGGATGATCTGGCGCAAGCGATCGGTTACGGCCGCAACGCCACGCCGCATGCGGCGTGGCGACAGGGCCATTTACAGCAGCGTGCCGCCCAGGATCATTGCGGCGATGCTGAAGTAGATCACCAGGCCGGTGACGTCGACCAGGGTGGCCACGAACGGCGCCGAGGCACTGGCCGGGTCGAAGCCCAGGCGCTTGAGGATGAAGGGCAGCATCGAGCCGGACAGCGAGCCGAACGTGACGATGCCAACCAGCGCCGCGCCGATGGTGAGCGCCAGCAGCTGCCAGTGCTCGCCGTAGTCGTGCAGGCCGAGCAGCTGCCAGGACACGATGCGGATCATCGCCAGCACGCCGAGGATGGCGCCCAGGGTGATGCCGGTGGGCACTTCGCGCAGGGCGACCTTCCACCAGTCGCGCAGGCGCAGTTCGCGCAGCGCCAGGCTGCGGATCAGCAGCGAGGTGGCCTGCGAACCGGAGTTGCCGCCCGAGCTCATGATCAGCGGGATGAACAGCGTGAGCACCACGGCACGAGCCAGCTCGTCCTCGTAATGCTGCATGGCGCTGGCGGTGAGCATTTCGCCGAGGAACAGCACGCTCAACCAGCCGGCACGCTTGCGCAGCATCTCGAAGAAGCCGATCTGCATGTACGGCTTTTCCAGCGCTTCCATGCCGCCGAACTTGTGCGCGTCTTCGGTGGATTCTTCGATCAGCGCATCCAGGATGTCATCCACGGTGACGATGCCCAGCACCTGCTGGCGGGCATCGACCACCGGAATGGCGAGCAGGTCGTGGCGGCGGATCAGCTGCGCCACTTCTTCCTGGTCGAGCATGGCATCGACGGTGACCGGCGGGTTGACCTGGGCCACCTCCAGGATCGGCTCGTCCGGCAGGCCGGTGATCAGCCGGCGCATGGTGACCACCTGCTGCAGGGCCTGGGTGGCCGGGTCGAGCACGTAGATGGCGTACACGGTCTCGCGGGTGCGCTCGACTTCGCGGATGTGCTGCAGGGTGCGGCCCACGGTCCAGTCGGCGGGCACGCTGACGAATTCGGTGGTCATCAGCGCGCCGGCGGTGTGCGCCGGGTAGCTGAGCAGCTGCTGGATGGCCTGGCGCGAATCGGCGCTGAGCAGCGGGATCAGGCGTGCGCGTTCGTCCTCGTCCAGCTCATGGACGATGTCGGTGGCACGGTCGTCGGCCATCAGGCCCAGCAGCGCGGCTGCCTTGGCCACCGGCAGCGTGGCGACCAGGTCGCCGCTGCGGGTGAGCTCGGGCTGCTCGAGCATTTTCACCGCGCGCGGCAACGGCAACGCGGCCAGGGTGTCGGCGGCGCGCGACAGCTCCAGGGTGTTGAGGTATTCCACCGCGTCGGCGGTGTTGAAGTCCTGCAGGGGTGCGCTCAGGGCGGCGGCATCCGCCACCGGGCGCAGGAGGTCTTTCTGGTTCATGGGGTTCGCCTTGTGGATCGCGTTCGCGCGACGCCAGCGCTGGCGAACCGTCCCGTGTCAGGCGGTGGCCATCGCTGGCGTCGAGCAAGGTCGACTTCTACTGTCGCTGGACATGGGTTGAGGACTCCGGATGGGTGTTTGCGCCACCGAACGGCGCCGGCGGAGTCTGGACCCGCGGGCAGGCGGGGTCAACCCCTGCCCCGCCGGCATTCGGGCGCGGTTGAAGGTCATTGACGCGCGCGGCCGCATAATGAGCCGCCGGCGACGGGCCGACGCTTCGACACACGGGATTCCCCATGCATAGCGGTGCCCTGGAACTGGCCCTGGTGCTGCTGCTGGCCGCGGTGATCGCGGTGCCGGTATTCAAGAAGCTCGGGCTGGGCGCGGTGCTGGGCTACCTGGCCGCCGGCGTGGTGCTGGGCCCGGATGGGCTGGGCTTCGTGCAGGACGCGGACCGGATCCTGGGCGCGGCCGAGATCGGCGTGGTGATGCTGCTGTTCGTGATCGGCCTGGAACTGTCGCCGACGCGCCTGAAAGTAATGCGGCGTTCGGTGTTCGGCGCGGGTGCGGCGCAGGTGGCGCTGAGCGCGCTGGTGCTGGGCAGCCTGCTGATGCTGGACCACTTCCAGTGGAAGGCCGCGCTGATCGTGGGTATCGCGCTGGCGCTGTCGTCCACCGCGGTGGGCCTGCAGCTGCTGTCCGAACACAAGGGCATCAACAGCGATTACGGGCGGCTGGGCTTTGCCATCCTGCTGTTCCAGGACCTGATCGCCATTCCGCTGCTGGCCGCCATTCCGCTGCTGGGCGGGGCCAAGAACGAAACCCTGAGCTGGAACGATGTGGCCGTGGCGCTGGGCGCGCTGGCGGTGGTGATCCTGTGCGGGCGGCCGGTGCTGCGCCGGCTGTTCAACATCATCGCGCGCACGCGCAGCCCGGAAGTGTTCACGGCCATGGCGCTGCTGGTGGTGCTGGGCACGGCCTGGTTCATGCAGGAGGCGGGGCTCAGCCCGAGCCTGGGCGCGTTCCTGGCCGGGGTGCTGCTGTCGGATTCGGAGTTCCGGCACGAGCTGGAATCGCAGATCGAACCGTTCAAGGGCCTGCTGCTGGGGCTGTTCTTCATCGCGGTGGGCATGGGCATCGACCTGGACCGCGTGGTGGCCGAACCGGCGCTGATCGCCATTGGCGTGACGGCGCTGCTGGTGGTCAAGTTCGGGCTGCTGTTCGGGATCGGCAGGGTGGCACGGCTGAGTACGCGGCATGCGCTGATGCTGGGCAGCGTGCTGTGGCTCGGCGGCGAGTTCGCGTTCGTGGTGTTCAACGAGGCGCAGCGCGTGCATCTGCTGGGTGACGCCAACCACGACCGGCTGGTGGCGATCGTGGGCCTGTCGATGGGGCTCACGCCGCTGCTGATGATCGCGTTGCTGCGCCTGCTCGGCAGCGAACATGCGTCGGCCGGTGACAAGCCGCCGGCCGACAAGGTGGACAACGGCGGCGACGGGATCACCGTGATGATTGCCGGCATGGGCCGTTTCGGCCAGGTGGTGGCGCGCCTGCTGACCGCGCAGAAGATTCCGTTCGTGGCGCTGGAGGCGAACCCGGACACCGTGTCGGACCTGCGCCGCTTCGGCAACAAGCTGTACTACGGCGACCCGACCCGCCCCGAGATGCTGCGCGCGGCGGGCGGCGAGAACGTGCGCGTGTTCGTGATCACGCTGGACGACCCGGAGGCGAACATGCGTGCCACGCGGTTGATCCGGCGCATGTACCCGAATGCGGTGGTGCTGGCCCGGGCGCGCAACCGCCAGCATGCGTGGCGCTTGATGGACATGTCGGCCGAGCCGTTCCGCGAGGTATTTGGCACCAGCCTGGATATGAGCGAGCGGGTGCTGACCGCGCTCGGCATCCCGACCGAGACCGCGCGCGCCCACGTGGAGCGCTTCCGCGAACATGACGAGAAACTGCTGCGCGACCAGTACCTGGTCTACGACGACGAAGCCGCAGTGATCCAGACCTCACGCGATGCACGTGCAGACCTGATGCACCTGTTCGAGGCCGATGCGAGTCGCGACGGAAAAGAAGAGGGCGAACGCCGCGATTAACCGTTATCGCGCAGGAACCGGGCCATCGAAGAAACGCCCGGCACGCGCGGTTCGAACTCGCCGGCCACGTCGATGAAACCGCGCATCACCGCGATCTCGCGCGGGCTGCGGTTGAGCGCATCGCGCACGTCCGGATCAGCCCCGGCACGCAGCAGGCGCTGCACCAGCAGCGGCAAGCCGTGCAATGCCGCCAGATGCAGCGGACCGAAGCCACGCGGATCGCGCGCCTCCAGTGATACGTCTTCATCCAGCAGGCGCTCCACGGCGGCCAGCACGATCTGCTCGTCGCACGCCGTGCCCGGCTCGGCGCGCGCGCCCAGCAGCAACAGCAGCGGGGTGACCGACCCGGCCGCGGCCTGGTCCGGCTCGGCACCGGCCAGCAGCAAGGTATCCAGCAGGGCCAGCAGGCGCGAACGATCGCGCGCACCGAAGCCGTACAGGGCCGCGCAATGCAGCGGCCCCAGCTGCTGCGCATCACTGGCGTGGACATCGGCACCGGCGGTGAGCAGGCGCGCGGCGATGTCCGGCAGGCCCAGTGCCGAGGCCAGCATCAGCACGGTCACGCCACCGGGCAGCTTGTATTCCAGCTCCGCACCGGCATCCAGCAGCGCCGACACGATGTCGATCTGGCGCATGCTCACTGCTGCCGACAACGGCGTGGCACCACTGGCTGCAGCGTGCTGCGGGTTGGCGCCACGCGCCAGCAGCAGGTCGACTACGGCCAGGTGGCCACCACCGGCGGCACGCAGCAGCGCGGTGCAGCCCTGCGCATCCACCACGTCCACGGCGAAGCCCAGGTCGTTCAGGCGGCGCACCGCGTCGGCATCGCCCGCCATCGCGGCCGCGGGAAGATCGGCGGCACGCAGCGCGCGGCGCGGCAGCTGCCACACGCGCCAATCCAGCCAGTCGGCCAGGTCGCGGCGGCCGATCGACAGCGCCACGCCCAGCGGGGTCTGGCCATCGGCCGCGCGGGCTTCGGGCGAGGCGCCCTGCTGGACAAGCAGCTTCAGCGAGCCTTCGCGGGCCAGCGCGGTGGCCAGGTGCAGCGCGGTCATGCCGTGGCTGTCGCGCGCTTCGCGGTCCACGCCGAGGGTGAGCAGGGCCTGCTGCAGGCGCAGCCAGCCCAGGCGCACGGCCAGCGACAACGGCGGATCGCCGGCCGGCGATGGCGCGAAGGGATCGGCACCGCGCTCCAGCAGTTCCAGTGCAAGCTGTTCCAGCCCGCGCGCGGCCTGGTCGTGCTGGGCGCAGGCGCTGAGCAGGCGCGCCAGGCCACCGACGCCGGTCGGCGACACGCCCCGGCGCAGCAGCACCTGCAGCGCGGGCACCGCATCGATGCCGCGCGCCAGCAGCGCGAACATCGGGGTATCGCCGCAGGCATCCAGGACTTCCGGCGCGGCGCCATGCGCCAGCAGCCAGTCCACCGCGTGCGGGTCCAGCGCCAGTTCGCCATCGTGCAACAGGCCACCCAGTTCGTCCGGGCTGCACAGGCGGGCCAGCGAGGCCATGCCATCCACGTTGCCGAAACCCAGCGCTTCGCGCAGCAGTTCCAGCGGCGGGCGGTCCGGCAGTGCCGGGCTGCCTTGGCCGCTGTCGTCATCGCCGGCGCTGGCCAGGCCATCGCTCACCGCGGTGGGCAGCGGATAGCTGCGGTCCAGCAGCGAGACGATCGCCCAGCGCCCGGCGGCGGCCGCGATATCCACCGCGCGGCGGCCCTGCGGATCCGGCACGTCGGCGGCAATGCCCAGGTCCAGCAGGCGGCGGACCAGCAACGGCGAGACGTTGTCGGCCATGCAGGCCAGCAGCACCGCGTTGCGGCCTTCCACGTCGACCGCATGCAGGTCGGGCTTGTGCGGCAGCAGGTGTTCGACCACGCCGGCACGGCCACCGCGCGCGGCTTCCAGCCACGGCGTGCGCGACAGCGCATCGCGCGATTCGAGGTTGGCGCCGGCGGCCAGCAGCACATCGATGATGTCTACGTGGCCGGCCAAGGCCGCTTCATGCAGGGCGCTGCGGCGTTGGCGGTCGCGCGCATCGGCGCGTGCCTTGTGCTTGAGCAGCAGCTGCACGCCGGCCGGATCGTCTTCTTCGGTGCCGGCTGCAGCCAGCAGCACCGGGGTGCCTTCGGCCGGTTCGGTACGCGCGCCGCGCTCGAGCAGGAACCGCGCCAGCCGCCAGTTGCCGACCTGGCAGGCCACCGCCAGCGGCGACCAGCCGTCATTGTTCAGTGCATCCACTTCAGCCGCGGCATCACGCAGCAATGCGGCCACGCCGGGGTCGGAGCTGCGCGCGGCGTGGTGCAGCGGGGTGTTGCCGTCGCTGTCGACCGCGCGCGAATCGGCGCCGTTGGCCAGCAGGGTCATCACCGCTTCCGGGCGGCCATGCCAGCTGTCGCGGGTGGCGGCCAGCAGCGGGGTCATGCCCTTGTGCGGGGTGTTGACGCCTACGCCACGCGCGATCAGCTCGCGCAGCAGGCGCAGGTCGGGCAGCACGGCGGCCAGCACCACCAGGCTGCGCTGGTCGCGCCAGGTCGGGTCGGGCAGGCCCTGCGGGTCCGCCCCGGCGGCCAGCAGCTGCAGGGCGCGGTCGACCCGGCCGCTGCGCGCGGCTTCGTACAACGCCGGCAGGCGTTCGTGCAGGGCCAGCGGTTCCAGCGGTTGGGTCGGGTCGTCGTGCTGCGCGGCGACGGCGAACGGATCGCTGCCCAGGTCGATCACGCTGCGGCTGCCCAGCGGGTCGGCCGGCGCGATGCGCTGCAGGGCCAG
>DGIP01000099.1 GCA_002386405.1 Stenotrophomonas maltophilia
GCTGGCGCTGACCGGTGCCCAGGTCGGGGGCGGCCCCGGCACGGCCATCTTCCTCGGCCTGCGCGGCGAGCAGGCGTGGTTCTCGGTCGAATCCGCCACCGTCGATGCCCCGGCGCCCCAGCGCGTGGACCTGCGCGAATCGGCCACCACCTGGTCGGCCGCCGATGCCAGCGCCTTCTGTTACGCCCGCGGCATGTCCTACTGGCAGTCGCGCACCCGCTTCTGCGGCGTGTGCGGCGGCGCCGTGGCCTTCACCCGTGGCGGTTTCATCGGCCGCTGCGTCAAGTGCAACACCGAACACTACCCGCGCGTGGACCCGGCGGTGATCGTGGCGGTCGAAAACAACGGGCGCCTGCTGCTCGGCCGCCAGGCCAACTGGGCCCCGCGCCGCTATTCGGTGCTGGCCGGGTTCGTGGAGCCGGGCGAATCGCTGGAACAGACCGTGGTCCGTGAGGTCTTCGAGGAAAGCCGGGTGCGCGTGCGCAGCTGCCGCTACCTCGGCACCCAGCCATGGCCGTTCCCGGGCGCGCTGATGCTGGGCTTCAGTGCAACGGCCGAAGACGACGAGCCCACCGTGGATGGCGAGCTGGAAGACGCGCGCTGGTTCACTGCCGAGGAAGTGGGCGCGGCGCTGGCCCGTGACATCGAAGACGACGGGGTGGGCATCCGCCTGTCGCCGCCGATCTCGATTTCACGCAGCCTGATCGAGCACTGGTACCGCAACCAGGTGAGCTGACCCAGGCACCACGTTGCCGCTGCCTGAACACGGGGCGGCATACATTACCTGTGACCCGGGGAATTGCCGGGTCCCAAGGCATAGTAGCGCCCAGAAACCGAACGGAGGCCGCCATGTTCACCACCCTGGTCGCAGTACTGGTCGCCTTGGCCCTGGGCCATGTCGCGCCTGCCGCGGCCGTGGCGCTGCGTCGCTTCGGCTGGTACCGGCGCTGGCTGCAGTGGTTGGACGCGCATGCGGCCGAAACCGGCTTCTGGCGCGGCCGCCACGGCTGGCTGGTGGCGGTGGTTCCGTTCGTGCTGGTGCTGGCCCTGCTGCAATGGGCGCTGCATGACCGCCTGTTCGGGTTGCCGTCGCTGCTGCTGGGCATCGCCACGCTGGTGATGTGCTGGGGGCCACGCGACCTCGACCGCGACGTGGAAGCGGTGATCGACGCCGATGATGCGCATGCCCGGCATGCGGCCATCGGCCAGCTGCAGTCGGCCGGCGGCAGCCTGCACGAAGACGTGCCCTCGCTGGTTGAAGTCACGGTGCTCAACGCCCTGCGGCGCTGGTTCGCGGTGCTGTTCTGGTTCCTGCTGCTGGGCCCGGTCGGCGCGTTGGCGTACCGCCTGCTCGCGCTGCTGGCGGTGGGGCCTATGCGCTCACTGGCCGACGTGGAAACCGTGGTGGGCGCGCGCCAGGTGCTGTCGTGGCTGGAGTGGCCGGTGGCGCAGCTGATGTCGCTGTCGATGGCGCTGGTGGGCAACTTCGATACGGCCTTCAAGGCCTGGCGCGAAGCGCGCGGCAACAGCTGGGCGGCCTCCACGGATTTCCTGGGCGCCGTGGCGCGCGCCAGTGTCAGTGCCGAACTGCGCGAAGACGCGCACGATTACAGCGATGCGGGCATGGTGCCGGTGTGGCGCCGCCTGCCGGAGCTGCGCGATGCGATGAGCCTGGTCTGGCGCATGCTGTTGTTGTGGATGGCCGCGCTTGCGTTGCTGGTCATTGCCGGCTGGGTGACCTAAGGCGCCAACAGGGCGAACGGCATCCACGGCAGGTTGCGCAGCACCGCATAGCCGACCAGCAGCACCAGCCAGAAGGTGGGATTGGCCAGCACCCGCATCAGCGGGTCCAGTGCGCGCATGCGCACGCCTGCGTTGTTGAGCAGCATCAACAGCAGGAACGGCAGCGAGATCACGAGCAGCGGATTCATCGCCATCGCGCCGGACCAGTCGAAGTGCACCAGCGAATACAGGCAGCGGGTGCTGCCGCAACCAGGGCAGTACAACCCGGTCAATGCATACAGCGGGCAACCCGGCAGCGGGCTGTTGCCGGCGTACGGGCTGACGTGGCGCAGCACCACGGTCGCGCCCACGGCCAGCCCGGCCGTGACGGCCAGCGGCGCCCAACGCGACAGGGTGGAACGGGAAGGCATCGTCATGACGGCGGAACGGCCCGAGCCGGGTACCCTTCGCGGGCGCCGGACCGGGCCGTCCAGGGGGCGATCAGTAGTTGCCGCCGCTCATCGCGCCGCCAACGCCCATCACCACGACCAGGATGATGTAGAGCACGATGGCCACGACGCCGATGATGGCCGACCACATGGCCCACTTCTTGGCCTTGTCCGACGACTCGCGCGCACCGGCGATGTCACCGACGGCCAGCTTGCCGTTGACCTGCGCGGCATACACGATCGACACGATGCCGGCCGGCAGGCAGCAGAACAGGGTGGTCAGGATGGCCCAGACCAGGTTGTTGGGGACTTGCGGGGCAGTGGCGTTCATCGGTGAAGCTCCATTTTCTTGGGTGGGTTGAACGAAGGGTGTTTCACAGGTCGGAAAGAGCGCCCAGCGCGGCCATGCCGCCAAACAGGCCAAACCACAACAGCAGCAGTACCGGCAGGGCCAGCGCCGATGCCAGTGCCCATCCGCCGGCCTTGCGCGATGCGTCATACGCACCGGCCAGGTCGCCGGCCGCGCGGCGGCCATCGACCTGGGCCGCATACACGATCGACACCACGCCCAACGGCAGGCAGCAGAACAGCGTTGTCAGGATGGCCCAGACCAGATGGTTGGGGACGACAACGCCCGGTGGGGTGGGTGGCGGCAGATGATTCACGTACGACTCCATTCCATTGGCTGTCTCCCGGCGTCTCCCAACGCCAAGCGACACCCCCTATGGGCGGTAATCTACCCGATGTTCCCGGCGATGTATGCGTTTACATGAACGCCGAAGGGGAGATTTTTGTGGAATCCACCGGTTTTGGCGCTTTCAGCCTTGATCGCCGCGCAGCGCTCGCACCTGCGCTTCCAGCCCCTCGGCGGTCGCCGTGGCGCCGTCGACCGGCGGGCCGGCGATCACC
>DGIP01000210.1:0-670 GCA_002386405.1 Stenotrophomonas maltophilia
CACGCCCTGCGTGGCTGTGCCACCGGAGCCGATCAATCCGACCCCAACGTGAAATATTCAGCAAGGAAATAACCGCACTGGTAAACAAGCGCTCCCACGGCAAGCCCCAAGTGCACCCGCCGCGAACTGCTGGCGATGCCCACCCCGGCAATTACCAGCATGATCCCGGTGTGCACCGGATACGCCTCGCCCAGCATCTGCCAGCGGCTGTGGCCCTTGATCGCCGTGTCGCCCAGGTCCAGCAGGGTCACCAGCGCCAGCATCCCGAAGAAGCCCGCGCGCCGTTCCAGCAGGTACTTCTCGTAACTGCCGTACTCGCGCAGGTCATCGGGCAGCAGCAGCACGCAGAGCATGTACCAGCTGGCGCAGTAGCCAATCACGAACAGATACAGCCCGAACGTCCACTGCCGCACCCCGGCCAGCCGGAACTCCCACCACCAGAACGTCACCACCGACACCAGCGTCCACAGCAGCCAGCACAGATGGATGCCCGACCACCCACCACGCCGGGCCGGGTGCTCGATGATCGACGCCAACCCCTTCACCAGCGTGGTGATGCTCAACCCCAGGATGATGCTCAGCACCACCCGGATATGCAGATAGACCGGATCCGATTCCATCGAACGCCCCTGCGCTGGATGCTTGAAGGCACGGTAGGTGCCGACCGTTG
>DGIP01000210.1:896-7519 GCA_002386405.1 Stenotrophomonas maltophilia
GTAGGTGCCGACCGTTGGTCGGCACGTGAAGGCGTACCCACCAACGGTGGGTACCTACCGTTTGCGGCGCACCAACGTAGCCGACGCCGCCAGAACCGCCTTGGTCAGCAGCGCCATCGTCTGCACGTCGCCCTTCCAGTGCTGCCAGTACAGCGGCACGTCTTCCCACGCGCGCGGCTTCATCAGCACCAGCCGCCCGGCATCAAGATGGCGCTTGACCAGCGGCAGCGGATTCATCGTCCAGCCCAGCCCGCCCACGTTGGCCTGCACGAACGCCCGCGTCGACGGCACCCACCAGGTGGGCGCCGTCATCGGCAGGTAGTCGCCCGCCAGCCGCCGCGCGAACCGCGCCTGCATGTCGTCCTTGCGGTTGAACACCAGCACCGGCGCCTGCGCCAGCGACTGCGCGTTCACCCCCTTTGCAAAGTAGCGGTCGTGGAACGCCTGCGTGCACGTGGCCGCATAGCGGATGCTGCCCAGCGCGTGGATCTGGCAGCCCTGCACCGGCTCGTCCAGCGTGGTCACCGCGCCCAGCACCGCGCCCTGGCGCAGCAGTGCCACCGTGTGGTCCTGGTCTTCCGAACGCAGGTCCAGCGTCGTCCCCGTCTGCCGCGCGAAACTCAGCGCCGCCTCCGGGAACCAGGTTTCCAGGCTGTCGTGGTTCACCGCCACCGGGATGCTCGCGTGCGGCAGGTCCTCGTCCGCGATGCCCATCCGGTGCAGCGCATCGTGCTCCAGCAGCGCCGTCTGCTCGGCCAGCTGCACCAGCACCTGGCCTTCTGGCGTGGCCACCGCCGGCGAAGAGCGCTTCACCAGCAGCCGCCCGACCCGGTCCTCCAGCGCCTTCACCCGCTGCGACACCGCCGAGGCCGTCACGTTGAGCGACTGCGCCGCCCGCTCGAAACTGCCTTCGCGGATCACCGCCGCCAGGGCGCGGAGCTGGGCATGGTCAATGCGCATCGTCTTAAGTTCCGCTAAAGATGGTTAAGTAAGTTTAGCTCTACTTTTCCATGTTGCGGCGCGACAATACGCGCCATCACGGTGCTGTACGCCTTGGCGAGGCACCGCCCCCCAGCAAGACAGGTGGTATCCCATGTTCTCCTTCATTTCCGGCGGCCCCGGTCTGGCCGCGTGGCTCAGTGGTGCCGCAGCCGGCATCGGCCTGTTCGCCGTGGTCGGGGCCCAGAGTGCCTTCATCCTGCGCCAGGGCATCCTGCGCAAGCACATCGTGCCGGTCGTGGCGACCTGCGCCGCGATCGATGCCGTCTTCATTTTCGCCAGCGTGGCCGGCCTGCGCACCCTGACCCAGGCACTGCCGTGGCTCACCACCGTGGTGCTGTGGGGCGGCGTGGCCTTCCTCAGCTGGTACGCCTGGCAGTCCGCCCGGCGCGCGCTGGCCGGTGGCGGCGGCATGCAGGTCGATGACGGCGACAACACCTCGCGCCGCGCCGTGCTGACCGCCGCGGTCGGCTTCTCGCTGATCAACCCGCACTTCTGGCTGGACATGATGGTGATCGGCTCCATCGCCGAAAACTTCGGCAATGCCCGCATGGCCTTCGCCGCCGGCGTGGTCACCGCCAGCTGCCTGTGGCTGACCGGCCAAGGCCTCGGTGCCCGCCTGCTGGCCCCGTTGTTCACCAAACCCCGTACCTGGCGGATCCTCGACGGCACCATCGCCGTGATCCTGTCCATCCTGGCCCTGAGCCTGGCGTTCCGCGGCGTGCATTGATCTCTCTCTCTCTCTCCGTCAATGCTCGTCTAAATGGCACCGTTCGCGGTGCCATTTTTCTTTCCGGGCCGCAAGCGCCCGGGAGCGTCGCCACTGGCCTGTCCCACGTCGAACTGTCTAGAATCGCCGATCACGGACAAGGTGTCTGGTTGGAGGGGGAAGGATGAAGTACTCGAAATGGGCGGCCCTGGCCGTCGTGGCCCTGCTGTTCGGGCCGGTGGGGCAGGGTTCCGCTGCGGACCTGGACCTTGAGCGCTATCTCAAGCGCGACACGTTCACCGACATCAAGCTGTCCCCGGGCGGGGACTATTACGCGGCCACCGTGCCGATGGAAGACCGCACCGCACTGGCGATCCTGAGCCGCGCCACCGGCAAGGTCACCGGCTCGTTCGTGCCGCCGCGCAACAACCACGCCACCAGTTTCTACTGGGTCAACAACGAGCGCGTGCTGATCGGCCTGGCCGAAAAGTTCGGCAGCCTCGACCAGCCCCAGCTCACCGGTGAGCTGTACGCCATGAACGCCAATGGCGGCCGTGGTGAACTGCTGGTCGGCTACCGGGTGGAAGGCAAGGGGCCCGGCACCCGTATCCAGCCCAAGAAGGTAGAGGCCGTGGCCGCCTTCCTGATCGATTCGATGCCGCAGGACGAGCGCAACGTGCTGGTTACCGTGTGGCCGTTCTCCGAAGATCCCTTCACCCGTGTCGATCGCATGGATATCGCCAGTGGCCGCCGCGTCACCGTGGCCCGGTCGCCGGTGCGCCGCGCCGATTTCACCAGCGACCCGAGCGGGCAGATCCGCTTTGCCCATGGCGCCGGCATCGACAACGTCAACAAGCTCTACTACCGCGATGCCATCGGCGATACCTGGAAGCTGGTCAACGATGAAGCCGATACCGGCCGCATCGAAACCGCGCTCGGTTTCTCCGAAGACGGCAAGACCGCCTACCTGCAGGTGCAGCAGGCCAACGGCCCCGATGCCATCGTGACCTGGGACCCGGCCACCGGCACCCGCAACCCGCTGCTGCGTGACCCGGTGGTGGACCCGGACCGGCTGATCTACCGCCCCGGCACCCGCGTTCCGGTGGGTGCGCTCTACCTGGGCGACAAGCCGCGCACCCGCTTCTTCGACGAAACCTCGGCCGACGCCCGCCTGTACCGCAGCCTGGAAGCAGCGTTCGGCGGCGATGCGGTGTTCATCGCCTCCAGCACGCGCGATGGCCGCAGCGTGCTGGTGGAAACCTGGTCGGGAAGCAATCCGGGTGACTTCTACATCTTCGACACCGTCGCCAAGAAGGCCGAGCACCTGATCAGCCGCGGCGCATGGGTCGACCCGGACACCGCCGCCAAGGTCCAGCCGTATGCCTTCAAAGCGCGCGACGGCATGGAGCTGCACGGCTACCTGACCCTGCCGGCCGCGTCGGCAGGGGCGAAGCCGCCGATGGTGGTGATGCCGCATGGCGGCCCCTTCGGCATCTTCGACGACGGCAGCTATGACGCGGAAGCGCAGATGCTGGCCGGGGCCGGTTACGCGGTACTGCAGGTCAACTTCCGGGGTTCGGGCAACTTCGGCCGCGCCTACCAGCATGCCGGCGCCAAGCAGTGGGGCGCTGCCATGCAGGATGACGTGACCGATGCGACCCGCTGGGCGATCAGCCAGGGCCACGCCGATCCCGCCCGGGTCTGCATCTATGGCGCCAGCTACGGCGCATACGCGGCGATGATGGGCGCGGCCCGCGAACCGGGCATGTACCGCTGCGCCGCCGGCTACGTCGGCGTGTACGACCTGCCGATGATGCACACCACCGGCGATGTCCAGCGCAGCGGCTCGGGCAGCACCTACCTGAAGGAATGGCTGGGCAGCCCCAACGACGTGGCCGCGGTTTCGCCGGTCAACCTTGCCGACCGCATCAAGGTGCCGGTGTTCCTGGCGGCGGGCGGCGAAGACGAGCGCGCCCCGATCCAGCACACCAAGCGGATGGAAGCGGCGCTGCAGAAGGCTGGCGTGCCGGTGGAATCGCTGTACTACTCCACCGAAGGCCACGGCTTCTATACCGACCCGCACCGCCGCGAGTACTACGGCAAGCTGCTGGCATTCCTGTCGCGCAGCCTGGGTGGCAAGACCGCAGGCGCGGCGGCCGCCGCCTCGCCCTGAGCGCAACCACGATGACGCACGAACGGCACCTCCGGGTGCCGTTCGTGTTTCTGGCCGTGGGCGGATGGCGCCGCGCGCGCGGTTCTGTCTAGAATCGGCGACCCGGACAGGGGGTCCGGACCAAGGGGGAAGGATGCGCAAGACACTGATGGCCGCGCTGCTGGGCGCCGGCTGTGCGTTGCTGTCGGCGGGGGCCGGCGCGGTCGACCTGGAGCGCTACCTGCGCGACGATGCGTTCACCAACATCAAGATTTCGCCGGACGGCACCTATGTCGCCGCCAGCGTGCCGCTCCAGGACGCGACCGCCATCGCGATCCTGCGCACGTCCGACATGGCGATGGTCGGCTCGTTCCGCCCGCCGCGCGACAACCACGCCGGCAGCTTCGACTGGGTCAGCAACCAGCGCCTGGTGATCGGACTGGCGCAGAAGTGGGGCCGCCTGGACAAACCCCGCCCGACCGGCGAGCTGTACGGCATCAACGCCGATGGCAAGAGCGGCGAGCTGCTGGTCGGCTATCGGGTCGGTGGGCTCAACGACAGCCAGGTGTCGGCGTTCCTGACCGACGATCTCGTCGATGACGAGCGCAACGTGCTGATTGCCGTGTGGCCGTTCGCCGAAAATCCCTACACCCGCATCGAACGCATGGACGCGGTGACTGGGCGACGGATCGTGGTGGCGCGCTCGCCCGTCCAAGGCGCGTACTTCACTACCGACAACAGCGGTGAAGTGCGGTTCGCACTGGGCTCGGGCTCGGACAACGTGCAGAAGCTGTACTACCGCGTGCAGCGCGGCGACGACTGGGTGCTGCTCAACGATGAAGCGGTCAGCCGGCGCGTCGAGAAGCCGCTGGGCTTCTCCGCCGACGGCAGCCTGGCCTACCTGTGGATCGAGCAGACCGAGGGCCCCGATGCCATCGTCAGCTGGAACCCGCAGACCAACGAGCGCCACACCCTGCTGCGCGACGAGGTGGTGGACCCGGGCCTGGTGATCTACCAGCCGGGCACCCGCATTCCGGTGGGCGCGCTCTACTACGGCGACGTGCCGAAGGCGCGCTTCTTCGACGACACCTCCAGCACCGCGCGGCTGTACCGCAGCCTGCAGGCGGCGCTGCGCAGCCCGGTGTACATCACCTCCAGCACCCGCGACGGGCGCATCGTACTGGCGCAGACCTGGTCGGGCAGCAACCCGGGCGACTTCTACCGCTACGACACGGTGGAGAAGAAGGCCACGCTGCTGGCCAGCCGCAGCAGCTGGATCGATCCGTCACAGAGCGCACAGGTGCGCCCGGTGGCATTGAAGGCGCGCGATGGCCTGCCGTTGCATGGCTTCCTGACCGTGCCCAATGGCAGGGACGCGCGCCGGCTGCCGATGGTGGTGGTGCCGCATGGTGGGCCGATCGGCGTGTTCGACGAAGGCGGCTATGAGCATGAAACCCAGCTGCTCGCGGCGGCCGGGTATGCAGTGCTGCAGATCAACTTCCGCGGCTCGTCCAACTATGGGCGCGCGCACACCGCTGCGGCCAAGCACCAGTGGGGCCTGCGCATGCAGGACGACGTGACCGATGCCACGCGCTGGGCGATCGAGCAGGGCATTGCCGATGAAAAGCGCATCTGCATCTACGGCGCCAGCTACGGGGCCTATGCGGCGTTGATGGGCACCGTGCGCGAGCCGGGGCTGTACCAGTGTGCGGCCGGCTACGTGGGCATCTACGACCTGCCGCTGATGTTCGAGCGCGGCGACATCCAGAGCGACCGTTCCGTCATGACCTACCTGCGCGACTGGCTGGGCGCGCCGGAAGCCTTGGGCGAGCGTTCGCCGGTGAACCTGGCCGCGCAGGTGAAAGTGCCGGTGTTCCTGGCCGCCGGCGGCGAAGACAAGCGCGCCCCGATCCAGCACACCAAGAAGATGGAGGCGGCGCTGCGCAAGGCCGGCAGTCCGGTCGAAGCCCTGTACTACAAAAGTGAAGGCCACGGCTTCTACACCCCGGAACACCAGCGCGAGTACTACACCCGCCTGCTGGCCTTCCTGTCGCGCAGCCTCGGCGGCCAGACCGCTTCAGCCGCCCAACCCTAGGGTTGGGCGGCCACGCGCCGCATCAGAACGCCATGCGCACCTGCATCTGCGCCTGCACATCGCGAACGCCCATCAACCGCTCCGCCATCACCGCGCCGCCGAAATCGGCGCGCAGGTAGCGATAGTCGGCGCCCAGCATCACCCGGTAATCCATGCCTGAAGGTGCCAGCCCCGGCACCGCGAACGCCTGCCCGCCGGCACCGTGCAGCGTTGCGCTGCGCACATCGGCGCGGTAGGCCATCGAACGGAACATCGCGGCATCCCCCCGCAGCGACCAGCCGTGGCCCAGGCGACCACGGAAGGTGCTGCCCAGCTCCAGCTGCACACCGCTGCGCGTTCCCGCGCCCACCGACAACCCGAAGGCGTCGGCCCCGTACTCATGGAAGGCCGCTTCCCGGGCGTGATACGCCGTTGCGCCCAGCCGCGGCTGCCAGCGCAGTCCACCGGCCGCCAATTCCGTGCTCAGCGTGCTGCCCAGCCGGGTGCGCGACAGCGCGCGCTGGCTGTGTGCGCTCATGCGCGTGCTGCCCCAGTGCAGCTGGCGCTGGCCATCGGTCTGGTGCCATTCGTTGCCCAGCGTGTGCTGCAGGGTGAACGCGCCCAGCGGCTGGGCCATGCCAATGCCGGCAAACCGCGACTGCGAGCGGGCCTGGCCGCCATCGGTGGAG
>DGIP01000209.1:0-4580 GCA_002386405.1 Stenotrophomonas maltophilia
GGACCGCTCGCTGGCCGCGATTGGCGTCCAGTTCCATCGGCACGTCCTTGAGCGAGTGCACCGCGCAGTCCGCATCGCCGCGCAGCATGGCCAGTTCCAGTTCCTTGAGGAACAGGCCCTTGCCGCCGATCGCGGCCAGCGAGCGGTCCAGCACCTCGTCGCCGCGGGTGCTCATCGGCACCAGCACCACGTCCAGCCCGGGGTGGGCCAGGCGCAGGCGGTCGGCAACGTGTTCGCTCTGCCACAGGGCAAGCGGGCTCTTTCGGGTGGCGATGCGCAGGCTGGTCATGGCCCCATTATCGCCGCCGGAAGGCGTATCGACCAACGGTCGATACCTACCGCGGTGTCGCGCCCGTTCGCCGGTACATTGCCAACCGGTAGGTCAAGACCGTTGGTCGTGACTGCATCACAGATGTTTCAGATCCTGTTTGAGGCTCGCCACGCAGCGCCGGCTGACCTCCAGCGGCGCCTTGCCATGGCGCAGCACGGCCTGGACCTGGCCTGCGCCATTTCGTCGCAGCTCCACCAGTTCGTGGCGGGCCACCAGGCAGTTGCGGTGGATGCGCACGAAACGGCTGGCGAATTCCTCTTCCAGCGACTTCAGCGATTCCTCGATGAGGTCCTCGCCGCGTGCGTGGTGCACCACCACGTACTTTTCCTCGGCCTGCATGTAGTGGATGTCGTCGATCGGGATCAGCCGCAGGCTGCCGCGCAGGCGCGCGCACAACAGCGTGCGTGCCTGCTGGCTGGGCACGCTGGGCTGCCCGTTGCGGCCGGCCAGGAAGGTCCGCGCGCGTTCCAGCGCGGCGACCAGCCGTTCGCTGCGCACCGGCTTCATCAGGTAATCGATCGCCGCCGCCTCGAACGCCGACAGCGCGTGCGCATCGTAGGCCGTGCAGAACACCACCGCCGGGCGCGGGTCGAACGTGGCCAGGTGGCGCGCGGCCTCCAGACCATCCAGCCCGGGCATGGCGATATCCAGCAGCACCAGGTCCGGCTGCAGCTCGGCACAGGCATGCAGCGCCTGCTCGCCATTCTCTGCTTCGGCCACCACCTCGACCCCCGGCTGTTCGGCCAGCAGGCTGCGCAGGCGCTCGCGGGCGAGCGGCTCGTCGTCGGCGATGACAACTCTCAAGCAGGCTTCCTCACTGGACAGGCACGAAGATTTCGCAGGCATAGTAGCCGTCGTTCCATGCTCCCGTCATCCGGGCGGCCGGGCCGAACCGCCAGGCCAGGCGGTGCGCGATGTTGCGCTGCGCATGCCCGGCGCCCTGCATCAGCGGCAGCGCACGCGCGTCCGGATCGGGCGCGGGGTTCTGGATGCGGATGTGCAGCTGCCCGCCCTCGCAGGTCAACGCAATGACGATGGTGCCGCCGCCCGGCAGTCGGGAGATGCCATGCAGCACCGCGTTTTCCACCAACGGCTGCAGCACCAGGCGGGGCATCGGCAGGGTCCATGGCAGGCCGTCTTCGCGTTGCCATTCCACCTGCAGGCGTTCGCCCAGCCGCAGCGATTCGATCGACAGGTAGGCTTCGGCCAGTTCGCACTCGGCCTGCAGGGTGGAGTCGCCCTCGCCCGCGCCCAGCGCGGCACGGAACAGGTCTGACAGGTCCAGCACCGCGCGCTCGGCCACTTCCGGATCGCGCCGCACCAGGCTGGCGATGAGGTTCATGCTGTTGAACAGGAAATGCGGGCGGATCCGCGCCTGCAGCGCATCGGCCTGCGCACGCGCGTTGGCCACGGTCTGCGCGCTCCAGCGATCGCTCACGTAGAAGTAGCGCAACGCCAGCGCCACGATCAGCGCGGTGACCGTGGCGCAGCCCAGGGTGAACCGCCAGAAGCCGACATCCCCGGCGAAACCCCGCGCATCCAGCACCGCGTACAGCGCGTGCACGATGCCGGTGCAGGCAGCAGCGATCAGGGCGGCCATGGCCACAGCCACCGCCGAACCCAACGCTTCCGGGAGGCGCGACAGGGTCGCCCGCGCCGCGCACAGGCTCACCGTGACCGCCACCGCCAGCCACAACGCCAGGCCGCTGGCCGACAGGAAATCCGGCACGCTCCATTGCCGGCTGCCATCCGGCGCCAGCGCCACCACCACCACGACCAGTTCTGCCAGGCCAAGCATCGCGCCCAGCCGCGGCAGGCGGCACAGCTCGGGCAACCACAGCTGCTGGCGCGGGTCGTTCATGGCTCAGGCCGTGGCGAAGCGCGCGTCCAGCCAGTCACCCAGCGCCTGCAGCTCCTCGGCGCAGACCTGGTGGGCCATGGAATAGGAATGCCACTCCAGCGGGAAACCGGCTGCCGTGAGCCGCTGGGCGGTGTCGGCGGCGATCACCTGCGGGATCACCGGATCCTGCGCGCCATGGGCCATGAACACCGGCGGGCGGGCGCCGTTTGGAATGGCAGCGCTGATGGCGGCTTCCGGATCCGGCAGGTAGGTGGAAAGCGCGATCAGACCGGCGATGGCACGGGTCGAGCGCAATGCAGCGCTGAGGATGATCGCCCCGCCCTGCGAGAAACCCGCGAGCAGGATGCGCTCGACCGGAATGCCGCGCGCGACCTCCGCATCGATCAGGGCATCCAGCGCCTGTACCGAGGCATCCACACCGGAAGCATCGGCGCGCGAACGGAAGTCCATGCTGACGATGTCATACCAGGCGCGCATGGGCACGCCGTTGTTGATGGTGATCGGCTGCACCGGGGCGTGCGGAAACACGAAGCGGATCGCCGGCCAGTGCGGACGCAGCAGCTCGGGCACGATCGGGGCGAAATCGTGGCCATCGGCGCCCAGGCCATGCAGCCAGAGCACGGCCCACTGCGGGTTGGCGGCGGTTTCGTTGACTACGGTTTCCAGCGTGCGCGACATCTGATGGCTCCAGTACGTTCTGGAACCATTATGGGGGTAGACGGAGTGCCGGTCAGTGGCCGGCGCGCTGGGCGGCGGCGCGGCGCAGTTCGGCGGCACGCTGCAGGATGGTGGGCGGGGTGGTTTCTTCGGGGATTTCCATCAGGCGCAGGCGGTGCAGCAGGTCGCCGGCACGGCGCCCGGAGGTCAACGCGACCACCGGAATGGCCAGCACCATGCCCACCACCACCGGTGCCATCCAGGCCGCCAGCGCCGGCGATACCGCATAGGCCAGCACGCCCATGAACAACCCGAACACGCTGAGGCCACCGTAGCCCTTGATCAGCGCCGGCCAGGAAATGCCGCCGTCGTCGCGCTGCTGGGCATCCCAGCCCGAATCCTTGCCGGCCAGCACTTCGGCCACGCCGCGCGACTGCACGTACATCACCACCGGTGCCATCAGGGCCGCCAGCACGGTTTCCAGCAGCATCGACACGAACGCGCGGATGCCACCGCCGCAGCCGCGTCGCTCGGCAGGATCAATCAACATCGCGATGTAGCCCAGCACCTTGGGCAGCAGCAGCACCGCCATGGTGATGGCAAACATGCGGATCACCTGGGTTTCATCCTGCTGGCGCCAGTACAGGCCCGGCGACATGTGCAGCACTTCGCTGAAGTCGATGCCGCCCTGGAACAGCGGGATGGCAATGCCGATCAGCATCAGCATCGCCCACATCGGCGCGGTGAAGTAATGACCGATGCCGATCATCATGTGCATGCGGCTGACCCAGTGCAGGCCACGCGAACCCACCACCTTGGCGTGCTGCAGGTTGCCCTGGCACCAGCGGCGGTCGCGCACCAGCATGTCGGTCAGGGTCGGCGGACCTTCTTCGTAGCTGCCCTTGAGGTAGGGCACCATGTGGGTGGCCCAGCCACCGCGACGCATCAGCGCCGCTTCGACGAAATCGTGGCTCAGCACGTGGCCACCAAACGGCTGCCGGCCCGGCAACGGCGGCAGGCCGGCATTGTCGGCGAAGGCTTCGGTGCGGATCACCGCGTTGTGGCCCCAGTAATTGCTTTCCGCGCCGTGCCACCACGCCACGCCGCGCCCGATCACCGGGCCGTACACGCGCCCGCCAAACTGCTGCATGCGCGCGAACAGGGTGCGCCCACCGATCACCGCCGGCAGGGTCTGGATCAGGCCCACGTCGGGGTTGTGTTCCATGCCGGCCACCAGGCGCACGATGGTGTCGCCGGTCATCAGGCTGTCGGCGTCCAGGATCAGCATCTGCGGGTAACCGCCGCCAAAGCGGCGCACCCAGTCGGCGATGTTGCCGGCCTTGCGCCCGCTGTTGTCGCCACGGCGCCGGTAGAACAGCCGCTCATGGCCACCCACCGCATCGCACAGCTCGGCGAACGCCTGTTCCTCGGCCGCGCCGATGTCCTCGCGCCGGGTGTCGCTGAGCACGAAGAAATCGAACTGCTGCAGCTGCCCGGTACTGGCCACCGACTCATAGATGGCCTGCAGGCCAGCCAGCAGGCGGCGCGGGTCTTCGTTGTAGGTGGGCATCAGCAGCGCGGTGCGGGTATGCACCTGCGGCAGCGGCTGGTCCGGGTCGATGCCCAGCTTGTAGCCCCGGTCGAACACGGCGGTGAGGAACCCGGCCAGGGCACCGGCGAACGACAGCGCGATCCAGGCAAACAGCGCCACGAACAGCACCAGCAGGCAGC
>DGIP01000209.1:4733-5420 GCA_002386405.1 Stenotrophomonas maltophilia
AACAGCACCAGCAGGCAGCCTTCCAGCACGGTGATGCCGTTGGTGGCCAACACCTTCCACATCATGTGGGTGGCAGCCACGGTCATGGCCGCGGTGCCGCCGAAGATATAGAAGCGGCGCAGCGCGATCATGCGCGGCGCGGTGCGCTGGCGCGGGGTGAGCAGGCGGCCCTCGGTGAAGGTCTGTTCGGGCATGCCCATCGGCGTTTCAACGGGCAGCACCGGGCGGCCGGCGTCGATCGCGGCGTTGACGGTCTGCACACTCATGCGTGGCTACCCTGCGTGCGCTTCCATCCAGTGCTGCTGTGTCCTGCAGCGGCGTGGCCGTGGCCGGCGCCCTGCTGATGTCTGTGACTACCGGAACCCACGAACTCTCCAACGGCACTGAGGCGAAAAATGCGGCTCAGCATAGGGGGCCAAATGTAAGCCGGGCGCGAAGGGGCTTTCGGGGCATTTCCCCCCATTCAGCAAAGGCGGGCCGGCCCTGGGACGGGCAGATTGCGACGAATGGCCGCAGGCCTTGTGCCGTAAGGGTTTCCCTATTCAGGATGTAGGCAAACCCCCTACGCAGCGGCCGTTGGGACCTGCCCCGCAGCCGGACGCCGGACAGACGTGCCCGGCCCGGAACTGCGCAGGGCAATCACGCTCAAGGCGGATGACAGAGGCCGCGACGCGCCGGATCACGCCG
>DGIP01000011.1:0-20354 GCA_002386405.1 Stenotrophomonas maltophilia
TGCGTGGCTGCGCGCGGTATCGGTCGCCCGATCACAGCGTCGGCAACACCTGCTTGATCTGATCGATCCCTTCCCAGGGATCTTTCTTCAGCTTCTGAGCCCGCTGCAGCGCCTTCGGTAGCGGGAACGCATCGGCGGCGCTGACACGCCCCAGCTCTTCCCAGCGCAGCGGCACTGCCACGCCGGCTGATGGCCTGGCACGCAGCGACCACGAACACACGCTTGTGGCGCCGCGCGCATTGCGCAGCCAATCAATGAAGATGACGCCGTTGCGCTTGGCCTTGCTCATGGTGGCCACGTAGCGGTCCGGTGCGTGCTCGGCCATCGCCTGGGCGAACGACCCGCAGAAGTCCTTCGCCTGCGCCCAATCCGCCTTCGGCTTCAGCGGCACCACCACGTGCAGGCCCTTGCCACCGGACAGGCGCACGAAGCTTTCCAGCCCGATCTCCTGCAGGCGGTCGCGCACATCGCGTGCTGCGGCTTTAATTGCCGCCCAGGTCACGCCCTCACCGGGATCCAGGTCGAACACCAGCCGGTCCGGATGCTCGGGGTCGTCCACGCTGGCACCCCATGGGTGCAGCTCCAGGGTGTTCATCTGCACCAGCTGCAGCAGGCCTTCGGCGTCTTCGATGTAGAGGTAGTCCTCGCGGCCGCTCTTCTGCTCCAGCGGGATGGCTTCCACCGCGTCGCCCAACCCGGTGCCGTGGTGCTTCTGGAAGAAGCACTGTTTATCGACGCCATCGGGGCAGCGCAGCAGTGACAGCGGCCGGCGGGCGACCTCGGGCAGGATCCAGCGCGCCATCTGGCGGTAGTAGTCGGCGACATCACCCTTGGTGAGTTTGGCCTTGGCGAACACCATGCGTTCGGGGTGGGAGATGTTCACGCCGTCGGCTGCGGGAGCGGATACGTTCGCCTTTGCAGGCGCCTTCGTCGCCTTCGCTGCCTTCGCTGCCTTGGCAGGTACCGCGCTGGCCGCCGCGCCCAGGTCCTTGGCCGTCTTGTCCTCGCGCAGACGCTTGAAGCTGGCCTGGCGCAGCAACCCTTCCTTGGCCCATCCACGGAACGCGACTTCGGCCACCAGTGTGGGTTCGACCCAATGCACGCTGCTCGCCTTGAACGGCACGTGCGAGGGCAGTTCAATGGCGGCCTTGTCGGTATCCAATGCCTTCAGCTGGCGGTGCATCGCGGCCAGCTTGGCATCATCGAAGCCGGTACCCACCCGGCCGACGTAACGTAGGCCTCCCTTATCCGGAGTGGCCATCAGCAGCGAGCCGAAGCCGCTGCGTGAGCCCTTGGGGTCGGTGTAACCCACCACCAGGAACTCATCGGTGTTCTCGTGCTTCACCTTCACCCAGCTGGGCGAGCGCGCGTTGACGTAAGGCGCATCCACCCGCTTGCTGATGATGCCTTCGAAGCCCGCCTTGCCACTGGCCTCGAACACCGCCGGGCCGTGATCGAGCACGTGGTCGCTGTAAGCCAGCGTGCCAGGCGTATCGCCCAGCAGATCCTTCAGCAGTGTCTTGCGACCCAGCAGCGGCGCACGGCTGATATCCACACCGGCCACGCCGGGCATGTCGAACACCACGTAGCGCAACGGCTGTTTGGCGGTGCCGTCGATGACTTTCTGCAGGCCGGTGAAATCGCTGCGGCCCTGCGCGTCCAACACCACCAGCTCGCCATCCAGGCGCAGGTCGGTGACCGGCAGCGCTTCGATGGCCTGCACGACTTCGGGGAAGTCGTCGGTCCAGTTCAGGCCATTGCGCGAGCGCAGCGCCACCATGCCATCTCGGACATCAGCAAGCAGGCGGTAACCATCCCATTTGATCTCGTGCAGCCAGGCCTCGCCGTCGGGTGCACTGTCGCGGTGGTCGGTGAGCTGGGGTTTGAAGTCGTGGGGGTAAGGCGTGTCGCGGGCATGTTCCAGCGACAGCGCGCGCTTTGCCCAGCGCGCGTCGGCATTGCGGCGCGCCACGCGCTTGGTCGTCCTGGACGTCCTGGTCGAGCTGGTCTTTTTGATCGTGGTGGACGTGGTTTTCTTTGCGGTCTTCGTCGATGTTCGCTTGGGGGGCACGACTTCCTCCAGCAGCGCATCCGCATCGGTATCGCGCGCTTCTTCGTCATCACGCTTGATCAGCAGCCACTGATGCTGCTTTCCCTTCACGTTGGTGCGCACCAGCTTCCAGCCGCCCTTGAGCCTGCTCCCATGCAGGACGAAGTCCACTTTCCCGGCGGCGATCGCCTCCAGCGGGTCGCCATCGCACGCCCAGGTACCGTGGTCGTACACATCCACATGGCCGGCGCCGTAGTGGCCTTCGGGGATGTCGCCCTCGAACGTGGCGTAGGACAGCGGGTGGTCTTCCACCTCCACCGCCAGCCGCTTCTCACCCACGCGCAGCGAGGGTCCCTTCGGCACCGCCCAGCTCTTCAGCACGCCATCGGCTTCCAGCCGGAAATCGTAGTGGCGCGCACTGGCGTGGTGCAGCTGCACCACGAAGATGGGTCGGCGTGCGACTGCGCTCCGGCGCTCGTCGTCGGGTTCGGGTGTCTCACCGAAGCGGCGCTTGCGCCGGTACTCCTGCAACGACATGGCCGCTCACCCGGCCTTGCGCGTCGGCGCGCTCTTGGCAGCCTTCTTCGTCGCCTTGGTGGCTTTGCTGGCGGTCTTGGTTGCCTTGGTCGCCTTCTTGGCCGGGGCCGCCTTCTTCGCAGGCGCAGCCTTCTTCACCACCTTCGACACCGCCGTCTTCTTGGCCGGCGTTCGCTTCTTCGCATCCAGGCTCTTCTGCAGCAGCGACATGAAGTCCACCACGTTGGTAGTGGCGTCATGCGGCGCGGCCGGTTCGTCTTCCACCGTGGTGGTGCCGCCCTTCTGCTTGATGCGCTTGGTCAGCACCGCCTGCAGGCGTTCGCGGAATTCATCGTGGTAGTCATCCGGTTTCCACTCGCCGGACATGGACTCGATCAGCTGCTCGGCCATCGCCGTTTCCTTGCTGCTGATCCGATAGTCGGACAGCGAGCCGGTGGGCAGCTTGTGTTCTTCCGGGTCCACCAGCTCCTGCGGGTAACGCAGGATCAACAGCACCAGCGCATGTTCGTGCGGCATTACCGCGCACAGGTATTCGCGCGTGCGTACCACCACGCGCGCAATGCCCACCTTGCCGGTACTGCGCAGGGTTTCGCGCAGCAGCACGTAGCCCTTCTCGGCCTTTTTGCCCGGTACCAGCAGGTAGGGCTTTTCGAAGTAGCGCGGGTCGATCTGGCTGGCATCGACGAAGCTTTCCACTTCCACCGTCTCGTGGCTTTCCGGCGCGGCCGATTTGATATCGGCCTCATCCAGCACGACATAGCTGCCCTTGTCGTACTCGTAGGCCTTGACGATGTCCTTCCACGGCACTTCTTCGCCGGTATCGGCGTTGACCCGCTCGAAGCGGATCGGCTTGCGGTCGCGCGAATCGAGCATGCGGAAACTGAGGTCGGTCTTGCGCTCGCCCGACATCAGCGACACCGGCACGTTCAGCAGCCCGAATGACAGGGTTCCAGTCCAGATCGGTCGGGCCATGGCGGCGCCACTCCAGTGCAAACGGGAGGCCAGCTGTACCGCGCAGGGCGTGAAACGCCCGTGTCCGGCCCGTAAAGGCCGGCTGCACGCGCGCGGGGTTTACTGCAGCTGGCCGTGGACCGCGGCGGCCGGCATGTGGTCCAGCGCCATCCAGGCGTCTTCGACAATGGCCCGGGCCTGCTGCCAGCCCAGCCGCGATTGGCCACGCATCTGTTCCCAGTGCTCGGCCAGTTCGCCGTCGGTGTCGTCGTCGCTGCCACGCGGCCAGTCGGCGTAGTGGGTGGTCAGCGCGAAGGCGTACGCCGGGTACAGATCCTTCCAGCTTCGCCTTCCCTGACTGCGGCGGCGTTCGTAATCGCTGCGCATGTACTGCAGGTAATCCTGCGCCACGGCCTCCGGCTCTTCGGCGCGCGGACGACGGCCGCGGCGCGCGTTCCGGTCCGGCTGCAGGTAGGCATTGAACAGCGCGGGTGCGGTACGGCGATCCAGGCGGGGCATGGCACGTCTCCGGCAGGGGTGGGGGTTGGCAGGAATAGCCCCGGCGCCGTTATCCAGCCGTGACAGATCCGTTGAGATCGGCGCGTTCCGCTTCACGTCGGCCTCCCCTCGGGGGTGCGTACAGTCCAGCCACCCCTCCACGGAGACCACCACCATGCAACGCGATCCCCTGCGCGAAGCCACCGCCCCGGTGCCGGGCGAGCAGCGCGCCAAGCACGACCTGCAGAACGAAGAAGACCGGGGCGCGGGCATGTCGCCCTCCGAAGCGCCCGAGCATATGCGCACCGGCATCGACCCGGTGCACGCCAGCGAGGTACATCCCTCCCGCGACCGCAAGGATCCGGCCGCCGCGCCGCACCCGGGCGGGGAAGAGCACGAGCACCATCGCGCCGCGCGCAAGGCGCACGAGAGCGACAACCAGGACGAGGCGTTGGAAGAGACCTTCCCCGCCAGTGACCCGACATCGCCATTTGTGCCGGCCAAAATTCCGAAGTGAATGGGCCCGGTGCGCGGGCGGTCATGCACCGCGCCCGTCACGACCAACGGTCGTGACCTACCAGGTAGCGCACGACCGTTGTTCGTGCGCCGCCCCAATCATTGCCACTGCCATTGCACGCCCACGCTGTAGCGCCGGTCCGGCCCCGGCTCGAAGAAGCGCTGGTTGCCGTCGTTGACGATGACCGAGCCGATGTAACGCTGGTCCAGCACGTTGTCCACCCGCGCAAACACCCGCAACGCGCCCTGCGCGGTGGTCCACTTGCGGGCCGCTTCCAGGTTGAACAGGGCATAGCCCGGCGCCTGATCGGTGGCCAGGTCGTTCACCACCGTATCGCTGGAGCCCACCACCTCCCCGGCCCACTGCCACGCCCCGGGCTGGTACTGCAGCCGCCCGAACCATTGCTGCTCCGGCACGCCGGGCAGCCGTGAGCCGGCCGCCACCACCGTGTTGGGGACGGCGCAGCCGGTACCCGCGCACACCCGATACGGCTCGCGCACCGTGGCTTCCACGTAGGTATAAGCCAGGCTGGCCTCCAGTTCCGTGGTGATTGGCACCTGCAGGCTGGCTTCCACGCCCTGACGGCGGGTCCTGCCGATGTTGCGGTAGGTACTGCGCCCGTTGGTGTTGCTGGCCACGGCCAGCTCGTCATCGGTATCGGCGCGGAATACCGCCGCATCGAAGGCCGCGCCACCCGCGCCGCGCCACTTGCCGCCCAGCTCCAGGTTCCGGCTGCGCGCGGCCGACAGGTTCAGCGCCAACCCGGCCGCCCCGTCGGACCGGTAACCCAGCTCGTTGAAGGTGGGCGTTTCAAACCCACGCCCGGCCGAGGCGTACACCCGCCAGGCATCACTGGCGTGGAACACCACCCCGGCCACCGGCGTGGTGGCCGAGTAATCGCGGGAGCCGCTGTCATCCGGGTTGCGTGCGGTGATGTAGTGGTCGTTGGAGCGGAACCGCACCTCGCTGTGGCGCGCCCCCAACAGCAGCGACCAGCGCGGCGCCCACTGCCAGAACGCCTGCGCGAACTGGTCCACGTTGCGCACCCGGTCGCTCTGGTCGCGCCGCAGCGCGCCGCGCACGCCCAGCGTATCGCCCACGAAATTCTCGTTACCGCGCCGATCCTGCTGCTGTTGGTCGGCATTGGCGCCGATCACCACTTCCAGCGGCCGCCCGGCCCAGTCGCCCTGCCAGGCCCAGCGCAGGTCCAGCCCGCCGTAGCCGCCGTCCAGGTCGATCACGCCGCCGGCATGCAGCGGGTTGGCCTGCGGCCCCGGCGGAATGGCCAGGAACTGCTCCACGCTGCGCTGCCCGGCGTAGCCCATAGCGCGCCAGGTCTGGGCGCCGTCGGTGCGGGTGAACACCAGCCCGGCCTGCGCCTGGCGCACCGATTTGCGGGTGTTGTACTGGGTAGCCACTGCCGTGGCCTGGCGCGGGTCCTGCCGCACCTGCTCGCGGGTGAGGCCCAGCGGGTCCTGGGCGTCGGGCGAATCGAAGTAGTTCAGCACCAGGTCCAGCTGGCCGCCGCCCACGTCGGTGCCCAGCCGCGCGTTCACCGATTCGCGGCGCGCTGCGCTGTGCTCGCGCCAGCCATCGGTGCGGAAGTGGTTGGCCGCCACGTTGTAGCGCACGGGCCCCTGCTCGCCGCGCAGCTGCGCCCCGGCACTGAGCGTGCCGTCGCTGCCGCCGGCCACGCGCAGCCGCCAGGGATCCCCGGCCTGGCCGTCGGCGCTCCAGACCTGCACCACCCCGCCGGACGAGTTGCCGTACAGCGCCGAGAACGGCCCTCGCAGCACCTCCACGCGCTGGGCAGAAAGCAGGCTGGCGTGGGAAAGCTGGCCCTGCCCATCGGGCATGGTGGCCGGCACTCCGTCCACCAGCACCCGCACCCCACGCACCCCGAAGGTGGACCGCGCGCCGAAGCCGCGGATGCTCAGCTGGGTGTCCTGGGCCAGGTTCTGGCGGTCGCGCGCGACCACGCCGGGCACCCCGCTCAATGCATCAGCAATCTGGGCCAGGGTGCCGTTGGCGTCGTCATCCAGCCACACCGTGCTGAGCGAGGCCGGCAGATCCACATCGGCCACCTGCTGGCCCCGTGCGGCCTGCACCTGAACCGTGGGCAGCCGGCCGATCTGGGCAGGGGAAACGGGGGCGGCCTGGGCCTGTGCCGGGTTCGGCAGGGCCGTGGCCGAAAGCAGCGCACAGCCGATGGCCAGCGGGGAAAAACGGAACGTGCGCAGAGGGGGTTCTCCGGAGAAAAGGGCACCGCACGACAGGGTACGGTGCCGGTCGTGACGGCAGGCGCCGCGCCCATGCCAAGGCTTTGTTACGATGAGGTAGTTTCGCGCCAACCTCCCCCATCCGTCATCCGAATGAGTACCGCCGTGTCCTTCTTTGCAAATGTGGAACTGGTCCCGGGCGACCCGATCCTGGGCCTGACCGAGGCGTACAACGCCGACAGCCGCCCCACCAAGGTCAACCTGGGCGTGGGCATCTATTACGACGAAAGCGGCCGCATTCCGCTGCTTCGCGCCGTGAAGCAGATCGAGCAGCAGCTGGCTGCCGAAGCCAAACCGCGCGGCTACCTACCGATCGACGGCCTGCCTGCCTACACCCAGGCCACCCGCGAACTGGTCTTCGGCAAAGAGTCGCCGCTGCTGGCCGCCGGCCGCGTGGCCACCTCGCAGACCATCGGTGGCAGCGGTGCCCTGCGCGTTGGCGCGGACCTGCTGCACCGCCTGCTGCCGCACGCCACCATCGCCATCAGCAACCCGAGCTGGGAAAACCACCGCGCGGTGTTCGGCGCGGCCGGCTTTGAAGTGGTCGAATACGCCTACTTCGACCCGGCCACCCACGGCGTGGATTTCGCCGGCATGCTGGCTGACCTGGACAAGCTGCAGCCGGGCACCGTCGTGCTGCTGCACGCCTGCTGCCACAACCCCACCGGCGCCGACCTCACCGTGGCCCAGTGGAAGCAGGTGGCCGAGCTGCTGAAGGAACGCCAGCTGTTCCCATTCATCGACATGGCCTACCAGGGCTTCGACAAGGGCATCGACGAAGATGGCGCCGCCGTGCGCATCATCGCCGAGGCCGGCATCGACAGCTTCGTGGTCGCCAACTCGTACTCCAAGTCGTTCTCGCTGTATGGCGAGCGCGTGGGCGCGTTGTCGGTGGTGGCCCCGGATGCGAACGCCGCCAAGGCCGTGCAGTCGCAGGTCAAGCGCATCATCCGCACCATCTACTCCAGCCCCTCCACCCACGGCGCGGCCCTGGTGGCCGGCGTGCTGACCAGCCCCGAGCTGCGCCAGCTGTGGGAGCAGGAGCTGACAGAGATGCGCGAGCGCATCCACGCCCTGCGCCACGGTCTGGTGGACAAGCTGGTGGCCGCCGGGGCACCGGAGTTCGCCTTCATCAACGACCAGGCCGGTATGTTCTCGTACTCCGGCCTGAGCCGTGCGCAGGTGGACCGCCTGCGCGACGAGTACGGCATCTACGCCGTCGGCACCGGCCGCATCTGCGTGGCCGCGCTGAACCAGGGCAACCTGGAGTACGTGGCCAAGGCCGTGTCGACCGTCGCCAAGGGCTGAGCCTCTGCAACGGTGATATGAAGAACGGCCGCCACGTGCGGCCGTTTTTCTTTTCGTGCCAGCAGGTTGAAACCGGTTACGTGTCCCGGTTGCCTCGTAATGCCCTGCC
The DNA here is from genome assembly GCA_002386405.1 of Stenotrophomonas maltophilia. Classification (GTDB taxonomy): domain Bacteria; phylum Pseudomonadota; class Gammaproteobacteria; order Xanthomonadales; family Xanthomonadaceae; genus Stenotrophomonas; species Stenotrophomonas maltophilia_AD. The sequence goes on from DGIP01000011.1 coordinate 8,250, forward strand.
GAACGGGCCACAATACGGCCCCCGAAATGTCTTTGGCAGCCATTCCATGTCCCGTACGTCGCTTACCCGGTACCTGATTGAAGAGCAGCACGCAGGCCGCATCAACGCCGACCTGCGCCAGCTCATCGCAGTGGTGGGCCGCGCCTGCACCAACATCTCCATCGCAGTCAGCAAGGGCGCGCTGGGCGGTGTGCTCGGCGACGCCGGCACCGGCAACGTCCAGGGCGAAGCGCAGAAGAAGCTCGACGTGATCAGCAACGAGATCCTGCTCGAAGCCAATGCCTGGGGCGGCCACCTCGCCGCCTGCGCCTCCGAGGAAATGGACCACTGCCAGCCCGTGCCGGATACCTACCCGCGCGGCGACTTCCTGCTGCTGTTCGATCCCCTCGATGGCAGCTCCAACATCGACGTGAACGTCTCGGTCGGCACCATCTTCTCGGTGCTGCGCAGCCCGGCGGGCACCGAACAGCCCACCGACGAGAGCTTCCTGCAGCCGGGCACCGCCCAGATCGCGGCGGGTTACTGCATCTACGGCCCCAGCACGCAGATGGTGCTCACCACCGGCCACGGCACCCATTCGTTCACCCTGGACCGTGAAACCGGCGAGTTCGTGCTCACCCAGCGCGGCATGACGATTCCCGAAGACACCCAGGAATTTGCCATCAACATGTCCAACCAGCGCCATTGGGAAGCCCCGATGCAGGGCTACGTGCAGGACCTGCTGGCCGGCAAGGAAGGCGCGCGCGGCAAGAACTTCAACATGCGCTGGATCGCCAGCATGGTGGCCGACGTGCACCGCATCCTTACCCGCGGCGGCATCTTCATCTACCCGTGGGACAAGAAGGACCCCAGCAAGGCCGGCAAGCTGCGCCTGATGTACGAAGCCAACCCCATGGGCCTGCTGGTGGAGCAGGCCGGCGGCGCCGCCACCACCGGCCGCGAGCGCATCCTGGACATCCAGCCCGACCACCTGCACCAGCGCGTGCCGGTGTTCCTGGGCTCGCGCAATGAAGTGGCTGAAGCCACCCGTTACCACCGCGAGCACGACACCCAGGGCTGACGATCACATCACCCCGTTGCACATGGCAACGGGGTGACACCTGCACCAACACAGGTCAACATCGGGCTCAAACGCCCACGGATGACCCCATGCAGGCCGAAACCCCGCTCGACTTCATTGAAGTAATCCACAACGCCATCCCGATTGAGACCTGTGCCGCAATTCAGGCGCAAATGCGTGCCAGCGCCCAGCTCCAGCCCGGCGAAGTAGGCAGCGGCGTGTTCCCGGAACTCAAGCACAGCAAGGATCTGCGCATAAGTGGGCGCCCGGAGTGGCGCCAGGTCGAATTACAGCTGCAACAGGCAGTATTCAGCGGCGTTTTGAGTTATCTACGCCGTTATCCACAGGCGCTGATCTCCCCGCTCATGTTGCAGGTCCAAGACAACGATGGCACCGCGCGCCGCCTGAAAGCAGAAGATTTTCCCGGCATGGACGACAACGCGCTGTCCGGACTGGCCCGTACGTGCCTGCGCCCGGGCGCCATCAACCTGCAGTGGTATGCGGCAGGTGAGGGCGGTTACCCCTATTGGCACTGCGAGCTGTACCCGCGCGACCCGGCCGGGGAAACCCTGCACCGGCACCTGCTGTGGACGCTGTACCTCAATGACGAGTTCGAGGCCGGGGAAACCGAGTTCCTGTTCCAGGACCGGAAGGTGGCGCCGCGTACCGGGAGCCTGTTGATCGCGCCTACCGCCTTCACCCATACCCACCGGGGCAACCGCCCGCAGGGTGGGGACAAGTTCATTGCGACAAGCTGGATCCTGTTCCAGAGCGCGGAGAAGCTTTACGGCGGTGGGTGAGGCAAGGCCAGCTGACCTGGCACTCAACCTCCTGCGCCACTTGAGAAAGGAATTCTCCTAGATTTGGGGGGAGTACCAATGCAGGAGAAGAGAAATGATCCGGTGGCCGATGGCATGTACAGCTTTCGCAGCACTGCTGAATTGTGTGGGTTGTTCGGTGCAGGGAGTCGACGCCGAACCACGAGCTGAGTCTGAAACTCTCGCACTTGGCAAGCACAATCAGCACCGTACACCTGCTGATGGGTCCTTCCTGCGACCATCGTCAGGTCCAAGTCTGGAATCGGCGGCGCTGGTGGACTTGCCCTACCTTCCAACCGAGTCAGCATTGGTCGAGAAGGACGGCATTTCGGCCAACCTGTCTGACGAAATTGTTGAGTCACAGGATGCCTTCTCCGAGGCCCTTCTGAAAATGGCCAGAGACGAAATGAAAAGCATGGAGGCCCAGGACCTGGCCAGGCACTACCGCGGTGCGATTGAGCGTGCCGTAGGAAGATACGGTGCGGTGGAGAACCTCTCGTGCGGCCTCAGCGTTTGCGTAGGATCTGTACGTGCGGCATCCATAGCGGACCACGACGCTTGGCTGAGCCGCCTGCAAGAGGATCCTGGCGCCGACACCTTTGGCTTCATCGAGGCGATCGAGCGTACTGGTGATCAGTTCCAGAGCCGGTTCGTGTTCTCTACGGATCCCGCACTCAAGGCCATCGTGGTGCACTGACCTAGACGCCCTCGGCACCATGATCCGCGACGCGCTCGCATACGGGCGTACTAGTTGCCTGAGGTAGCCTCGTCCGTCAAATCTGCCTCTGAGTTCATTGCGACAAGTTGGATCCTGCTTCAGAGCGCGGAGAAGTTGTACGGGGGTGGGTGAGATCTGGGGTGGTTCACACAGAAACAGCATTCGGAATGCTGCAACGGGCTGGACGCGTCAATCAGTAGGCTGTGCCTACTGAAATCGAAAATTCAACAGAAACAATCGTTTTGTGTTCCGCAGCCGACGTCTGCAAGGTGGGTGCCGGAGCTCAAAAACTCCGCATAACCGAAAATAGTGGATGCCCCATGTCGGGAGGGTGGTTAATACAAGACCCTTCACAGGGGAATACGCCCGCCGTCTGGTTATGCACGGTTTTTGACCTCCCGACGCCCTCGCCCTGACCGGCGAGGGCCATTCCCCGTTTGGAGGCAAACCATGAAGAACGACCCGGCCCAGCCGACTGAAGACCAACGCGTCCCGCGCGAGCGGTGGATGCAGTACAGCCAGATCAACAACGTACGTGCCGTGCCGCAGATCTCCGAGCGGGACCGCGACCACTTTGGCGCCATCCCATTTGTCATGCTGCGCGGCACCTGGCTGCGCAGGTTTGGCTTTGAAGTGGGTGTCCATATCAGGATTGAAGTGGTCCACGGCCAGATCACCGTCAGGCCGCTGTGGAACGACGGCCAGGACAAAGGCCAAGGCACTGCGGCAGACAAGCCCATCACGTGGCGCGCGCAAGTGAAGGACCGCTGAGGACCGAGGCTGGGCGGGCCCCCACGCAGCGCCATGTACTGGCACCGCACCCGCCCATGTGCTTCCATTGCCAGGCACACAGATCCGTGAGGAGTCCGCCATGCCCCTGGCCCGTATTGACCTCCGCAAAGGCAAGACCGCCGCTTACCGGCAGCAGGTTGGCCAGGTGGTGTACGACGCCATGCTCAGCGTCGGGGTGCCCAAGGATGATCGCTTCCAGATCATCCAGGAGCACGACCCGGATGGGCTCATCTACGACCCTGGCTATCTCGGCATTGCGCGCACCGATGACTTCATCTGCATCCAGGTCACCTGGAACGAGGGCCACACCCTGGAGCAGAAGAAGGCGTTCTACAGCGCTATCGCCCATGGCCTGCACGAGGCAGTGGGCATTCGCCTTGAGGATGTCTTCATCAACCTGGTGGAGGTGAAGCGTGAGAACTGGTCGTTCGGAAATGGGCTGGCCCAGTATGCGATGTGACGCGCGATATCCAGAGGTTGGGATGATGCCGTTTTCAGGAAGCTGTGCATGACCTCTGGAAGTTTGCCATGGGAGCAGCAAGGCTGTCCTTCGTGTCGATGGGCATGGGAATCAGCGTCCCGACAGTCGCTCCTGTACTTGGGATGCAGCGTCGAGCTCCACACGCATCTGCACCAATGCCAATCGTGCGGCGCATTGTTGGAGGAGCTTGAACGGTACGCTCATGTCATATCGACGGATGAGGCTCGTGCAATTGTTGACCACGGCACGTTCGAGCGCGAAGCTCCCAGGAGATCATGACAACGTTGAAAGGAGCACATTGTGGCGTTTCGGATTGAGCAGCATTGCGCCGAACGTGAGCCATTCGGCGCGTATCGATTCGAGAGACTCGGGTAGGGGCGTGTTGATCCAGCGGCTGATCGGAAGCAGGCAGACCATCCAGACAAGGATTCGCTCGGATATGCAACAAAGCAAAATCGACCCAACGTGGCCAAATGCACTTCGCTGGTTCCTCGTGCAAAGACTGACTGACTTCGCGCCGTGGCATTTGATGACTGACCCGTCGGACTTCGAGTTTGCTGCCCGTGCTTTCGAGCGGGAAGATGTAAGTGGCGGCAGCGTCTTCGTCTTTGCGGGGCGTCAGGACCGCGAAGATTTTGCCGGCCTCCTGGTAGTAGATGGTCGGGTCACCGATCAGGTAATCTGCTTTCATCCGGTTTTTGGACAGGGTGCGCACTCATCACCGCGAAGCTGGAACATCGTCTGCGCCGTTTACGACGACGTGTTTGATTTCTTCCAGGACCTGGTGATTCCAGATATGAAGGATTGGGCGAACGAAGAAGATGCCAGCGAACTGTTGATGGACCCATGTTCTCCGAGCGGTAGTCCCTTGCAGTGACTTGGATTGCAGACGAGATCATTCTTCGCGCCACGCCACCTGCGCTGGCAGCGCTCAAGGTATCGGGCTTGGCGCCATTCGCGTACCACGTCAAGTCGCTGGCTGGCCATTCCTGGTTTGAGGAGCGCGCGCGTCACGACCTCCCAGAGGGTGGTCTGCTGGTGATCCGCGATCTGCATGCATCGTCGTCACAGGGGAATGAGGCACATGACGAGGCGCGCCAGGATTGGAGCCACCTGTCGTTTGACGCAGGGACCGAGCGTCTGCTGGATTCCGATCTCGTGCGTGACCTTGCAGAATGCCTGGAAGACGCACAGGCGCCGCCGCTTCAACTTCGCGGGGCTCTTGCCACATTGGCCAAGCAGCTTTGCCAGCCTGTCTTGTATTACCGCTGCGAAATGTTCGGGGGTGAGATCGACTACGAGTACTCGTTGGTCTATTCACCCGGCGAATCGCTCTTGGTTTCGGAGCAGGGGCATGGGCCTGGCGGTGTAGTTGGAAAGGACGCGCTCCGCCTTGGTCTCTTCCAGATCGGATTGATCCTTCCTACTTCCTACTTTGCGCTGCATACGCGAAGCTTCCCTTGGCATGATTGCAGGCTACAGTCGGGCGTATGATCCTTTCGCCAATCTGGAGACACTACCCATGCTGAAGGAAGTCGGCGGCGTCCCCATCCAGCCCAAGCACCGCGCCACGTGCCACTGCGGCGCCGTGGAGCTGGAGCTTGACCTGCCCAATGGCATTGAGAGCCCACGGCGGTGCGACTGTTCGATCTGCCGTCGCAAGGGAGCAGTTGTGGCTTCGGTGCTCCTGTCCGGGCTTCGTTTGGTAAAGGGTGAAGAACACCTCAAGCTCTACGAGTTCAACACGCACACGGCCAAGCACTACTTCTGCGGCATCTGCGGCATCTACACCCATCACCAACGCCGCTCGAATCCTCATCAGTACGGGTTCAACGTCGGGTGTCTGGAAGGCATCAACCCCTTCGCCATACCCTACGTTCCCGTGGAGGATGGAGTTCACCATCCGGCCGACAGTACAAGCTGACGGGTGGTGGGGCAGGCCGGCCCGCAACCTGCCTCCGTGATAATCTGATGGGTTGCACCCACCCATCTGCCAACCCATGCCCACCACGCCCAAACCCAGCGTTGCCACCCAGGCCGGAACCGGCTTCCGCACGCTTTGGCCGCTGCTGGCGGTCATGCTGTTCTTCCTCGGCAGCGGGTTCCTGGCCGGCAAGAACATACGCACCATCCGCGAGGGCAACGCCCTGGTGATCCGCTCCCAGGAGACAATGACCGCCTTGGGCGATGTGCTCTCTGCGGTGCAGGATGCCGAAACCGGCCAGCGCGGCTATCTGCTCACTGGCGACGACAGCTACCTGGAGCCCTATCGAACGGCCTTGGGTGTGGCCAGCACCCGGCTGGAGACCGTGGAGAAGTCCTTGGCCGATGACCCGGCCCAGGTGGACCGTCTCAAGCTGCTGGCACGACGGGTCCAGGACAAGCTGGACGAACTGCATGAAACCATCGAAGTGCGCCGCACCCAAGGACTGGAGCCCACCTTGGCGGTGGTCGGTTCCAACCGCGGCAAGGCGGCCATGGATGACATTCGCGCGCGCCTGGCCTCGATGGGCGCCATCGAGCTGGACAAGCGCGCCCGCCGCCTGGCGGAGATGGAATCGGCCTACAACACCGCGCTGAGCTCGGGCGCGGCCAGTGCGGTGCTGGGTATCGTGCTGACGATCTTCATCGCCATCCTGCTGCGCCGCCATACCCGTGCCCGCGAGCGCGATGCCTGGCTGCAGCGCGGCCGGCTGGAGCTCACCACGGCCACCGGCGGCGACCTGGACAGCGGTTCGCTGGCGCGCGCCAGCCTGGGCTTCCTGGCGGGCTTCACCGGCGCGCAGGCCGGCATGTTGTTCGTGCCGGAGGACAACGGCTTCCGGCAGATCGGCGCGGTGGGCACCGCTTCCGCCCCGGACGGCACCGACCAGCTGCGCGACGGCGGCAGCCTGCTCGGCCGCGCGGTGGACGAGAAGCGCGTGCTGGTGGTGTCGGATGTGCCGCCGGGCTACTTCACGGTCGGCTCCGGGCTGGGGCAGGCGCAGCCGCGCCACCTGGTGATCGCTCCCAGCATCCACGAGGGTGAGGTGAGCGGGGTAATCGAGCTGGGCTTCTTTGGTGCGGTTCCGGCCGAGGTGGTGGAACTGCTCCAGCTGGCCTCCGGCGACATGGCGGTGGCACTGCGGTCGGCGGCCTACCGGGCCAGGCTCTCCGAGCTGTTGGCACAGACTCAGCGGCAGACCGAAGCGCTGCAGGTGCAGAGCGAGGAACTTCGCGTCTCCAACGAGGAACTGGAGGAGCAGAGCCGGGCACTGCGCGGCTCCCAGCACGAGCTGGAAGAGCAGCAGGCCGAGCTGGAGCAGACCAACAACCAGCTGTTCGACCAGTCGCAGCAGTTGGAGAACGAGCGCGACAAGCTCGCGCGGGCCAACGCGGCCATCGTGGCCGAGGCGGACAAGGTGCAGCGCGCGAGCCAGTACAAGTCCGAGTTCCTGGCCAACATGTCGCACGAGCTGCGCACGCCGCTGAACTCTGCGCTCATTCTTTCCAAGCTGCTGGGCGACAACCGCGACGGCAACCTGAGCGCGGAGCAGGTGAAGTTCGCGCGCACCATCCACTCCTCCGGCACCGACCTGCTCAACCTCATCAACGAGATCCTGGACCTGTCCAAGATCGAAGCCGGGCACATCGAGGTGCACGCCGAACGCTTCGGCGTGGAGAAGCTGCTGACCGATATCTCGGCACTGCTTGGCCCGGTGGCCAGCGAGAAGGGCCTGACGCTCGATGTGTCGATGACGGGCGATTGCCCGGTGGTGATCGAGTCTGATCGCCAGCGCATCGAACAGATCCTGAAGAACCTGCTGTCGAACGCGTTGAAGTTCACCGAAACGGGCGGGGTGACGGTGTCGGTTTCGTCGGCCGGCAACGGCAAGGTGGCGTTTGCGGTGACCGACAGCGGCATCGGCATTGCGCCGGAGCAGCAGGCGCGCATCTTCGATGCCTTCCAGCAGGCCGATGGTTCGATCAGCCGGCGCTATGGCGGCACCGGCCTGGGGCTGTCCATTTCCCAGGAGCTTGCACGCCTGCTGGGCGGCGACATCACGGTGGAAAGCGAGCCCGGCAAGGGCAGCTGCTTCCGGTTGGTGGTAGCCACACGGCTGGCAACCACCGAGCGCCCTGCAGCGCCTGAAGCGATGTCGGCCATGGTGCCTGCACGCGCGGCATTCGCAGCGGGTGGTGTGGCCATGGCGCTGGAAGCGCGCCCCGTGGCCGCCCCAGGCAACAAGGCCAGCAGCAACGGCCGCGGCCTGATCCTGATCATCGAGGATGACCCTGCCTTCGGCCAGATCGTCAGCGACCTGGCGGTGGAGATGGGCTTCCGTGCACAGGTGGCGCAGACGGCGGCAGAGGCGCTGGCCGCCGCGCGCACCGAGCTTCCGCACGCGATCGTGCTGGACATCGGCCTGCCCGACCAATCCGGCCTGTCAGTGCTGGACGTGCTCAAGCACGATATCCGCACGCGGCACATTCCCATCCACGTGGTGTCGGCGACGGACCATTCGCGCAAGGCGTTGGCGCTGGGTGCGGTGGGTTACCTGGGCAAGCCGGCGACCCGCGAGGAGCTGGGCAACGTGCTGCTCTCACTGGAACGCCGCCTCTCGCAGCGGCCCCGCCTGGTGCTGGTCGTCGAGGATGACGATGTGCAGCTGGACGCGGTGCGCCAGCTGCTGGCGCTGGCCGATGTGGAAACCATCGGTGCGCGCTCGGCGTCGGAGTGCCTGCAGGCGTTGGCGCAGAACACGTTCGACTGCATGGTGCTGGACCTGACCCTGCCCGACGCCTCCGGCTTCGAGCTGCTGGAGCTGCTCAGCGAGCAGAGTCCGCACGCGCTGCCGCCGATCATCGTCTACACCGGCCGGGTGCTGTCGCCGGCCGAAGAAGTGCGGCTGGGGCGGTACTCGAGTTCGATCATCATCAAGGGCGCGCGCTCACCCGAACGCCTGCTCGATGAGGTGACCCTGTTCCTGCACCAGGTGGTGAGCGACCTGCCGGAATCACAGCAGGGCATGATCCGCACGGCGCAGCACCGCGACACGGCATTGGAAGGCCGCCGCGTGCTGATCGTCGAAGATGACGTGCGCAACATCTATGCGCTGATGAACGTGCTGGAGCCGCACGGCTGCAAGGTGAGCATCGCGCGCAACGGCCAGGAGGCCATCGATGCGCTAACCACCGCCGTCGATGGCCCGTCGCCCATCGAGCTGGTGCTGATGGACATCATGATGCCGATCAAGGATGGCCTCACCGCCACCCGCGAGATCCGCCAGGACGGGCGCTTCGGCAAGCTTCCAATCATCGCCCTCACCGCGAAGGCGATGCCGGATGACCAGCAGCAATGCATCCAGGCGGGCGCGAACGATTACGTGGCCAAGCCACTGGACGTGGACAAGCTGGTGTCGCTGATCCGGGTGTGGCTGATGGCGTGAGCCGGAGAGGGAAGCGCAGCACGCTGTAAGCTGTGGCTGATCAACGTGAACAACAAAGGAGCTTCATGAAAAAGGCATTTCAACGTTTGAGCATGCTCTCGGTATTTGTTCCATTGGCTGCGGCGGCCGATACCGCTTCCCGCGAAGCAGGCTATAGCGCGGGTTACAAGCTGGGCTGGTACGTGGGCTGGTTTATTGGAACCTTCGGCCCGTACCTGATCGCCGCCGCCTTGGTAGGTGTTGTCGGGTGGTTGTGGTTCCGCCGGGCAAAGGCACGGCGGTTCCGTGGTGATGGCAGCTGAGTCATCCCAGGCGCTGCTGGACCTCCAAGCGAAGCCGCGCCTGCTCCCGCTGCACCCATAGTTCGGCGCCGGTTTTGCCGTTGGCAAAGGCGGTGCAACGGCGATGCCGCCGTCCTTCCGGCTCGCGGTGCGCATCAAGCATGGCCACCCATTGCCTGCCTCGCTCGGGTTGATAGATGTGGACCACCCAGGTATCGCCATGGGCGATCACCGTCTCGTCGTAGGCGGTGGCGGCGGGTTTGATCCATCGGAAGTCGGGCGGAAGCATGCGTGAGAGTCTTACCGTTCCGCCTCTCAGATGCTGCGACGGGGAGGGTGGCCTGGTGCCCATTGACGACACCCGCGGACCTGCTCAATCTGACGGGAACGGTGTGTGAGCCAAACCGTGTGCCATCGGCTGCGTGAGGAGGTCCCATGAAGCTTGTCGCTGTCCAGATGCGGTCGATTGCGGGTGATATCGGCGGCAACATCCAGAGCCACATTCGCTTCGTCGAATTGGCCGCGACTCAAGGCGGCGCAGCAGTTTTCTTCCCCGAGCTATCGCTGACGGGCTATGAGCCGCGGCTGGCGGAACAGCTGGCGATGACGCCAAGCGATGCACGCCTTCAGGTATTCCAGACACTGGCCGACCGACATCAGATGTTGATCGCCGTCGGCGCGCCATACCGCGGGCGCGATGGAACGGAGATCGGAATGTTCATCTTCCGCTCCCACCACGTACCGACGGTCTATTCCAAGCAGATCCTGCATGCCGATGAGCTGCCGTTCTTCAGTCCTGGCAACACGACGATGGTCTTCCCGCTGGGCAACGCGATGATCGCCCCGGCCATCTGCTATGAGTCGCTCCAGGAAACTCACGCACGTGCTGCGCTGGATGCTGGCGCTACGGTCTACGTCGCCAGCGTGGCCAAGTCCGCGCGCGGCGTCGATGCCGGTTACCGGCATTACGCAGGGCTGGCACGGGAGCACGGACTGACCGTGATGATGGCCAACGGTGTGGGGCCCACCGACGACTTCGTGATGCCGGGCCGTTCTGCTGTCTGGGGCGATGGTGGCCAGCTGCCATGCAGCGCCGACACCGACGGCGAGGCGATGGTGGTGTATGACCTGCAAGCAGGAACCGGCGAAGCCCTGCTGGTCTGACCGTTGCTTCAGAGCTTGCCGGCTGCTTTGTAACGGGAAACTCCCTGTTCGATCAGCTGCTGGAGCTCCTGCAGCAGGGTGGGATCCATTATCTCAAAGTTGAAGCACGATTTCCCCTGCATGTGCTTCTTCAGGGCAGGGCTGAGGCCCAGCAGCAGCTCGGGAAAGTCGTAGACCGGCATGAAGTGGAAGGCATGCTTTCTGGCAGAGACTTTCACCGCTCCGAAGAACTGCGCCCTGCCCTTGCTGTCTCCGTCCCTGCAGTTGGCGTAGAAGTGGGTGCCGGTATCGTGCACGACCGCCAACGCATCCTTGTGGGCCAGCAGCAGATCGCGCAATGCGACGAACAACGCCGAGGGCGCCCCCGGTTCCGAATTGTGCGTCTGGGAGGTTGGTTTGCCTGGAGTCTTCATGGGTAGCTCCGGAAGTTCTCGCCACCATACCGCCGGCGCGGGCACAACAGGTAGTGGCTGCCTGGGCCCAGCGTTTGAGGGTGACCGGGGACGGCGCTATGCTGGCCCGGCAATCACGATGGGAGCTGCGGGTGCGAAGTGGATGGATTCGATGTGTCGTTCTGGCGCTCGCGTGCATTTCGGGTATCGCCCATGCGGCTGAGCCGGATCGACGCATCGCGCTGACCATCGACGATCTTCCGTGGCAGCGGCTGGATGAACGTGCCGAGCCGGATCTCGCCGCACAACACGCCAGATTGCTTGCCGCGCTGAAGCAGGCCAGCGTCCCGGTGGTGGGCTTCGTCAACGAAGCCAAGCTTGAGGTCGGCGGCCAGGTGCAACCCACGCGCGTGCAGATGCTGCGCGACTGGCGTGATGCCGGGTTCGAGCTGGGCAACCACACCTTCGGGCATATCGACCTGCATGCGATGCCGCTGGAGGCTTACGAGCAGGACATCCTGCGCGGTGAAGCCACCCTGCGCCCGCTGCTGGCCGAAACCGGGCAGGTCCCACGCTGGTTCCGGCACCCCTACCTGCATGCCGGGCAGTCGCCGGAGGCGCGCGCGGAACTTGCCGCATTCCTGAAGCAGCACGGCTATGAGATCGCCCCGGTCACGATCGATAACAGCGAATGGATCTGGGCCTTTGCGTACGACCACGTGCGCGATACCGAGACCGACCCCGCCAAGCGGGACGCCCTGATGCAGCAGCTGCGTCGTGGCTACGTGCCGTACATGCTCAACAAGCTGGACTACTACGAACAGAAGTCGCAGGAACTACTCGGCCGGCTGCCGGCACAGGTCTGGCTGATGCATGCCAACGCGCTCAATGCCGATTCCGTGGGCGAGCTGGTAGCCGCCACCCGTCGGCGCGGCTACCGCTTCATCTCGCTGGAAGCCGCGCTGCAGGA
>DGIP01000011.1:20563-21286 GCA_002386405.1 Stenotrophomonas maltophilia
GCTGGAAGCCGCGCTGCAGGATCCTGCCTACCAGCACGCCGACGGTTACAACGGCGGCAGTGGCATGAGCTGGATCCAGCGCTGGGCGATGGCCGAGAAGGTGCCGAAGTCCTTCTACGCGGGCGAGCCCACGGTGCCTGGCTGGGTGATGACGCTAGCCGGGCGGGATGGCGAGTAGTCGCGCCCCGCCTATCGATCAGTTTTCCTGATAGTCGCTTTCATCGTACGTGCCCGCAACCGTGCAGGTCAGCTGCGGCGCTCCGCCGTCGCTCAGCATGAGCTCACCCATCGTGGTCGTGCGTCCACCCGCCGTGCTGAGCTTTGCGGATTTGCGGACCGCAGCCGCGTTGGTACCGAGGGTCGCGGTGTAGCTCTCACCCAGCTCGCCGTCCGGGTCGATGAAGATCGACACTTCCTGCACCGGCAGACCGAACACCGTGAAAGGCGCAGGTGGCTTGATGGCCTCAATGCCGCCGGATTCGTCACGAGGCAGGGCTTTCCAGGCGGCGGCGGTCGTATCCGGCTTGGCGCGGCACTCAACGGCTGCCTGGATCGCGGGCGCTACAGCCTGCCATTGCGTAGCGTCGATCGCCTGCGCTGCCGGGGCGACCAAGGCGCCAACAAGCAGCGTGATGAGGGTACTGGTGGTTGCGCCGCGCTGATGCGGCTTCCCTTGGGTAGTGGTCATGAGGCATTCCGTTTGCGCTGTGGGGTTCTACTTCC
>DGIP01000035.1 GCA_002386405.1 Stenotrophomonas maltophilia
TGATTCTTGAAAGTTGGTGACCCTTGCGTTTCAGCAGACTGAGCGGGTCTGGATGCGCCTCACCGTAACGGGGGCGGCCGCATCGCTCCCCTTCCCGAGGAAGCATCATGAGCATTGCCAAGGTTCTCAACCAGCTTTTCCGGCCGGCGTCGTTCAACGCCGAAAAAGCCGCGCGCGCCATCGTGGCCCACCCGAAGGCGGCAGCCGAAGGCTTCGGTGGGCTGCTTACCCATATCAACAACAAATGTCACCCGTTCGGCATCGGTTGTCGTGGCCAGGAAGGCTTTCAGGCGCAGACGACGCTCGACAGGTTTGTTCGCTCACAGGGCGTCGGCGCCCCGACCCAGGCAGATGCGAAGCTGCTGCTTACCAGCCTCAAATGCCTGCAGCGTGACCTGGAAAGCCAGCGTCGCCCGGCCCAGTTGGCTGCCGGGACACACCCCAGCTGGAACAATGACCGCCTCAGCCAATTGAACAAGGCGCTGGAACTGACCCGCAGCCTGCAGCACTTCCGTGGCCCCGCCAGGGGCTGAGCTTCCTTCAGCGCCCGGTCCAGGCCAGCACCGTGATTTCCTCACGGTCGTGGTAGAGCTGCTTGGCGCGCACGGTGAGCGGTCGCCCGGCCTGCGCTTCGAACAGCTCCAGGCACAGCCGGGTTTCGTCCCAGCGCTTCTTCATCGGCAGCTTGAGGTTGAAGATCGCGTGCCGGCACCAGCCCTCGCGGAACCAGGTCGCCATGCGTTCGGCCACGCGGCGCGGCTGCTCGACCATGTCGCAGACCATCCAGTCCAGCGGCGCCTCGGGCTGCCAGTGGAAGCCATCGGCGCGCAGGTGTTCGACCAGGCCGGTTTCCAGCACGTGCTCGCGCAGCGGGCCGTTGTCCACGCTGATCACGTGCATGTGTTGGCGGGTGAGTACCCAGGTCCAGCCGCCGGGGGCGGCGCCCAGGTCGGCCGAGCGCATGCCGGGCTTGACCAGCTGTTCGCGCTCTTCCGGGCTCATCAGGGTCAGCAGTGCTTCGTCCAGCTTGAGGGCCGAGCGCGACGGGGCGTCGGGCAGCAGCTTCAGGCGTGGAATGCCCAGCGCCCACGGTGCGCTGTCGCGGGTATCGGCCACGCAGACGAACGCATGGCGACCATCGACGAACACGATGTGTACGCGCGGCAGGCTGGTGTTGGGTTTGTCGGTGAGCAGGCCGGCCTTGCGCATCGCCGGGCGCAGTGCATTGCCGAAGGCGCGGGCCAGGCCCGCGAGCGGCTTGCCCTCATCCGAATCGGGGTGCTCCACCCACATGTCGCCGAAGCGCTGCTGGCCTTCCAGCGCGGCCAGGATCGGGGTGATGCGGTCGGTCGGGTCCAGCTCGCGCAGTTCAACCAGCACCACCAGCTTCTGGCGGGCGAAGATCAGCGAACGCCAGGGCAGCGCCTTGGACAGCGCGGCGCCCTCGTCGGTGGCGAACAGCACGTAGCCATCGTTGCGCTGGGTGCGGGCGTAACCGGCAATGTTGGCGTAGGCGGCACGCTCGGCCAGCTCACCGGCCAGCTCGGGCTCGAAGCCCTGCCGGCACAGGCACAGCAAGCCACTCATCGACGCACGCCCATGGCGTGGAAATCAGTAATGCGCACCGTTGATCTCCCCGTACTGGCGCAGCACTGCGCGCGCTGCATCGCGTTCGATGCCGCGCACGACCTCGATGCCGCGCTTGTTGAGTTCGCCGATCCAGTCGGCCGGCAGCGGACCTTCATCGAACGGGGTCAGTTCTTCCACATCCTGCGCGCTGGCGCCGATCAGCAGCCGGTCGATGCCGGCCCAGATGGTGGCGCCGTAGCACTGGCAGCACGGCTGCGAGGAGGTGGCCAGGGTGATCGGCGACAGCACGTCGTTCAGGCGCGGGCTCTGCAGGCGCTGCTGGGCCAGCATGTAGGCCATGTTCTCGGCATGCGCCAGCGAGGTGCTGTGCGGCACCACGCGGTTGACGCCGGCCGCGATGACGCGGTCGTCCGGACCAAACACCACGGCGCCGAACGGGCCGCCGGTTTCCGCCTCGACGTTCAGCCGCGACAGTTCGATCGCCAGGGCGACCTTGGCGGCATCACCGGGATACGCACGGGCCAGGTCGATCTGGTCGTGGATCCAGGCGGGCAGGGTGAGGTGGACTTGCGCGTACAGCATGGGACAGGCCTTTCGAATGCGGTGGGGCTTACGCCGACCAGGTGTCGCGCAGGGTGACGCTGCGGTTGAACACGGGGGCGGCGGCGGTGTGATCGCGGCGGTCGGCGACGAAATAGCCGGTGCGCTCGAACTGGAACGACTGTTCGGGCGCGGCGGTGGCCGCAGCCGGTTCGACGTAGCCGGTGACGGTGCGGCGCGACTCGGGGTTGAGGTAATCGCGGTAGGTCTTGCCTTCGGACTCATCATCCGGGTTGGGCACCGAGAACAGGCGGTCGTACAGGCGGATTTCGGCCGGCACGGCGTGCACGGCGCTGACCCAGTGGATGGTGCCCTTGACCTTGCGGTTGGCGCCTTCCATGCCGGGACGCGATTCGGGATCCAGCCAGCCACGCAGTTCGGTGATGGTGCCGTCGGCATCCTTGATCACTTCATCGCAGCGGATGATGCCGGCGCCACGCAGGCGCACTTCGCCACCGGGCACCAGTCGCTTCCAGCCCTTGGGCGGCACTTCGGCGAAGTCTTCGCGCTCGATCCACAGTTCGCGAGCGAACGGCACCTCGCGGGTTCCGAAGGCTTCGTCCTTGGGGTGGTTGGAGAAGGTCAGCGTTTCGGCATGGCCCTCGGGCAGGTTGGTCAGCACCAGCTTGACCGGGTCGACCACGGCCATGCGGCGCGCGGCGGCACTGTCGAGGTCTTCGCGCAGCGCGCCTTCAAGCACGCTGAAATCGATCATCGAGTTCTGCTTGCTGATGCCCACGCGTTCGGCGAACAGGCGCATCGCCGCCGGGGTGTAGCCGCGACGACGCAGGCCCTGCAGGGTCGGCATGCGCGGGTCTTCCCAGCCATCGACCAGCTGTTCGGTGACCAGCGCCATCAGCTTGCGCTTGCTCATCACGGTGTAGTTGATGTTCAAACGCGAGAATTCGATCTGGCGCGGCTTGGCGGCTTCGCGCGGCAGGCCGCGTTCGACCAGCGGCGCGGTCAGCGCATCGTCATGGGCGAAGTCGACGTTGTCCACGCACCAGTCGTACAGGGGGCGGTGGTCTTCGAATTCCAGGGTGCACAGCGAGTGGGTGATGCCTTCGATGGAATCGCCCAGGGCATGGGCGAAGTCGTACATCGGGTAGATCGGCCAGGCGTTGCCGGTGTTCTGGTGTTCGACATGCTTGATGCGGTACAGGGCCGGATCGCGCAGGTTGATGTTGCCGCTGGCCATGTCGATCTTGGCGCGCACGGTGCGCGCGCCGTCCGGGAATTCACCGGCGCGCATGCGGCGGAACAGGTCGAGGTTCTCGTCCACGCTGCGGTCGCGCCAGGGCGAGGGGCGGCCGGGTTCGGTCAGGGTGCCGCGGTAGGCGCGCACTTCCTCGGCCGACAGGTCGCAGACATAGGCCTTGCCATCGCGGATCAGCTTTTCGGCGGCCAGGTAGTAGGCGTCGAAGTAATCGGAGGCATGCCGCAGTTCGTTCCAGGTGAAGCCCAGCCAGCGCACGTCATCCTGGATGGCGGCCACGTACTCGGGGTCTTCCTTGGCCGGGTTGGTATCGTCGAAGCGCAGGTTGCACACGCCGGCGAACTCACCGGCGATGCCGAAGTTCAGGCAGATCGACTTGGCATGGCCGATGTGCAGGTAGCCGTTGGGCTCGGGCGGGAAGCGCGTCTTGATCGCGGCATGCTTGCCGGCGGCCAGGTCCTCGCGGACGATCTGACGGATGAAATCCCGCTTTTCGTGGGTTTCCGGAAGGGCGTCGGTGGGGGCGGCAGTAGGCTCGGACATGATGCGCAGGCAGAAGGCAGAAAGATTGCCAGTCTAACGTATGCTGGCCCCAACCCTCCTCGGAGCGCGCCCATGCACGTGATCTACCAGGCCGACAACCTGTTCGACGCCCATCTGGTCAAGCACGCGCTGGAGGCGGCGGGCATCCCGGCCTTCGTGTTCGGCGAGTCGCTGTTGGGCGGGATGGGCGAGCTGCCGCTGTTCGGGGTGCTGCGGGTGTGCGTGCCGGACCTGGCCAGGCCCGAGGCGGAGCAGATCGTGGCGGGGCTGGACTTGGGCGGGCCGGAGGATGACCCCATATGGGACGGTGACGAAAGCGCCGGCCCGTTGCCGGCCTAGGAGAGCGCCATGTTGGGGATTGCCAAGGGCCTGTTGGGTATCGGGGCGTTCAAGCAGCGCCTGCCGCGCCCGGAAGAGGCGCTGCCCGGCCGCGAACACGCGTTGCCGCTGCACAACCAGCACTACGTGAACAGCCACCCGCTGAAGGACGGGTTTGCCGGGCTGGAGCGGATCCGCTTCGCGATGGGCTGCTTCTGGGGCGCCGAGCGCAAGTTCTGGACCCTGCCGGGGGTGTATTCGACCTCGGTGGGCTATGCGGGCGGGGTGACCCCGAACCCGACCTATGAAGAGGTCTGTTCAGGCCTGACCGGTCACACCGAGATCGTGGAGGTGGTGTTCGACCCGGCCATCATCAGCCTGGGCGAGCTGCTGCAGGTGTTCTGGGAGAACCACGACCCGACCCAGGGCATGCGCCAGGGCAACGACACCGGCACCCAGTACCGTTCGGCGATCCACGCCACGTCCCAGGCGCAGTTCGATGCGGCGCTGGCCAGTCGTGATGCCTACCAGCAGCGGCTGACCGAGGCTGGGCTGGGTTTGATCACTACCGAGTTTGAATTCCCGGCGCCGGAGTATTACTACGCCGAGGATTACCACCAGCAGTACCTGGCCAAGAACCCGAATGGCTATTGCGGGATTGGTGGTACCGGGGTGAGTTGCCCGATCGGGGTTGGCGTTTAACAGCACTGGGTTGTAATTGTTGCTGGGGGTGCCGGGCTGTTGCCCGGCAGCTTCATGCGTTTTGGCGAACAGCCGGTGGGCAGCGCATGGCCTGAGCTGGGCCG
>DGIP01000037.1:0-422 GCA_002386405.1 Stenotrophomonas maltophilia
CCCCTGATGTGTGTGTAGCAGGGTGGTGCCGCCCTTCGGGCGGTACCCCCTGCTTTTTTCGTGCAGTACCCTGATGGTGCGCTCTGTCATCAGGACGCGGCAGGCTGGCAGTACATACGCCAGCGAACGGCCTTCGAATTGTGCAGTCGCAGCATGCCCGCGACAGCGTAGCGACAGGTCCGCCCACGCCAACGGGGGTATGATCCCCTGTTCCTCTCGCCCATTCATCTGCAGAAAGCGATGTCCAACGAAGATTTCAAACAGGCCGCCCTCGACTATCACCGCATGTCGCCGCCGGGCAAGATCAAGGTCACGGCGACCAAGCCGATGCTGACCCAGCGCGACCTGTCGTTGGCCTATTCGCCGGGCGTGGCACACGCCTGCGAAGCCATCCTGGCCGACCCGCAGCAGGCCAGCGAGCT
>DGIP01000037.1:588-9993 GCA_002386405.1 Stenotrophomonas maltophilia
CCGGTGATGGAAGGCAAGGGCGTGCTGTTCCAGAAGTTCGCCGGTATCGATGTGTTCGACATCGAAATCAATGAAAACGACCCGGACAAGCTGGTCGACATCATCGCCTCGCTGGAGCCGACCTTCGGCGGCATCAACCTGGAAGACATCAAGGCGCCGGAATGCTTCATCGTCGAGCGCAAGCTGCGCGAGCGGATGAACATCCCGGTGTTCCATGACGACCAGCACGGCACGGCGATCATCGTCGGCGCGGCGGTGCTCAACGCCATGGTCGTCACCGGCAAGAAGATTGAAGAGGTGAAGCTGGCCACCACCGGCATGGGCGCCGCCGGTGTGTCGTGCGTGAACATGCTGGTCTCGCTGGGCCTGAAGCCGGAGAACATCCTGGCGTTCGACCGCGAAGGCGTGATCCACACCGGTCGCAGCGACCTGGACCCGGAAAAGAAGCGCTATGCCCGTGATACGGACAAGCGCACGCTGGCCGAGATCGTCGATGGTGCCGATATCTTCCTGGGCCTGTCGGCCCCGGGCATCCTCACCGCGGACATGGTCAAGACCATGGCCAAGGACCCGGTGATCTTCGCACTGGCCAACCCCACCCCGGAAATCATGCCGGAAGTGGCGCGCGCGGTGCGTCCGGATGCGCTGATCGGCACCGGCCGTTCGGACTACCCGAACCAGATCAACAACGTGCTGTGCTTCCCGTACCTGTTCCGTGGTGCGCTGGACGTGGGCGCCACGGCGATCAACGAAGAAATGAAGATCGCCTGCGTTCACGCGATCGCCGCGATGGCACGCCGCGAAGCCAGCGACCTGGGTTCGGCCTATGGCGATGACACCCCGAGCTTCGGCCGCGATTACCTGATTCCGCGCCCGTTCGACCGCCGCCTGCTGGTGGAGCTGTCGGCCGCCGTGGCCCAGGCCGCGATGGATTCGGGCGTGGCTACCCGGCCGGTTGCCAACATGGGCGCCTACCGCGAGAAGCTGGCCCAGTTCGTCTACCGCACCAGCCTGATGATGAAGCCGGTGTACGACCGTGCGCGCGCCGACAAGCAGCGCGTGGTGTACGCCGAAGGCGAAGAAGAAGTGGTGCTGCGCGCGGTGCAGAACGTGGTCGATGAAGGCCTGGCCTTCCCGATCCTGATCGGCCGCCCGGACGTGATCGAATCGCGCATCGAGCGCATGGGCCTGCGCATGAAGGCCGGCGTTGATTTCGACGTCACCAACATCAACGACGACCCGCGCTTCAACGAATACTGGCAGTACTACCACAACCTCACCGGCCGTCGCGGCGTGACGGTGGCGGCGGCCAAGAACCTGATGCGCTCGCGCCCGACCCTGATCGCGGCGGTGATGGTGGCACGCGGCGAAGCCGATGCGCTGCTCACCGGCGTGGTGGGCCGCTTCCACAAGAAGCTGGGCTACGTGCGCAGCGTGCTGCCGCTGGAATCGAAGGTCACCTCGACTTCGGCCATGACCGGTGTGATCAACCAGCAGGGCGTGTTCTTCTTCGTGGACACCCACGTGCAGGAAGACCCCACGGCCGAGCAGATCTGCGAAGCCACGCTGCAGGCGGCCTACCGCATGAAGCTGTTCGGGATCGAACCGAAGGTGGCGCTGCTGTCGCACTCCAACTTCGGCAGCCACGATTCCAAGGACGCGCTGAAGATGCGCACCGTGCGCGAGCTGCTGCTCAAGCGCAACCCGCGTTTGAACGTGGACGGTGAAATGCAGGGCGACACCGCGTGGGACGAAGCGCTGCGCCAGAAGCTGCTGCCCGACAGCACGCTGAAGGGCCGCGCCAACCTGTTCGTGCTGCCCAACCTGGAAGCGGCCAACATTGCCTACAACCTGGTGCGCGTGTTCACCGACGGCGTGGCGATCGGCCCGATCCTGATGGGCGTGGCCAAGCCGGCGCACATCCTGACCACCAGCGCCACCTCGCGCCGCGTGCTCAACATGACCGCCATTGCGGCGGTGGATGCGCAAATCCGCAAGCAATTGGAATCGGAGAAGGCCTGAGGCCTTCACCGAATCCAATTGGGACCGCGCATCGCGCCGTCCGGTTTCGCAACGCGAAACCCGGATGGGTAGCTACCGACCGTTGGTCGGTAGACCTTGAAGAAGGGATCGGTGCAACGCACCGGTCCCTTTTGCATTTGATCCTGCCCCCGTGTACCGACCAACGGTCGGTACCTACCGGACACCCCACGGTCACTCCCGTGCAACCTGCCAAGGGCCAAATACCCCCACGCGGCCCGGCCGTGGCGGTGGTCCGCTGGACCCCGCCACCCTGGGCCCGACCACTTCCCCCCTCTGGAACGGCGCCATGCGCACTCGTCCTGCAAAGCGGTACTTCAAGCAGTTGTTCGCGTTGTATGCGGGTCTTGTAAGCGGCAGGTAAACCAAAAGGGGGCGCATAGCGCCCCCTTTTCTTCACGGTGCGGCAGGCGCCAGCAGCTCCACTTCGGCCAGCTGCATCCGCCCCGGCCCCTCGATCCGCAACCGGTACTCGGCATAACGGCCCGGATTGGCAATCCGGAACGGGCGGGTCTGCTGCTGCCACTCGAACGTTTCACCGCTGCGCTGGTCCAGCGTGACCCAGCTGCCACCGGCCTTGCGCGCTTCCAGGCTCCACTTGCCACCCCGGATCGGCGCATTGCCGCTGGTCAGCGTGTACATCGACGGCGTGCCATCGCTTACGCCCGTGAACACCACGCTGCCCTTGCCGCCAAACGGCACCACGGTGCCCGCGTCATCATCGGTCAGCGCCGCCAGCACCTTGCCATCGTCCAGCTGCGCACGCGCGCCGCTGCCCAGCAGGTCATGCAGCAGCGCCGGGCGCTCACCGCGGGCGGTCAACGAGCGAGGCGCATCGTCCGGCCCGGCGCCCCACTTGGACGGCGCCGGACCCATCTCGAAGTCCAGCGTCGCGCCCTTGGCGATCACATCGTGCGACACCCAGGTCTTGGTCCACGGCTGGCCATTGATCTTCAGCGACTGCACGTAGATGTTGCGGTCCGAGTTTTCCGGGGCGTTCACGGTCAGCACCGCGCCGCCCTGCAGTTCCACCTTGGCGTGCTTGAACGCCGGCGAGCCGATCGCGTACTCCGGCGAGCCCATGCGCAGCGGGTACAGGCCCAGCGAGGCCAGCACATACCACGCCGAGGTTTCGCCGTTGTCTTCATCGCCCGGGTAGCCCTGGCCGATCTCGCTGCCCACGTACAGCCGCGACAGGATCTCGCGCACATGCTGCTGGGTCTTCCACGGCTGCCCGGCGTAAAGGTACATCCACGGAATGTGGTGCGAGGGCTGGTTGCTGTGTGCGTACATGCCCATGCGCACATCGCGCGCTTCGGTCATTTCATGGATGGTGCCGCCGTAGGAACCGGAGAACGTCGGGTCGGCAGTTTCCGGGGTACTGAAGAACGTATCCAGCTTCTCGGCCAGCTTCTCGCGTCCACCGTACAGGCTGGCCAGGCCTTCGCCATCGTGCGCGGCGGTGAAGGCGAACGTCCAGCCGTTGGATTCGGTGTAATCGTGGCCCCACACGCGCGCGTCGTAGTCCTTTGCGGCCACGCGCCAGCTGCCATCGTCCTTGCGGCCCTGGAAGAAGCCGGCGGCCGGGTCGAACACGGTGGCGTAGGTGCCGGCGCGGGCGCGGAAGTAGTCCGCTTCGGTGCTGTAGCGCTCGCGCGCGACCGGGCTGCCGGCGGTTTTCGCCAGCGCGGTGGCCATGTTGGCGATGCCGAAATCGTTGAGCGCGCCTTCCATCGTCCACGACATGCCTTCGTGCACGTCGGCGCTGGCGTAGCCACGGAACGTGGATTTATCCATGCCCTTGCGGCCGACATGGCGGTCCGGCGGCACCACCGTTGCGTTCTTCAATGCGGCTTGATAGGCCTCATCCGGATCGAAGCCCTTGATGCCCTTGAGGTAGGCATCGGCGAAGGCCACGTCCGAACTGGTGCCCACCATCAGGTCGGCATAGCCCGGCGAGGACCAGCGCGCCACCCAGCCACCGGCGCGGTACTGCTCCAGGAAGCCCTGCACCAGCTGCCCGGCATCGTCCGGCGTGAACAGCGCGTACGCCGGCCAGGTGGTGCGGAAGGTGTCCCAGAAACCGTTGTTGACGTACACCTTGCCATCGCGGATCGGCGCGAAGCTGCGCACCGCGCTGCCATCGGTGTTGTCGTCGGCGGCGCTGGCCTGGCTGGCGTAACGCCAGTCCGGGGCGGCAGCGGTACCGGCGTTCTCGAAGCCGGAATTCGGGTACAGGTACAGGCGGTACAGGCTGGAATACAGCGTGGTCTTCTGGTCGTCGCTGGCCTGGCCGATGTCGAAGCGGGCCAGGCGCTGGTCCCAGGCATCCTGTGCGCGGGCGGCGACGGTGGCCAAGGTGTCATCGCTGGCCAGTTCCAGCGCCAGGTTGTGGCGGGCCTGCTCGACCGAGATCAGCGAGGTGGCGATGCGCATGGTCACGCGGCGGTCGCTGCCCGGGTCGAACTTGATGTAGCCGGTGGGCCGGCCGCTGGCGATGGTGCCACTGCTGCGCCACGGCCGGTCGAAGCTGGCCACCACGTACATGCGGGTGGCGCCGTTGGACAGCCCGCTGCGCGTATCGGTGTAGCCCGACAGCGTCTGCGTGGCCGCATCCAGGGTCAGCCCACCGCGCGCGTCGACGTTGTCGAACAGCAGGTTGGCATCGCCGTCCTTGGGGAAATCGAACTGGAACAGCGCGGCGTGGTCGGTCGGCGCGATGGCGGCGGCAATGCCGTTGTCGAAGCGCACCGCATAGCGGTACGGGCGCGCGCTTTCGTTGTCGCGAGAGAACGACAACGCACGCTTGCTGCGGTCCGCGTCCGGCACGCCACGGGTGGCCGACGGCATCACCTGGAAGGTCTGGCGGTCGCCCATCCACGGGCTGGGCTGGTGGCTCAGCGCCAGTGCCTGCAGCTGCGGGCGGTTGGCGGCGTTGTTCTGCTCGTTCCAGCGGTACAGCCAGTTCAGCGCGCCGGCGTCGGTCACCGGGGTCCAGAAATTGAAGCCGTGCGGCACGGCGGTGGCCGGGAAGTTGTTGCCGCGCGAGAAGGTGCCGTTGGCCTGGGTGCCGCGGGTGGTGAGCACCCAGTCGGAGGGGCGGGCCGGGGCGGTGCGCGGCTGGCTGTCCAGGCGCACGTCGTCGATCCAGCCCGAGACCGGTGCGTTGGCGGCGCTGCCCAGATCCAGTTCGATGGCCACCACGCGGCGCCCGCGCAGCGCCTCCACGTCGCCCAGGCGCACCGACTTGTGCGCCCACTGCTGCGGGTAGAGGGTCTTGGAATCGCCCTGGGCCTTGGCGCCCAGCGCAATGCCGTGCAGGTCGCGCGCGGCGCTGGCCGAGACGCGGCTGCCGTCGTCCAGCACCAGGTCCAGCGAGACATAGGTGGAGGCCACCGTGTCATCGCCCACGATCTCCGGCAGCACCAGCCAGGACAGCGTGGTGTCGGCGTCGATGGTCACATCGGTGGTGAACAGCGTGGTGGTGGCGGCACCGCCGGCGCTGGCGTAGTGCAGGGCACGCAGGCCGCTGTAGCCCACGCCGGGCTTGGCCGCATACGGCGCCTCCGGGCCCTTGCCGATCTTCAGCTGCACGCCGCCCTTGCTGGCCTGCGGGGCCGGTTCGCCCGGCTCGAAGGAGGTCTGCAGGCCCTGCGCGAAGGCGGGCAGGGCAACCGGCGCGCAGGCCAGGGCGAGGGCCAGCGGAAGCAGGGCGCGGCGGGCAGGGCGGGGGTGCGGCAGGGTCATGCAGGGATCTCCCGGGTGGGACAGGCGGCAGGCGGAGCCCGCATCGGCGACCTCGGCAGACAGCACCGCGCCGGCCGCCCGCAAGGGCAGTCAAAGCGATGCAGGTCCGGCGGGGGACGGGCCATGCGATCGGGTGTTTGATCGGAACGCACCCGATCCTGCAACACCCGGAGCGGGTCTGGCAAGTGAAATTAGTTCGATCTAAACCCGGAAAAATCGCATATCGGCGTTTTGCCCGTGACGTCCCGCACTGAACCGGCCGCGCCGCGCCCGGCGCCCCGGGTGCTAGAATCGAGGCCCTCGCAATTCCTTTCCGTGCCCCGCCATGAGCCATACCGCCACCGCGCCCGCCAATGCCGAAAAGCGTTACACCGTGCACCGCAGCGACCTGCCGCTGAGCTGCCCGACGCCGGAGATGGCGCTGTGGAACTCGCACCCGCGCGTGTACCTGCCGATCGAAGACGAGCCGAACTGCGAAGCCGCGTGCCCGTACTGCGGTTCGGTCTTCGTGCTGGCCGACTGAGCAGGCGGAACCGAACGTGCGCCGACTGACCGTGGTGCAGCTGCTGCCGGCGCTGCACTCCGGCGGGGTTGAGCGCTCTACGCTGGAAATTGCCGCCGCGCTGGTCGCGGCCGGGCACCGCGCCATCGTGGTCTCTGCCGGTGGCCGGCTGGTCGAGCCGCTGCTGGCCAGTGGCGCCGAACACCTCACCCTGGATATCGGCCGCAAATCGTTGTGGACGCTGCGCCATGTGCGCACGCTGCGCAACCTGCTGGCCGAAACCGGCGCTGACATCGTGCATGCGCGCTCGCGGCTGCCGGCCTGGCTGGGCTACTACGCCGTGCGCAACCTGCCGGCGGCCACCCGCCCGCACTGGGTCACCACGGTGCATGGCTTGAATTCGCCCAGCCGCTACAGCGCGGTGATGACCAGCGGCGAACGGGTGATCTGCGTGTCCAACTGCGTGCGCGAATTCGTGCTCCAGCATTACCCGAGCGTGCCACCCGAGCGCCTGCAGGTGATTCCGCGTGGCGTGGATACCGCGCAGTTCCCGCGCGTGGGCCGGCAGGACCGGCGCCCGCGCC
Source organism: Stenotrophomonas maltophilia (assembly GCA_002386405.1). Taxonomy (GTDB): domain Bacteria; phylum Pseudomonadota; class Gammaproteobacteria; order Xanthomonadales; family Xanthomonadaceae; genus Stenotrophomonas; species Stenotrophomonas maltophilia_AD. The sequence goes on from DGIP01000037.1 coordinate 7,462, forward strand.
TGGCGGTGGCTGCGCAGCATCCGGCGCTGGCCGGCGATGCGCCGCTGCTGTTGTTGCCGGGCCGTGGCACCCGCCTGAAGGGGCATCACCATGCGCTGGGGCTGCTGGCCGGGCTGCATGCTGCCGGTGTGCCGGCGCTGCTGTGGATGCCGGGCACCCGCGAGCCGGGGCGTGAGCGCTACGTGGCCGAGCTGGAAGCACAGGCGCGCAGCCTGGGCATCGCCGATGCGGTGCTGATGACCGCGCCCACGTCGCGCATCGCCGAAGCGTATGCGGCCAGCGATCTGGTGCTGCAGGTGTCCGACAAGCCGGAGGCCTTTGGCCGCACCGTGGTCGAAGCGCTGTCAGTGGGCCGACCTGTACTGGGCTGGAACCAGGGCGGGGTGGGCGAGCTGCTGCAACACCTCCAACCATCCGGCGCGGTACCCTTGGGCGACGCCGGGGCATTGCAGGCGCGTGCGCTGCAGTTGCTGGCGCAGCCGCCGTCGCTGCCCTCGCGTATTCCGTTCACCCTGCAGGCGATGCAACGTGACACGCTCCAGCTCTATACCTCCCTCGCTGGCTGAGCCGGTCAGGGCGCCCGGTTCGCCGGGCTTCCGCGCGGGCCGCTGGGCGCCGTGGTGGGTCATCGCGTTCGTGGCGTTGCTGCCGCTGCCGGGCATTGCCGAAACCGTGCTGGGCCTGGGCGCGATCTACGCCGCCGCACGCATGATCCAGCTGCGCCTGCAGGGCAAGCAGCGCATGCTCAGCAGCCCGGCGTGGGCGCTGACCAGCATCCTGTTCCTGGGCTACTGGCTGCCGCAGGCGTTTTCCGCCTTCGATGCGATCGACCCGGGCACGGCGTGGCGCAAGACCGCCGCCGGCCTGCGCTACCTGCCCTTCATGTGGCTGGTGGCGATCGCGGTGGCCACGCCGGAGCGGCGGGCGCTGACCCTGAAGGGCATCGCCATCATCACCGGGGTGTGGACGCTGGATGCACTGGCGCAGGCCGCGTTCGGTACCAGCCCGTTGTTCTGGTCGATGGACCAGTTGAAATGGGCGATCAGTGGCCATGGCCTGTGCCCGCCGGCGGAGATGGCGGCAGCCGATCGCCTGAGTGGCGTGCTGGGGCCGTGCAACCTCAAATTCGGCCAGGTGCTGGCCAGCCTGTCGCCGTTCCTGCTGTTTGCCGCCGCCGCACGCTTCGGCCGTGGCGGCTGGATGGGGGTGGCCGCTGCCGTCGGTGCCGTGCTGGTATTGGCCGGCTCGCGCGCGGCGTGGCTGACCTATGCGCTGGTGCTGGTGTTTTCCGGCTGGCGCCTGCTCGGCGCGCGCGGCCTGCTGGCCTGCGTGGCGGTGGGACTCGCAGCGGCGGTGGCACTGGCCGCTGGCTCGCACCAGGTGCGCGAGCGGCTGGAACGCACCGCGATGGCGTGGGAAGGCGAGAGTGACGGCGTGAACCAGGCATTGTCCGGGCGCGCGCAGATCTGGGCCGCGGCGGGCTGCATGATCGAACAGCATCCGATCAACGGCGTAGGCGCACGGGGTTTCCGCGATGCCTACCCCGACTGCAATCCGCGCCCTGAAGAACAGGAAGTGTGGGGCGCCGGCCCGGCGTTGCACGCGCACCAGATCCTGCTGGAGATCCTGGCCGAAACCGGCGTGCTCGGCCTGCTGCTGTGGCTGGCGGCTGCGGCGCAGGCGTGGCGCGCATGGCGCTTCGCCCCGCTTCCGGCGCGCGAACGCGCCCGCCCGGCGATGCTCGCCCTGGCGGTCACGGTGTTCCCGTTCAACACCCACCTGGCGTTCTATTCCACGTTCTGGGGCGGCCTCACGTTGCTGCTCGCCGCCCTGTACGCAGGCAGCCTGCTGGCAAGCGACGACCGGTAGAGCCACGCCCTGTGTGGCATCTCTAGGCCTGGAATCGCTTAACCCGCCGTAGAGCCACGCCCTGCGTGGCTGCCCTTCGTTGGAAACCGCGCCAGCCACGCAGGGCGTGGCTCTACGTCGTGGCAGGCCGTGCACCGATGCGCCGAAGCGTGATTCGGCGATACCGCGGCGATCGAGGCGCCTCCATCGTGGAGGCATGTCCAGTCCACGACTCCGTCTCGGCCGCGTGTCCGAACCCGGCTATGTGTATGTCCTCACCACTGTCGTAGAGGGTCGACGCCGCCTGTTTGAAGACCCCGTCAACGCAGAGCTGGTGATCGACGCGCTACGCCATGTTGAACGCTGTGGGCGCAGCCGGTCCATGGCGTGGGTGGTGATGCCCGATCACGTCCATTGGCTGATGGAGCTGCGGCGCGGCACGCTCGCCACCTGCATGAATGTGTTCAAGTCGTACAGCAGCCGGAAACTCGGTGTCGGGAAGGTCTGGCAACTGGGCTACTACGACCACGCCGTGCGTACGGACGAATCGTTGGAACATGCAGCGCGTTACATCATCGCCAACCCGCTGCGCGCCGGCCTCGCTGAGAACATGGGGGAATACCCCTACGCCTGGTGCCGCTGGGACCTGTAGAGCCACGCCCTGCGTGGCTGCGCGCGGTGCCG
>DGIP01000036.1:0-1511 GCA_002386405.1 Stenotrophomonas maltophilia
CCAGCCTGGCGCTGGCCGCCTGCGCCACGCCCGGGGCGGCCACGCCCACGGCCACACAGATGCAGGAGAACGTGCCGGTGTCCTCCGTCCGCTATACCTATCCTGAGACGCCAGTACTGACCAGCGGTGAGTTGGTGCCCGAGGGTGATCCTGCCATCGCGGCGAAGATGAACTACAAGCCGGTGGAGTGGCCGCTGAGGTTTGAGAAGCACAGCTTCGGCCCGCGCTGCTACGACACGCTTGAATGCCATGTGATCTACGACAACTTCAAATTCGGCGGGGACAAGCCCACGAGGTCATCGGCGTCCTATGGCCCAGATTACCTCAAGGGTTGGAACGGCAGCTACGGCGCGGTTCCCAACTTTCCGTCTGCCGCCAAGGTGGTTTGGCGTTCCAAGGATGGAAGTGCGCACGAGGCCGAGATTGATATTGGGGAAATCTTCAAGGATCAACTGATGCGCCATTTCGTACCTCGCGAGGAAGCCGCTGATCTTCCTGATGGAAAGAACGAAAGCCCGCCGTCAATCCTCCTGGAGGTGAACGATCGCGTGATTCGCGTTTACATGGTGGCTTCAGTGCCAACGAAGCACCTTCAGAAGCCCGGCAATCGATACAGCACCTCGCGCCGCGATCTTGTTTTGGTCAAGACGTATACCTATTGAGCAAATGGAGTGTTGCCGTGGGCAAAGTTAATTCCAGCGCAAGTAGTCGTCCTGCGACCGCAGATGACTTCCGGATGGAGCAGGATGTCCGGCAACAGTTGCAACAACTTTCGGTGCCTGTTCTCCAGCGCAACGCCACTGCAAATGAGTATTTGTACTTCGCGTTCCTGGATGGAACGGGTCAAGATCTGAACAACCCGAGGCTTGGCCCGGCTACCACCGTCGGGACGCTGTTCGAGCAGGCGCTGGCTAAAGCGGACGAGCCAGACAGCCGCATAGGTGCACACTACTCCAGAGGCATCGGAACCCAGCCAAGGGCGATGGCTCGTGCATGGGACGGCATGCTTGCACACACGTGGGAAGATGGAATCAAGGACGCATATCGCGACCTTGCAACTCAGGCTAGCGCCTGGGTCGACGACGATCCTCAAGCCGAAATCCGCGTCGTTGGCATCGGCTACAGTCGCGGCGCGGTGCAGACGGCTGGTCTGCTGCGGTTGATTGATGAGTACGGCATCGTTCCTGAAGAAGGCCTCGGGTTTGGCCATGACAGGAACGGCAACATCAGCGTCATCAGCCGATTACCACCGCTGGTGCCGCCAGGCCAGACCGCACAGGCCACCCTGCTGCTGGATCCGGTGGCGACCAACATGCCCGCCAACTTCGACGCCCGCCTGCCACCGAGCGTGATCTCGCGCGTGGCGATCATGGCGGCCCATGAGCAGCGCGAGCTGTTTCCGCACCAGGCCATCAACGATCCGGGGATGACGCCGGATGGGCGTGCCATCAACGTGGCCGCGCCAGGTGGCCATTCCAACGTCGGCGGTGGCAATCGCGATGCAGGCCTGG
>DGIP01000036.1:1720-2025 GCA_002386405.1 Stenotrophomonas maltophilia
ACCGGCAACGCCGCCATCGACTATCTCAACACCTTGCGCGACGAGCCGCTGTTCGAGAAGCGCGCCGTGCCGATGGACCTGGATACGATGACGCTGTACCAGGCCGGCGGCGCGACTGCGCTGTACGGGTTGAAGGTCGACGGCGATGGCCAGCGCAATCTGCGTGAGGCACTGGCCAACTGCAAGATCGTCGACCCGTGCAACGACTCCGAGCCGATTGACCAGGCGCTGGCGGCGCAGTTCGAACACCGCTCCATCCAGCCCGATCCGGTAGAGCAAGCGCAGCTGCAGGCCCTGGTGGCGCT
>DGIP01000036.1:2264-2796 GCA_002386405.1 Stenotrophomonas maltophilia
GCTGCAGGCCCTGGTGGCGCTGGCCGCGCAGCGCGATCAGCGGACGACGCTGGACGTCCCCGCGCACGTGGACAACCCGACGCTGACCCGCATCCGCGAAGGCGTGCAGGCCGCCGAGGACAAGGGGCAGGTCAGCTTCGCGAACGGGCTGGAACGGGAACAGTTCTGCCACTCGGCGCTGGCCTGCGCGATGGACAACCGGGAAACGCGCCAGGCGCTGTATCCCGGCAGCATCAGCGGACCGCTGCAGGGGAGCGAGATCTCCCGCGTCGATGAGCTTGTGTTTGGATCGAAGGGCTACGCCTTCCTTGTCCAGCATGGGAGCGGACCGCATGACCAACAGCGGGTTCCGTTTGACGTCGAACTTGCCAAGCAGACCCCGGTAGCGGTGTCGGACCAGAAGCGGGAGGCTGCCGCCAGCGAGATCGAGCAGCAGCAGGCGTTCCAGTTGCAGCACGCCGCCCCGCAGCAGGCCCCGGAGCCTGCGCTGGGTGGGTTCGCGCGGTAACCGGCGTAGGGACACGCCACGCGT
>DGIP01000036.1:3065-3914 GCA_002386405.1 Stenotrophomonas maltophilia
GGACACGCCACGCGTGTCCGCGACGGGCCGCCCTACCTGTTACCGCCGCCAGATGCGTAAGCGGTTGTTGGCCGGCATCGCCACATCGTCAACCAACATCAAGCCTTGCGCTGCGGCCAGCGCATCCACCGCCTCTGCATCCCGGATACCCGATTCCGGATCACGCGCCTTCAGCCACCCATCGAACTGCCGGTTGCTGTCGCTGCTGTAGTTGCCGTTGTAATTGAATGGTCCATACACGCACAGCAGCGCAGCGTCGGCCATCACCGCCGGCAGCCCGGCGAAGAATGCCTGCACGTGCGGCCAGCTCATGATGTGCAGGGTGTTGGCGCTGAACACGGCATCGAACCCCAGCGGCGCCTCCGGCAGCGGGGCCAGGCCCGGTACCGGCGCAAGCACCGCCTGCAGCGGCCATGGCGCCGGTGCGTTGGGCAGGCCTGCTTCGGCCAGGCGCTCGGCGATGCCCGGCAGGTAGTCCGGATGATCGCTGGCCTGCCACTGCAGGTGCGGCAGCTGGGCGGCGAAGTATTCGGCATGCTGGCCGGTGCCACTGCCGATCTCCAGCACACGGTGGCGGTCCTGCAGATGGTGGCGCAGCATGGCCAGGATCGGGTCGCGGTTGCGCTCACAGGCCTCGGACCAGCGTTGTTTGCTCATAACCATGCAAAAAAGTGATGACAGCGCACATCCAACCATGACCGGAGTCACTTGTGCCACTGGCGGCGGCCACCGAAAGTCGAAGGCTTGACCGACCCCGGGGAATCGCAAGCTGTGCAACGCCGTGAGTTTCTGACGCTGTCTGGAATGGGCCTCGCCGGCCTGATGTTGCCGCACTCCCGCCTGATTGCC
>DGIP01000052.1 GCA_002386405.1 Stenotrophomonas maltophilia
GGTGTCCAGGCCGGCGGCGCGCAGGCCATCGCGCAGCTCCGCATACAGTGCGTCGCTGGCGATCACCGCATGCGCGGGCCGGTGGATCACGCACAGCGCGACCAGCGCCTGCACCTGGGTGCCGGCGGCCAGCACGCTGGCGCGGTAGCGGTCCGGGTGGCGCGCGATCACGTCCAGCGCGGATGCGCCGATCGAGCCGGTGGCACCGAACACGGCGACCCGGCGGGGGGCGGTAGTGCTCTGCATGCTCAGAATCCGAAGATTTCCTTGCCCAGCGCGAACACCGGCAGCGCGGCCAGCACGCCGTCGATGCGGTCCAGCACGCCGCCGTGGCCCGGGATGATGTGGCCGGAGTCCTTGGCGCCGGCATGGCGCTTGAGCAGGCTTTCGTACAGGTCGCCCAGTACCGAGGCGAACACGGCGACCACCGTGGTGATGACCAGGCCGACCACGTGGCCAGGCGCGATGCCGGCGATCCAGCCGAACACCAGGGCCACCAGCAGGCCGGCCAGCATGCCGCCGCCCAGCCCTTCCCAGGTCTTGTTGGGGCTGATGCGCGGGGCCAGCTTGGTGCGGCCCAGGGTGCGGCCGGCGAAGTAGGCGCCCGAATCGGCAGCCCAGACCACGGCCAGCGCGGTCAGCAGCCACAGGTGGCCCTTGTCACCGCTGGCGTGGATGAGCACCAGCGAGGCCCAGGCCGGCACGATGGCCAGGCTGCCGGCCAGCAGCTTGAGCGCGCGGGCGCGGCTGCCCGGCTCGGCGCCGAAGGTGAAGAAGCGCAGCCACAGCAGGGCCAGCAGCCACCAGCCGATGCCGACCAGCGCGGCGATCTGGTACAGCACCAGCGTGCCGGCATCGGCCCACACGATGAGCACCATCAGCAGCAGGTTGAGCACCAGCAGCACGGTGCGGGCGAGGGTGTCTTCGACGTCGGCCAGCTTCAGCCATTCCCACAGGCCGATCAGGAACACGGCGGCGGCAGCGGCGGCCAGCCATTGGGTGGGCAGCAGCAGGATCGCGGCGATGGCGACCGGCGCCATGATCAGCGCGGCGATGACTCGGGTTTTGGTCATGGGGTGGACGTCTCGGTGGCCAGGGCGGCGATCTGGGCGCTGGTCAGCCCGAAGCGGCGTTCACGGGAAGCGTAGGCGTCGAGCGCCTGCTGCAGGATGGCGGCGTCGAACTCGGGCCACAGCACCTCGGTGAACCACAGTTCGGTATAGGCCAGCTGCCACAGCAGGAAATTGCTGACGCGGGTATCGCCACCGGTGCGGATGAACAGATCCGGTGGCGGCAGGTCGGCCAGGGCGACGCGGCTGCCCAGCAGCGCTTCGTCGATCTGTTCGGGCAGCAGGCGCCCGGCCGCGACGTCGGCGGCCAGTTCGCGTGCGGCGCGGGCGATGTCCTGGCGGCCGCCGTAGCTGGCGGCGATGCTCAGGGTCATGGCGGTGTTGCCGGCGGTGCGTTGCTCGGCCAGCTGCATGCGGCTGACCAGCCCGGCACCGAAGCGCTCGCGTTCGCCGATGAAGCGCACGCGCACGCCGCGGCGGTGGAGTTCATCCACCTCGCGGTCCAGGGCATTGAGGAACAGCTTCATCAGCGCGTCGACTTCATCGCTCGGCCGGCCCCAGTTTTCACTGGAGAAAGCGAACAGGGTGAGCGCGGCGATGCCACGCTCCAGGCAGAAATCGATGGTGCGGTTGACCGCGCGCGCACCGGCCCGGTGGCCGATCACGCGCGGACGACGACGCTTCTGCGCCCAGCGTCCGTTGCCATCCATGATGATGGCAACGTGGCGGGGCACGGCGGCGGTGGAGCTGCTGGTCGGGGCCTGGGTCATCGGGCTCAGACCTGCATCAGTTCCTTTTCCTTGTCGGCCACGACACTATCGACGTCCTTGATGGATTTGTCGGTCAGCTTCTGGATGTCGTCTTCGCCGCGCTTCTTGTCGTCTTCGCTGATCGCCTTGTCCTTGAGCAGGGCAGCGATGGCCTTGTTGGCATCCTGGCGGATGTTGCGGACGGCGATCTTGGCGCCTTCGCCTTCCTTCTGCACCTGCTTGCCCAGTTCGCGGCGGCGCTCTTCGGTCGGCGGCGGCAGGTTGAGGCGGATCACGGTGCCGGACACGTTCGGGGTCAGGCCCAGGTCGGAGGCGTAGATCGCCTTCTCGACGTCCTTGATCATGCCCTTGTCGAACACGGTGATGACCAGCGAGATGCCTTCGGACACCGAGATCGAGGCGACCTGGTTCAGCGGGGTGTCGCTGCCGTAGGCCTTGACGGTGATGCGGTCCAGCAGCGACGGCGAGGCACGGCCCGTACGGATGGAGGTGAGGGAGTGCTTCAGAGCATCAATGCTCTTTGCCATGCGCGTCTGCGCGTCCTGCTTGATATCGTTGAGCATCGCCCGAATCCTGGATGTCACTGGGAATCGGGCGATTATATCCCCTCTCAGGCGTTGTCGCGGCCCCGGACCAGGGTGCCGATGTTCTCGCCGTGCAGGATCTTCAGCAGTTCGCCCGGCTGGCCCATGTCGAACACGCGCAGCGGCAGGTCACTGTCGCGGGCCAGGGCGAAGGCGGCGGTGTCCATCACTTCCAGGCCGCGACGGATCACTTCGTCGTAGCTCAGGGAGTCGAAACGGACCGCATCGCTGTACTTGTTGGGGTCCTTGTCGTACACGCCGTCGACCTTGGTGGCCTTGAGCAGCAGGTCCGCGCCGATCTCGATGGCGCGCAGCGCGGCACCCGAATCGGTGGTGAAGAACGGGCTGCCGACGCCGGCGGCGAAGATCACCAGGCGGCCTTTTTCAAGGTGGCGGATGGCGCGGCGGCGGATGTAGTCCTCGCACACGTCGTTGATCTTGATCGCGCTCATCACGCGGGCCTTGGCGCCCAGCTTCTCCAGCGCGTCCTGCATGGCCAGCGCGTTGATCACGGTGGCCAGCATGCCCATCTGGTCGCCGGTGACGCGGTCCATGCCGCCTGCGGCCAGGCCGGCGCCGCGGAAGATGTTGCCACCGCCGATGACCAGCGCCACTTCGGCACCGGCCTGCTGGGCTTCGATCACTTCACGCGCGAGGCGGTTGATGACCTTGGGGTCGATGCCGTAGTCCTCATCCCCCATCAGTGCCTCCCCGGAAACTTTCAGCAGGATGCGGCGATAGGAAAGATTGGACATGGTGGCCTCTGGATGCGTGGAAAACGCGGGAATTCTACTGGAAGCGGCGGCACTCGGCGTGGAAAATCTGCTGCACTGCGGCGCAGCCCTGCCACAGCGGTGGATCGCCGCTTCCTGACTCCATTCAGGCCGTGGCGGTCCCCGGTGAACGCGCAATCACGCGGTTGCGCCCCAGGTTCTTGGAACGGTACAACACGTCGTCGGCGGCCTTCAGCAGGTCCTGAACATCGGCGAAACGCTCATAACCGCCTTGGGTGGCCACGCCGGCGGAGAAGGTGACGAACAGCGGGCCGTCGGCCACCTCGGCCATGGGGGTGTTGACGATGCTGGCCAGCACCCGGCGCACCACGTCCAGCGCCACCCCCTCGGTGGTGTTGGGCAGCAGGGCGATGAATTCTTCGCCGCCGAAGCGGGCCACGGTATCGCTGTTGCGCAGGTGTTCCTGCAGCTTGGTGGCGAACTCGCGCAGCACCTGGTCACCGAGCAGGTGGCCGTGGGCGTCGTTGATCTTCTTGAAATCGTCCAGGTCGATGAAGGCCACCGACAGGGGCCAGCCGTGCCGGGTGGCGCGCAGGAACTCCTGCTCCAGCACGGCCTCGAGCTGGCGGCGGTTGAGCACGCCGGTGAGGGCGTCGCGGTGGGCCTGTTCGGCCAGCTTGTTGGCGCGTGCTTCGAATTCGTCGGCCCGCTGGCGGGCCAGGGCGGCATCCTGCATTTCGCGCAGGTTGCGCAGGGTCGCCAGTTCCTGGGCATGGTCGATCAGCTGCTGCACGCGCGAAGGCGAAATCAGCGTGGTCTCGAACAGCGCGCTGATCTCGGGCAGGGCCTCGCCGATCCGGGCCAGCACCTGGTCGAACTGGGCGCTGTCCAGCTTCAGGGTCTCGTTGACCCGCTGCAGGGCGTGTTCGCGGGCGGCATCGGCATCGGCGCTGAGCCAGATGTCGGCGACGGCGCCGGACAGGGCGACGCAGGCCTGGAAATTGTCCTCGGCGGCGGCCGGCGACTCGCTGCGGGCGATGGCGTCCACCAGGTAGCGCGGCAGGTCCCACTGTTCGGCCATCCACGCGCCCACCTCGGCATGGGTGCAGTCCAGGTGCTCGCGTTCGAGGGCGATGAGCGCCTCGTTGTCGCAGGCCTGGCGCAGCAGCGGCAGGTAGCGCTCGGGCTCGCTCTGGGCCAGCACGAGCACGCCGATGTCCTGCAGCAGGCCGGCCAGCATCAGTTCTTCGGCCTTGCGCAGGCCGCGGGCCTGGCCGAGCAGGCTGGCCGCCAGCGCGCTGAGGATGCTGCGCCGCCAGGCGCGTTCGCGCACGTCCTGGCCCTGGCCGGGGGCGGTCAGGTCCTGGGTGACGGTGAAGCCCAGGGCGAGGCTGACGGTGGCATTGAGCCCCAGCATGGTCAGTGCCTGGCCGAGGTTCTCGATCCGGCGGCGGCTGGCATACAGCGGCGAATTGGCGATGCGCAGCATGCGCGCGCTCAGCGCCATGTCGATGGCGATGACGTCGGCGGCGGTGGTGATGTCGGTTTCCGGGTCCTGCGCCAGTTCGATGATGCGCAGGGCAATACCGGGCGGCGAGGGCAGGTTGCGGCAGAGCGCCAGGGCGGCTGTCAGCTCGGGAGGCATGGCGGGAATACTGAGGTGATGTGGCAAGAATACATGGAGTGCGTCACAGATTTGAGTATCGGTACTTGCGTTGTAGGAAATTATGCCGTCGACAGGTGGGGGCCGAGGTGCCTTTCGAAGCAAAACCAACGGGCAGATCGTGTGGGGCGGGGCAATGAGGTCTTTGGTACCACATTCGCCAGCGGATGGGGGAGTGGCACAAGTGGCGTCCGCTGCTGCGCGGCGGCGGCTGGCGCGGGTACCATGCGGCCTCCAAAAAAAAAGGATGGACCCCATGGCCGTGAAGTCGCTTCA
>DGIP01000289.1 GCA_002386405.1 Stenotrophomonas maltophilia
CCCGTAGTGACACGCCATGCGTGTCATGGGGTACGTTGCCGCCCGGCGGTAGTGACACGCCATGCCTGTCCAGCGCGCAAAGGAGCGCAGCCGATGCCCCAGGGTTCAGCGCGGCTGGGTGCTGCCCTTCCACGCGTCGAGGAATTGGCGGCGCTTCAGGGCGTCCAGGTAGACCAGCAGGCCTGGGCCCAGCAGGATCGGGCGGTAGCTGCGGCCCGGGGCTCGGCCGCGTTGGGTGGGGAGAATGGACATCAGGCGCGCTTCGCGGGACAGGACCTGCTGGCCACGCGGGGAGAGAAGGTAGTCGAGGAAGCGGCGGGCTTCTGCGGCGTTCTGGGCTGTGCGCGGGATGACGGCGGTACGCAGGACGACGAGGGTGTAGTCCTCCGGTTCCACGATGCCCAGCGGGGCACCAGCATCGATTCGGGCCTGCGCGTAGGAGCCGAGTACGTTGTAGACCAGCGAGAGCTGGCCGCTGCTGACGCGGTCCAGCAGTACGCCGGTGCGCTCTTCCAGCTGTACCTGGTTGTCGCCCAGTGCGCCGAGCAGCGCGCCGGCCATGCTGCCGCGCTGGCCGTCCTGGGTCGCCAGCAGGTAGCCGACGCTGCTGCGCTCCACGTCGTAGGTGCCTACCTTGCCGGCCAGCGGGGCGTCTGGGGCGCGCAGCAGTTCGAGCAGCTGGCGGCGGGTTTTCGGTACACGGGCCGCTGGCAGGGTGCGGGTGTTGTAGACCATCGCCACCGGTTCGTAGCTGATGCCGAACGCTTCATGCCGCCATTGCGCCCACGCGGGCAGTGCGTCGGTCTGCGGCGAGCGGTGCGGCAAGGCGTAGCCGTCGTTGACCAGCTTGGCCTGCAGGTCCATGCCGCTGCTGATCAGCATGTCCGGCCCGGTGGGGCTGTGGCGCTGGCGCAGGTACTGGGCGTACATGTCCTGGGTGATCACGTCTTCGTAGACGATCTCGGTGCCCGGGTGCAGGCGCTGGTAATCGGTAATGACGGTGGCGAACACTTCGATGTCGGTGGAGCCATGGATGCGCAGCTCGGCGGTGGCGGTGCCCTTGGCCGGGAAGCGCTGCACATCGCCAGGTGCGGCGAACGCCGGGCCGGCCGCCAGCAGCAACAACAGGAACACGGTGCGGATCATGCGTGCAGCCTCGGCAGACGGATGGTGGCCACCAGCCCACCGCTGGGCCGGTTGCTCAGGTCGATCTGGCCGCCGTGGCTGTCCACCACGCGTTTGACGATGGCCAGGCCCAGCCCTGCCCCGCCCGGCGCGGCATCTTCGCCGCGGGCAAAGCGCTCGAATACGCGCTCTGCATCGCCCGGCGGAATACCCGGGCCATGGTCGGCGATGGTGACCACGCTGTAGGTGCCCTCTTCGGTGAGCGCGACCTGCAACGGGCCATCGCCACCGTACTTGAGGGCGTTGTCGATGAGGTTCTTGATTGCTTCGCGCAGCAGCAGCGCGTCGCCCTGCACGCGCGAGGAAGACACGCCCACGGCGAGCTGCACGCGCGGCGCGGGCAAGGCCTGCGGCAGCGCCTCGTGCAGCGCCTGGTGCACGGTTTCCACCATGTCCACCGGCGCGAAGCGCTGCAGGTTGGAGCGGTGGATCACGCTGGCGTCGCTGAGCAGCTGGTTGAGCAGGCGGCTCATGTGGGTGGCGTTTCGATCAATGGCAGCAAGGCTGCGGCGCATGTCTTCGGGATCGTCGTCGTCCAGCGCCAGCTGCGCCTGCGCGCGCAGGGCGGCCAGCGGGGTGCGCATCTGGTGGGCGGCTTCGGCCATGAACGCACGCAGGGTTTCATTGCTGGTGGACAGGCGCGCCATGAAGCGGTTCAGTGCGGCCACCATCTGGTCCATCTCGCGCGGCACCCGCGCATCCAATGGGCTCAGGTCGGACGGTTCGCGCCGCGACAGCTCGCGCTCCACCTTCACCAGTGGCCGGAACGCACGGTGCACGCCGAACGCCACCAACGCCAGCGACAGCAGCGAAAGCACGCCGATGGCGAGCAAGGCGCGGTTGACGATGTCCTGCGCTACCGCTTCGCGGGCGCGGCGGGTCTGGCCGACCTGCACGCGCACTTCCGCCTGCGCCGAGGGCGAGGAAACGCGCCGCGACACCACCACGAAACGAACGGTTTCGCCGCTGTAGTGCGCATCGAACAGCTGCGGCTCGTCGGTCGGTGCGCGTGGCGGCAGGGGCAGATCGGCGTAACCGGTCACGGTGCGGTTCTGGCCGTCGAACACGCGGTAGAACACGCGGTCGTCCGGCGCCATCGATAACAGATCCAGCGAGGCATACGGCAGGTCCACCTGCCACTGCGCATCCACCAGCGCCACCGAATCGATGATCGAAAGCGCCGACGACACCAGCAGGTGGTCGTAGGAGCGGTTGGCGGCACGCTGGCCATAATCGCGTGCGGCAAACAGCAACGCCACGGCGAACACCGCCAGCAGCACGCCGAGATACAGCGTCAGCGTGCGCCGCAGCGAGCTGGGCGCGCGGGATTCAGCCTTGGGCATCGGGCGTGCCGTCGAAGGCTTCGAGCAGGTACCCACTGCCACGCACGGTGACGATGCGCAGCGGCGCGTCGGCCAGCTTCTTTCGCAGACGTCCTACGTACAGTTCGATGGCGTTTGGGCCGGCTTCGTCGTCGAAGCCGAACAGGCCGTTGCCGATCTCGTCCTTGCCAACCACATGACCCAGCCGGCCCATCAGGATTTCCAGCAGGCGGTATTCGCGGTTGGGCAGTTCGATCGGCTGGCCATCCAGGCTGACCCGGTGCGAGGCGTTGTCGAACTGGAAGCCGCCGATCTGCACTACTTCGCTGGCCTGGCCGCGCGTGCGTCGCAGCAGCACGCGGCAGCGCGCTTCGAATTCGCGGAAGTCGAACGGCTTGCCCAGGTAATCATCCGCGCCCACATCCAGCGCCTGCACACGGTCCTCGATGCCATCGCGCGCGGTGAGCATCAGTACCGGGGTGGCATCGCCGCGCTCGCGCATGCCGGCCAGCACGCGCAGGCCATCCAGCTTGGGCAGGCCGATATCCAGCACCACCAGGTCGAAGCTCTGGTAGCGCAGCACGCTGGCGGCGGCCAGGCCGTCGTTCTGCCAATCCACCGCGTGGCCACTGCGGCGCATGCGGCGGACGATGGCGTCGGCCAGGTCCGGGTTGTCTTCTACCAGCAGGATGCGCATCGGGCGGAAACAGGCGGGGGTGCGGGAATCCTAGCGCGAGCGGGGTGTTTCGTGGGTTGCGCTGCGCTGCAGCAGGCGCCGACAGGTGGATGACAGCTTCCCCGCACTAGGCTGCGCCATCGCCAGGCACCCCCGTGCGGACGCGTCCCGACAACCTGCGGGTTGGCACGGCCCACACGCCCTGCCCGCCCACCGCCATGTACCTGGGAGGGTTCATGCACTTCAATCTCCTGCGTTGCCGCGGGCTGGCCGCCTGCGCCCTGTTGTTGCCGATCGCCCCGCTCTGGGCCGCCGATGAGGCCGATGCGGACCGCCCGGTCACCGCCACCTTCGGCGGCCGCCTGCACCTGGATTTCGCCGATTTCGACAACGATGCGCGCGGCACCCCGAACAAGGACGACACCGAGATCCGCCGTGCCTGGCTGGACATGTCCGGCAAGTTCTTCGTGGTGGACTACAAGCTGGAAGCCGACTTCTCCGGCGACCAGGTGGAAGCCAAGGATGTCTACATCAGCCGCGATTTCAGCGGCGGCAAGCTCAGCGTGGGCCAGTTCAAGCAGTTCTTCTCGCTGGATGACCGCACCGGTTCCAACTATGGCAGCTTCCTGGAGCGCGGCAATGCAGGCACCACGCTGGCGCCGCTGTACCGGCTGGGCGCGTCGTGGCAGGCGGCCAAGAACGACATGACCTGGGCCGCCAGCGCCTACAGTCTGGAAAGCATCGATGCGTGGCAGGTGAAGGGCCGTGCGGCCGGCGGCCGCGCCACCTGGGCACCGGGCGCCACGGCAGGCGATGTGCTGCACCTGGGCCT
>DGIP01000290.1:0-499 GCA_002386405.1 Stenotrophomonas maltophilia
GATGACCGTGCCCTGGGTGGCGGCCGCACCGGCCGGGGTGAAGGCGGAGCCGGCCGGTGTGTTGTCATTGCCGGCCACACTGCCCGACACCGGCTGCCCGGCGCCGGGCGTGGTGATGGCATCGTCCAGCGCGTTCGGGCCCACCACCACCTGCACCGCGGCGGTATCGCACAACGTGGGCGCGGCGGTGACGCAGATGCGGTAGGCCAGGCTGACCGGACCGGCCACGGCATTGGCCGGCACGCTGATCGCGCCGGCGGCGTTGATCGTGTAACCGGCGGGCGCAGTGATCAGGGTGGTGGTCAGGTTGGCCGGCACAACCGCCGCGCCATTGAACGTGTCATTGGTGAGCACGCTTGCCGTAGTGCCGCCCGCCGCAGCCGGAATGGACGCCGCGCTGAAGTCGTCGTTGACCGCGTCGATCACGTTCGCGGTGAGGTTGACGGTGACCGTCGCGGTATCGCACACGGCGCCATTGGGCGCCGGCAGGCACAGCTGG
>DGIP01000290.1:717-8404 GCA_002386405.1 Stenotrophomonas maltophilia
GGCGCCGGCAGGCACAGCTGGTAACTGAAGGTATCGGTACCGGTGGCACCGGCGTTGGCGGTGTAGGTGAAGGCACCGGTCGATTGCAGCGTCAGCGTGCCCTGGGTCGGGGCCGTTCCGGTCTGGGTGAAGGTGGAACCGGCAACCGCATTGTCATTGGTGCCCACGTTGCCGTTCACCGCCTGCCCGGCCTGCACCGCCACGCTGTCGTCCACCGCGTTGGGGCTGACGATCAAGGCCACGTTGGCGCTGGCACAGTTGCTGGGGGACGCCGCTTCGCAGATCTGGTACGTCAGCGTGACCGGACCCGCCGCAGCGGTGGCCGGCACGCTGATGGTGCCGTTGGCGTTGATGGCATAGCCGGCCGGCGCGGTGGTGAGCGTGGCCACCACGGCGGCGTCGGCGAAGGCCGCGCCGTTGAGGGTGTCGTTGGCGAACACACGCGGCGTGGTGCCACCGGCGCCCGGCGCAATCGGCGTGGCGGTGTAGTTGTCGTTGTTGGCAATGATCGCCGCCGCCTGCACGGTGATCGTGGGCGTGGTGGAGGTGTTGTCGCCCGGCGTGGGATCAGTGGTGCCCGGCGGCGGCGTGATGGTGGCGCTGTTGGCCGAGATCGTGGCCGGGGTGACGGTGGGCGCGGTACCACTGACCAGCACCACCAGCACTTCGCCCACGCCGACATTGACCCCGACATTGACGCTGTCGGTGCCCGACGCGGCGGAACAGGAGGTTGCGGCCGATACCGGCGCGCAGGTCCAGGTAACGCCGGTGAGCTGGGTCGGCACCGAATCAGTCAACGTTGCACCCACGGCCTGCGACGGTCCCGCGTTGCGCACTTCGATGCGGTACTGCACCGCGCCGCCGACTGGGACCGGCACGGCCGAGGTGATGGTCTTGACCACGCTCAACTGCGCCGTAGCCGCCAGGGTGTTGCTGTCGCTGCTGCTGTTGTTGCCGGGGGTGGGATCGGAGATGTCGGCCGGGGCGGCGACCGTGGCGGTGTTGACCAGCGGGTTGCGGTACGCCTGCGCGTGCACGCCGGCGGTGGCCAGGGCCATCAGCAGTACACCGGCCAAGGGCAGCGCGCGGGCGCGCAGGCGGCTGGCGGTGGGCTGGGAAAGGAAGCGGCGGGCGCTGGCGGTCGGCATGCAGTGATCCTCGAAAGCATCGCGCAGGGACCTCCCCGCGCGCTGCGTGTTGCGTCGTTGCTGCCGAAGCGCCACCGCCACGGTGGCGCTCCGGGTGGGTACGACTAGTACGCGGCGGGGTCGGCGCTGAAGCGGACCGGCACGGTGATCGTGGCCTGCCCGCCATTGATCAGATCGACCCCAAGGCTGACGCTGTTACCGCCGGCCGCACCGCCACTGGCGGCACTGCAGACGCTGCCTGCCGACGCAGCACAGCTCCACGGCGCGCTCAGCGTGGCGCCCGCCGGCAGCGTGTCGGTCACCTGCGCAGCGGTGACCGGATCCGGCCCGGCATTGCTGACGGTGATGACGTAGCTGGCCGTGCCGCCCGGCGTGTAGGTACCGCTGCCATCGGACTTGGTGATCGATAGATCCGCCTGGCGTGTTCGATTGGTGATGCGGCAGACCACGTTCAGTGGCTGCGCGGACAACGCAGGCGAGGTGAAATTGAAGTTCTGCCCGGTGCCGCTGGTCAGCGTGGTGCCGGCTTGGTCCTTGCACTCCCAGGTGCTGGCATAGCGCGCCAGCACGGTGGCGGTGCCGGCGGTTTCGGCCAGCGTGTAGACCGTGCCCGGTGTGGTCACCACCGCCGTAGTGGCGCCGTTGTTGCCCACGTTGGCCGCGCTGGCCAGGACCGTGGCGCCCTGCGCGACACTGAGGTTGAACACCCCGGTATCGGTGGCGGGCGCCAGCGTCTTGACCAGCTGTACGGTCGCCGCGCAGCTCTGCGAAATGCTTTCCACCGTGAACACCGCTTGGCCGATGCGGATGCCGAGCAGGCCCAGCAGGTTGTCCACTACCCCGCCCAGCACTGCAGCCAGGACCGGCGCGACCACCGCATTGACCACGACCCTGAGCGGCTGCAGCAGCGTGCTGACCAGCGCATTGACGATGGTGTTCACCGGCAGCGGCAGCACGATGAGGCTGTTGACCAGGCGCACCACCGGCGTGCCGCTGGTGATCTGCAGTTCCAGCGAGTTGACCAGCGAGGTGACCAGTGAGGTGGCCGTGACCGTGCCGCTGGTCAGCGTGCGGGTCTGTGGATAGGGCCCGTTGAAGACGACAGACTGTGTCGACGGCGTTCCGGTGGCAACGGCACGCACCGATACCGTCAGTGGCACATCGACATCGGCCACCTTCAGGCCAGCGAGCAGGTTGACCCCCACCGTGACGGCCAGCGAGGTGGCATTGATCGGGGTAACACTGGCCGGGGTCAGCACGGCGGTGCGGTTGAAGAACACGGCATCGCTGATCGTGCCGATGTACAGGTTGACCAGGCCGGGCCGTGCCTGCAGGGTCACCGCGTTGCTGGCCAGGTTGACCGCGTTGATGGTGCCTTCGGCACGGGCGATGTCGGCATACACCGACAGGTGCAGCAGCGAGGCGGTGATGTTGGTGCCGGCCAGCGAGACCAGGCCGCCGACGTTGAGCCCGTTCAACGCCGACACCAGGGGCGCGATGTTGAGCCCCTGGACGACGTCGAAATCGAACTTGAGGCGGATCGCGGCGCTGTGGAAGCCGGTGCCCACCGGGCCGCAGTTGTACACCGGCGGCTCGATCACCTGCGCCCAGATGCGCACGTTGGCCAGGCCGCCCAGGCCGAGCGGGGCCAGCTGTGCGGTGGTGAGAGTGACCGGCGTGGGCGTGGTCACCACGTTGCGGAAGTTGTACAGCTGCACGCCACCGGTGATCAGGTCCAGTACGTCCAGGTTGACGTTGGCCAGCGAACCGGGCGGCAGGCTGACCTGCAGCAGGTCGGCCAGGCGGATGTTGCCGCTCAGGCCGCTCAGCGAGGGTGTCAGCAGGTTGAGGGCGTTGGCGGCCAGCGTGTTGCCGTCGGCCTGCAGCACGGACACCAGTGCGGCCTGCAGCTGGCCCAGGGTGATGTTGGCGTTGAGCACCTGGCTGGGGTCGCTGACCGCGACGCCGCCGTTGAGGCGGGTCAGCAGTGCGTTGAGATTCACATCGGCACCGGCGATGTTGTTCCAGTCCACCGCGGTGATATTGATATTTGTTCCGGGCAAAAGCGTCGTGAAAAGCAGATTCAGCACGGGGCTTTGTGTGCTATCGACCTGCGCAAGTCGCGGACCAGCGGATACACACGCGCCATTTGCCGTGCACGCATCCTGGGCATTTGCGACAGTAAATACGCTTGATAGCGCGATACCCATCACAAATAATGCGGACAATCTGACAATCCTGAACCACACTAACGCCCTATTCACACCTGACACATTATCCATCGGCCATCCCCCGGTTTCGTGGCCGCAGCGCTCCATCACGTGTAGGGAAATACCTACCGTGTGTGAAAGGATGCTGGCCTGTTCCGATGTTCAGTTTTTTCCGGCGGATTATTTGGCCGGCATGGAGGATTAACTACGTGCACGGGTGACAATCGTCAAACCGGCCAGTAGATTTACTGAGGGAAGTTGGGCTGTCGCTGCGGGGTTTACGGATGGGTAACCCTGCGGTGCCAACGACAGACAGCAATTCTGTACATTCTGTTGAAAGAATTGCTGTCTCGTTAGTATCGATAACCCTCCACCACTCAAGGAATGGGAAGGGGATTGCCATGCTCACGATGTCAGACCGGATCCGTGGGGCGCGGACCAGTGCAGGGCTGTCGCAATCGCAACTCGCGAATGAGACGGGCGTGAAAAGAAGTGCGGTAGCGCAGTGGGAACGAAAAGAAGGCACGCATCCAAGCGTGGAGCACCTGGCGCGCATTGCCGTGGTGACGCAGGTGCGCTTCGAGTGGCTCGCCACCGGACGCGGCTGCGGCAAGGCCGATGGCGGCGAGTTGAGCGCCGCGGCGCCCACCGCCGATTACGCGCGCAACGACCTGGAGGGCAACATCCTGTCGCTGTTCCGGCGCCTGCCGCCGCGCAAGCGGCAGGTGGCGCAATCCATCATCGAAATGCTGGGTGTGTAAGTAACAACTGGTAGGTGACGACTGTTAGTCGTCACGCATCAGCTGGAGCGCGGAGCGCTCAGGCAACGACCAATCGATGCCGCCCAGGCCGCGTCGCTCCAGGTACTGGTTGGCCGACGAGAAGTGTCGGCAGCCCAGGAAACCGCGATGCGCCGACAGCGGCGACGGATGCGGTGCCTTGAGCACGCGGTGGCGGCCGGTATCGATCACCTTGCCCTTCTGCTGCGCGTAGCTGCCCCACAGCAGGAACACCAGGCCCTCGCGCTCGCGGTTGAGGGTGTCCACCACGTGGTCGGTGAACCCTTCCCAGCCGCGCTTCTGGTGCGAACCGGCCTGCCCTTCTTCCACGGTCAGCACCGCGTTGAGCAGCAGCACGCCCCGGCGCGCCCACGGCAGCAGGCAACCATGGTCCGGGCGCGGCAGGCCGAGGTCGGCTTCCAGTTCCTTGTACATGTTCAACAGCGACGGCGGCACCGGCACGCCCGGCATCACCGAGAAGCTCAGGCCATGGGCCTGGCCCGCGCCGTGGTACGGATCCTGGCCAAGGATGACCACCTTGACCTGGTCGAACGGGGTGGCGTCGAACGCGGAGAAGATCTGCGGGCCCGGCGGGAACACATGCGCACCGGCCGCCTTGCGCTGGCGCAGGAACGCGGCCAGGTCACGCATCTCGGGGCGCAGCAGGTAATCGCCAATACTCGCCTTCCAGCTCGCTTCAAGCTGGATGGTCGGTTGTACGTCGTCGTTCATCGCACCAGGGGTTTGTCGTTGAGGCGTGACAGGCGCAGCTGGAACAGCACCTTGGTGACCAGCAGCCGCTCTTCGATCGGCTTCTGCACCAGGTCGTTGGCGCCGGCCTGCAGCAGCCCGGACTGGTTGAGCGGGTTGCCGTCACCGGTCATCACCAGCACCGGCAGGCGCCGCTTTCCGTAGCCGAAGTCCACCCGCACGCGCTCGACCACATCCAGCCCGCTCAGTTCGCCCTTCAGGGTGACGTCGGTGAGCACCAGGTCGATGCGGTGGCTGCTGCGCCCCAGCGATTCAGCGGTAAGCAGTGCGAACGCCTCTTCGGCGGTCATCACGTGCAGCACGTTCAGACTCTGCCGCTCGAGCATGCGCTTGGTCGCTTCGGCCACCACACGGCTGTCTTCCACGTACAGGATGGTGGCGCCGGGAATGGTTTCCGGCTGCACATAGCCCCGGATGAACGTCGCCAGGGCTTCATGCCCCAGCGCCTTGTCGAAATAGTCGGTGACGTAATCGGTGAAACGGCGCTGCTCGAGATGCTGCTGGGCATCACCGGAGACGACGATCACCGGCACGTAGGCCTGCCCGGCGGTTTCGCGCACCAGCCGGGCCAGGTCCAGGCCGTCGCCATCGCTGAGCGTCAGCGAGGTGGTGACCAGGTTGACCGGACCGGCGGCCAACGCCATGCGCGCGTCTTCGATGCTGGCGCAGCCCACCACCTCGACCGCCGGCAGCTCGCGCTGCAGCACATCGGCGATGAGCTTGCGGACCAGTTTGGAACCATCGACCACCATGACGCGCGGCGCGTCGTCGACCAGGTGCTTCAGTACTTGCGGACGCATGCAGGGCAGGCCTCAGGTTTCGGTCGGACGGGTCTGGCGCAGGAAATGCCCCGTCACCAGCCACGCGCCCAGCCAGCCCAGCACGACAGTGCCGACCAGCACGAGCGAAGAATGCAACAGGTCCAGCCCATGCAGCACGAACGGGCTGGCATAGCTTTGCGACAGCGCGGCCAGCGGCGGGCGCAGCGCGAGCCCCGCGCCACCCACCAGCGCCAAGGCGAGCGCACCGGCGCCCAGCCCGTACCACGCGCCCAGGTACAGGAACGGGCGGCGGATGAAGCCGTCGCTGGCGCCCAGCAGCTGCAACACGCCGATTTCATCGCGGCGCGCCTGAATGTCCAGCCGCACCGTGTTGCCCACCACCAGCGCCGCGCCCAGGCCCAGCAGCACGGAAAGCACCTGCACCAGGCGCGTGCCGAAGCCCAGCCAGGCATCCAGACGCTTGCGCCACAGCGCATCGTGCTGGACCAGGTCGGCCTGCGGCAGGCCCTCCAGCGACTGCGCCAGGCGCGCGTCGTCGGTACCGTTGGCCGGGGTGATGATCAGCAGCGAAGGGAGCGGGTTGTCGTGCAGCGCATCGATGGCTTCGCCCAGTCCGGCGCTGTCGCGCAGCTCGGCCAGGCCTTCATCGGGCGAGCGCAGGGTTACCCCGGCCACATCCGCGCGACCGCGCAGCGTGTCGGCGACCTGTTTGGCGGCGGCGGCATCGACATCGGTCTTCAGGAACAGGTTGATGTCGCGCGACTGCTGCACGCTGCCGGCGAAATGCTTGAGGTTGTCCAACGCGATCGACAGGCCCAGCGGCAGGGCCAGGGCGAGCGCCATCACCATCACGGTCAGCAGGGTGGCCCACGGCTTGCGCCAGGCGCGGCCCAGGCTGAACACCACGCTGTGGCCGTGGTGGTGCAGCCACACGCCCAGGCGCGACGGTGCTGCGGCTTCCTTGTTGGTGGTGGTACTCATTCGGCCAGGTCCTGCGGCGAGATGTCGTCGATCAGCTTGCCGTGGTCGAGGATCAGCACGCGCTTGCGCATGGCGCGCAGCAGCGCCAGGTCGTGGCTGACCACCAGCACGCTGGTGCCGCGCTCGGGCAGTTCGGCGAACAGCGCCATGATTTCAGCGGCCAGGGTCGGATCGAGGTTGCCGGTGGGTTCGTCGGCCACCAGCAGCTTGGGCTCGCCGACGATCGCACGGGCGATGCCCACGCGCTGCTGCTCACCGGCGGACAGCTGCGAGGGCAGCGCCTTTTCACGGTGGCCCAGGCCCATGCGCTCGAGCACCGACCGCACGCGCTTGCCGATGTCACCGCGGCGGGTACCGCGCAGGATCAGCGGCAGGGCGACGTTCTCGGCAATGCTGCGGTCCATCAGCAGGCGGTGGTCCTGGTAGACCGCACCGACCGCACGGCGGTGGTGCGGGATATCGCCACCGCGCACCTTGAGCAGGTTGCGCTCGTCGAACACCACCGCGCCACGGCTGGGCCGTTCGTCGAGGTGGATCAACTTGAGCAGGGTGCTCTTGCCGGCGCCGGAGTGCCCGGTGACGAACAGCATTTCGCCGGGTGCGACATCGAAGCTGACGTCCACCAGAGCCTGGTGGCCGCCCGCATAGTGTTTGCTGACATTGTCAAAACGCAGGACGCTCATTCCTCCGATTATGCAGGAGGAGGATGGCGGCGTGGGAACGGCGTGTCGCCCGGCCACCGGCCGGGCGCTACCGTTGATCGGAGATCAACCGCCCGACAGCATCCGGCGGATCTTGCGGCCGATGCGGGTCAGGAAGCCTGCGCCCGGATCGGCGGCCGGTGCGGTGTTGCGCATCGGCTTGGCGGTGACCTGCACCGGCGTGACCGACTGCGCGGCACCCTCGGCACCGTCCACCGGACGACCGTGGCGACGACGACGGCGCTTGCGCGGTGCGCGCTCGCCCTCGGCCGCACCTTCCGGCGCACCTTCGGCGCGCGGCGGAGATCGGAAGAG
>DGIP01000291.1:0-9923 GCA_002386405.1 Stenotrophomonas maltophilia
CCGGCCCCGGGCGGCAGCGGCGGGCTGAATACCGCCAGCGGCATCGGCGCCGGCAAGGCCGGCCTGGCCCCGGTCACCAGCACCCCGAACCGTGCCGTTACCGCCAGCCGCGGCGGCTTCGGCAACACCAGCAGCAGCCGCAGCAGCTACGGCGGTTGATGCAATGAAGCGTGTGCGAATCGACGAGCGCAGCCAGTGGCGCGCTCGTGCCGCCGAATCCGGTTTCCGCTTCCACACCATCGACGGCCTGCCGTACTGGGATGAAACCGCGTACTACGCCTTCACCCTGCGCCAGATCGAGCAGGACATCGAAGACCCCAGCGCCGAGCTGCATGCCATGGCGATGGAACTGGTGGACGAGGTGGTGCGCAGCGAACAGCTGATGGACCAGCTGGCGATTCCGCCCGCGTTCCGCGACTGGATCGCCAACAGCTGGCGGCGTGGCGAGCCGCACCTGTACGGCCGGCTGGACTTCGCCTATGACGGCACCGGCCCGGCCAAGCTCTACGAGCTCAATTACGACACGCCGACGTCGCTGTTCGAGGCGTCGTTCTTCCAGTGGCAATGGCTGGAAGACCAGCGCAACCAGAACCGCCTGCCGCCGCAGGCCGACCAGTTCAACGCCATCCATGAGGCGCTGGTGGAGCGCTTCGGTCAGCTGTCGGCGCAGTTGCCGCCGCCGCTGTACTTCAGCGCCGTGGGCGCATCGGAAGAAGACCAGGGCACCGTGGCCTACCTGCGCGACTGTGCGGCCCAGGCGGGGCTGCGCGGCGAGGCGATCGCGATCGAAGACATCGGGCTGTCCGAGGATGGCCGTTTCACCGCGCTTGATGACACGGTGATCGGCAGCCTGTTCAAGCTGTACCCGCTGGAAGACCTGATGACCGAATCGTTCGGCCAGGCACTGCCCGGCTCGGGCGTGCAGCTGCTGGAACCGGCGTGGAAGGCGATCCTGAGCAACAAGGGCGTGCTGCCGTTGCTGTGGGATCGCCATCGCGGCCACCCGAACCTGCTGGCGGCCGAATTCGATGACGGCAGCCCGCTGCCGGCCGGCTGGGTGCGCAAACCGCTGTTCTCGCGCGAAGGCGCCAACGTGGCCATGCACCTGGCCGATGGCAGCTGGCAGGAAAGCGAGGGCCCGTACACCGGCCCTGCTATCCGCCAGGCCGCGCACCCGCTGACGTCGTTCGA
This sequence comes from Stenotrophomonas maltophilia, assembly GCA_002386405.1. Lineage (GTDB taxonomy): Bacteria > Pseudomonadota > Gammaproteobacteria > Xanthomonadales > Xanthomonadaceae > Stenotrophomonas > Stenotrophomonas maltophilia_AD. The sequence goes on from DGIP01000291.1 coordinate 1,192, forward strand.
CGGCGGTTACCCGCTGATCGGCAGCTGGATCGTGGGCGACCAGGCCTGTGGCATGGGCATCCGCGAAGACAACAGCCGGATCACCCGCGACAGCGCCCGGTTCGTACCGCACGCGATCATCGACGAAGCGCCGACGCGCATCTACGTGTAATAGGTCAACGGCGTCACGACCAACGGTCGTGACCTACCGGCGGACACCGACCGGCGTACATCGACCGGTCAACCCGGCCGGTAGGTATCGACCGTTGGTCGATACGTGGTCACAGCAACCCGTCGCGCTTGACGGCGAGGTAGCGCTCCACCAGCGCGCCTGGCAGGGCATCGGCAGTCACATCCAGCACCATCACCCGGTGGCTGCGCAGTGCTTCATGCGCATCGTTGCGCTGCTGCAGGTAGCGCGCGATGGCACCGGCCTGGGTCGCGTCCTGCAGGGTTTCCACCTCGCGCTCCAGCGCCACGTCCAGCTCGCGCTCGCGCAGGCTGGCCACGCACACCAGGTGCTGGCGCTGCAGCAGGCGTACCGCCACCAGCAGGTCTTCGATGTCCTCATCGCGCACGTTGGTGACCAGCATCACCAGCGAACGCCGGCGCTGGCGCAGGCTGAGTTCGGTGGCAGCCGCCAGATAGTCGGTGGCCACCGGTTGCGCCTGCAGGTCGTAGCTGGCGCGCAGCAGCGCGTCGATCGCGCCCATGCCGCGTTGCGGTGCCACCCAGCGGCTCTCGCCACCACTGGCGAACAGGCCCACGCCATCGCCCTGGCGCAGCGCCAGGTAGGACACCACCAGTGCTGCATTGAGCACATGGTCGAAGTGCGACAGCCCGCCTTCGCTGGCCATCATGCGGCGGCCGGTGTCGATCATCAGCACCAGCTGCTGGTTTTTCTCGTCCTGGTACTCACGCGAGATCAGCTTGCGCGCGCGCGAGGTCGCCTTCCAGTCGATCTGGCGCAGGCTGTCACCGATGCGGTACTCGCGCATCTGGTGGAAATCGGTGCCTTCGCCACGGCGGCGCTTGAGGTGCGCACCGACCAGGCGCGAGGCCTGTTCGGCACTGAACAACGCGAAGCGGGTGAGCGGGGCGAAGTTGGGGTACACGCGCACGGTCAGCGCTGGCGGCAGCAGGCGGCGCTGGCGCCACATCCGCCACGGCGCGTGCAGGCGCAGGTGCACGCCATCGAATACGAAGCGGCCGCGCGCGGTCGGGGTCAACGTGTACTCCACGCTGCTGGCCACCAGCGGCTTGAGCGTCAACGCACGCGGCAGGCCCTGCATCGTCCACGCACCGGGCACCAGGTCGAACACCTCCACGCGCTGGCGGCGGCTGGATTCAAAGCGCAGCGTGGTGCGCCGTTCGACGTTCAGCGCCAGTGCCTCGGGCAGTTCGCGCTGCACCGTGGGCGAGGGCTGCGCGCGCAGGCGCAACAGGTCCACCAGTGCCAGCACGGCGATCACCGCTGCCGACGCCCACCACGCCGACACCGGCAGCAGCCCGAACGCCACCGGCAGCCCGAGCAGCGCCCAGCCGACCAGCAGTATCAGCAGCAGCGGGCCTGGCCTCATTTGCGCGGCGCTTCCACCTTGGCCAGCAACGCGGTCAGCGCATCGTCGGCCGATTGGCCTTCGATCTGCAGTTCCGGGGCCAGCGCGATGCGGTGGCGCAGCGCCGGGCGGGCGATCTCGCGAACGTCATCCGGGGTGACGAAGTCGCGGCCGGCCAGTACTGCCTGCGCACGCGCCGCACGCACCAGCGCGATGCTGCCGCGCGGGCCGGCACCGAGCGCGATGCCGGGGAACGTGCGGGTGGCGGCGACGATGCGCACTGCGTAGTCCACCACTTCCGGGTCCACCGTGATTGCCGCGGTCGCCTGCTGCAGCGCGATCACCTCGGCGGCATTGAGCACGCGCGGCACCTGCGACAGGTCGAAGTCGGCCGCGCTGCGGCCGGTGGTGATCGCATCGACCATGCGCTTTTCATCTTCCAGCGCCGGGTAATCGATGATCACCTTGAGCAGGAAGCGATCCAGCTGCGCTTCGGGCAGCGGGTAGGTGCCTTCCTGCTCCACCGGGTTCTGCGTGGCCAGCGCCAGGAACGGCGGGGTCAGCGCGAAGGCCTTGCCTTCGATGGTGACCTGGCCTTCCTGCATCACTTCCAGCAGGGCCGACTGGGTCTTGGCCGGGGCGCGGTTGATCTCATCGGCCAGCAGCAGGTTGGTGAACACCGGGCCGCGGCGGATCTTGAAGCTCTCCGATTTCGGGTCGTACACCGCATGGCCACTGACGTCGCTGGGCATCAGGTCCGGGGTGAACTGCACGCGGCCGTAGTCCAGCTCCAGTGCCTGCGCCAGGGCGCGCACCAGCAGGGTCTTGCCCAGCCCGGGCACGCCTTCGATCAGCACGTGGCCGCCGGCCAGCAGCGCGATCAGGATCTGGTCGAGTACCTCGGGCTGGCCGATGAAGGCGCGGCCCACGGCATCGCGCACGGCATCGACGCGTTCGACCAGGCTCTGGCCGGTCAGCGCGGGCGGGGACAACGGCGGCGGTGCGGTGTGCTCGGTCATAGCAGGTTTCTCATCTGGATCAGCAGGCGGATGCGCTCCCGCAGGGCCGTGACATCCTTCGATGGCGGCACCTGCAGGGCGGTCTGGACACGGGAATGCGGCCATTGCAGCAGGCTGGCGATGGCATGCACCTGCGCCTCGCCGCTGAGCGCGGCAGCGGTGGGTGCACGCCGCCGCAGCCGGGCCAGGAACGCGCGGCGGGTGGCGTCGTACAACAGCGGTGCCTTGCCGTAGCGCAGCAGGTGCTCGCCGCTGGCACGCACGTGTTCCAGCAGGGAGCGGCGTTCGGTGGCGGGCGCCGGCAGCAGGCTGCCCAGCCGCTGCGCGCGCTGCCACAGCCACGCCAGCAGGGCCAGCAGCAACGGCACCCATACCGGCCAGCCCTGGTAGAAGATGCGCGACCACAGGGTGGGCGGGCGCGAGCCGTAGATCAGCCAGACCGTGCCTTCGGCGTAATTCGGGTCCAGCAGGTAGCGGGCCAGGTCGCGATGCGCGATGTCGTGCAGCCCGTCGGCCAGGCTGCCCTTGGCATCATCGGCGTTGAAGATCCTCGGCGTGCCCTTGAGGAACTCCATGTCCAACAGTACGTCGACGGTGCCTGCGCCCTTGCGCAGCCGCGCGAACACATTGCCCTCTTCATCGCCCCACTCGCGCGCCACGCGGATGCCGTCGGGTACGTCCACGCCGAAGCGGCGGCCACTGCAGAACTCGGAATGGCCGGGGTCGTCGACAACGTGGAAGGCCTTGCAGTTGCTCTCGTAGTACCCGGTATCCACGCCCAGCGCGTCCAGCAGCGGACCCTGCGGGGCGTCTTCGTCCTTGAACGGCGGCGGCGTGCGCAGCAGCAGGTGGCCGCCCCGTTCCACCCACGCGAGCAGCGCCTGCGCGGTGGGCGCGGGCACATCGGCGGTGTCCTGCAGCAGCAGCACGGTGTCGGCCGGCTTGAGCTGCATGCGCGGCAGGTCGATGCGCGGGCTGGAATGCACGGTGATGCCGTCGGCACGCAACGCCTGGCCCAGCACGTACAGCGGGTTGTAGCTGGCCTCGCCCTGCGGCGGCAGGTGCTCGGTATGGACCACGCGCTCATGGCTGCGCAGGAACAGGATCGCCAGTGGCACGCCCACCACCAGCAGCACGCCCAGCACCACCAGCCAACGCAGGCGGGCACTCATGCGCGCCACCGGAACTGGGTCTGCAGGGTGGTGGCCAGGTCGTCGAACTCGTCCGGCTCGGGCAGGCGGCCGGCATAGGCGGCGTACTGCCAGACCCGCACGATGCGGGCGAACAGGGCGCGGTCGGCCTCGACCGGCATGCGCCGCGAGGCGCGCAGGCACTGTGCTTCGGTCGCGCCCGGTGGCAGCACCACCTCGGCGCGTTCGCTCATCGATTCCACGCTGGCCCGGTACAGCAGTGCCAGCGCCTGGCGCGGCCGGCCCTGCTGCCACAGGTCGCGTGCGCGCGCGGCCGGATCCGGCGGAATCACCTCGGGCAGTTCCACCGCTTCCTCGACCACCGGATCGGTGGCCTTGCGCCGCCTCACGCCGGTGCCGCGCAGCCAGCGCACCCACCACGGGGCGGTGGCGATCAGCCCCAGCACCAGCAGGCCGACCAGGCCCCACAGGATCCATTCGGCAATCTGTGCGGGCAGGCGCGGACCGCGCCCGAACGGATTGCGGTCCTTGTCCGCATCGTCCTTCTTCTTGTTCTTCTCCGCCTCGCTCAGGGTGCGCTCCCAGCGTTTCACTTCGCGCGTGGGCGCCACCAGCGGATCTTCGTACGCGCGTTGCACGGCTTGGCGGAAGCCGGCGGTGTCGGGCGTGCCACCGAAGATCACGGCCGGGGTGTTCGACGGATCGTCGGCAGGCACTGTGTCGGCCGCTTCTTCTTCCTCGTCATCCGCATCGTCATCCGTGCCAGTGGGCGCAGCGCAGCTCGGCGCCTGCGCAGGTTCTTCCGCATGCAGCCCTCCCATCGGCCAGCACAGCACCAGCGCCAGGACCAGCAGCGGCGCGGCCTGCTGCAGCCGATCACGCATGCGCCGGAACGCGATCTCCACGTCCCAGGCTTCCATTTCGGTGCGGCGGTTGAGGTACAGCGCGAAGCCGGCGCCGGCGTAGAACGGCCCGATCAACATAGCGGCGAGCCAGAACAGGGCATTCACCCCCAGCTGTGCCCACGCCGGCATGTTCTCGCTGACCATCTCCCACGCCGCGCGCCAGGAATCGGACAGCAGTTCCAGCGGCACGAACAGGAAGACCGCCGCGATGCAGCCGCTGACGATCACCAGCTCGAACACCATGCACATCAGCGTGAGCAGCACGGCATGCCCGAACGTGCCGCTGAGCACGGCGCGGCGGCGCACGCTGCGTTGGGAAGCATCGCTGCCTTCCAGCAGGTTCACCGGCAGCAGCAGCGAGCGGAACGGGCTGAAGCGGCGCCAGCCCAGGTAGCCCCAGAACCCGCTCCAGCCCCAGTGCCGCTGCGCGCGCAGGGTCTGCAACGGACGTGGTTCATCGCCGAACACGCCGCGTGAGATCACATACAACGCGATCCGGTCCGATACCGGCTTGAGCCACCACATCAGCAGCCACGCCCAACCGAACGCATCGGCCCACCATGCAACGGCGTTGATCACGGCGAACACCGGCAGCGACACCGCGATCAGCGGCAGCCAGATCGCCCGCGCGTGCCGGCGTACCAGGGCGGTGCCCAGCTCCATCGCCTCCCATTCGGAGCGCGCGCGCAGGGTGACGTTGAGCTGGTCAATCCGCATGACCGCCCCCCCGACCACCGCGCCACAGCCACACGAACACCAGCGTCCACAGCACGGCCGCCACGCTGTATTTGCCCCATGCGGGCACGGCCGCAATGGAGGACCAGAACGCCTCGATGAAGGCGGCCACCAGCAGCATCGCCGCCACCCCCAGGCACAGCCGGGCGCCGATGATGCCGCCTTCCACCAGCGCATCGATGCGCCGGCGCCGGCCGGGTGCCAGCAGCTTCATGCCCAGCTGCAGGCCTGCACCGCCGGCAATGACGATGGCGGTGAGCTCGAACGCGCCATGGCCGCAGACGAAGCGCCAGAACGGATCGCCGTGGCCGATGTGCTGCAGGTGGCCGGCCGCCGCGCCGATGGTGAGGCCGTTGAACAGCAGCACCAGCACCGTGCCCAGGCCGGCCAGCAGCCCGCTGGCGAACGTACGCAGGCCGATGCTGATGTTGTTCATGATGTAGTAGCCGAACATCATCCAGTCCGTGCCACTGTCGCGGCCCAGGTTCGGCGAGGCCGGGTTGTACATTTTCTCCAGCGAGGCGATCGCGCCGTTGTCCATCAGCATGTGGATCACATCCGGGTGCCACTGGATCACCGCGAAGCTGCCCACCAGCGGCAGCACGAACAGCGCGGTGGCCACCCACATGCTGCGCGCCTGGCTGCGCACCAGCTGCGGGAAATCGGCCAGCAGGAACTCCAGGGCGCGGCGCCAGCGCGGCGGCGGCGTGCGGTACAGCAGGCCATGGCCCTGCTGCATCAGCAGCTGCAGGCGCGCCACCAGCTGCGGGCTGTAGCCGCGCTTGCGCGCAAGCGCCAGCTGCTGGCACAGCCGGCGGTAGTGCTGCGGAATGTCTTCATCGTTGAGCGCGGACGGATCGGGCGAACGGCGCGCATGTCGCGGCCGGTCACCGCGCAGCGCCAGCCAACGTTCCAGCGCCTGCCATTCGGCCTGGTAGCGGGCCACGAACTGTTCCTGCCTCATCGGCGCCCCAGCAGCCAGTTGGCCATGGCATACAGGCGCAGCACGCCCACCTGGCCCTGGCCACCACTGATCGGCGCGGCCACCGCCGCCAGTTCCTGCTGGCGCGGGCCGGACAGACGCGGCGCACGTTCGGCGAAGGCGATGATCGCCGCCTGTTCGGCCGGCTGCAGCGGCTGCGGTGGCGCCAGTACGGTATCGATGGCCACGCTGGCCGACCACGGCCGGCCACTGTCATGCACCACCACGGTGCCGGCCACCAGGTCGCCCAGGCGCCGGCCGTTGCGGTCGAACAGGCTCGACAGCAGCCCCAGCGCATAACCGAACGGCAGCATGTCCACGGTGCGCAGCAGGTTGCGGGTGATGGAGGCCATCCAGCCGATCGGCGCGCCGTCCTGGGCCACCACGCGCAGGCTCATCACCCGCTTGCCCAGGGTGCGGCCCCAGCAGGCCTCCTGCACGATGGTGTACGCCCACATCAGCAGGAACATCAGGCCCAGGTAGAGGCCCTGGCCGAATTCGCCCAGCAGCGTGAGCGGAATGCTCAGCAGCATCAGCGCCGCCACTCGGATCATGAAGTCGATGGCCCAGGCCAGCGCACGCGGCACCGGCCCGGCCGCCGGCAGGTGCAGCGGCACGCCTTCGGGCGTGATCACTTCACGGTAGGTATCCAGCATGGGTGCGCTCATGCGCACGCGTCCCTCCGGACGGCTGCCAACGGCATGCGGTTCTCGACTGCTTCCTGGGTCGGACACCGACTTTACCGTGTGCGGGGTCACATCCCCAAATACTTGTCCTTCAACCGCACGTAGTGGTCGGCGGAGTAGTGCAGCGACTCGATCTCCTGCGCGCTCAGGCTGCGCACCGGCCGTGCCGGGTTGCCCACCCACAGCTCGCCTTCGCCGACCACCTTGCCCGGCCCGATCACCGCGCCGGCGCCGACAAAGGCGTGCCGGCTCACGGTCGCGCCATCGAGGATGCACGCCCCCATCCCGATCAGGCTGTACTCGCCGATGGTGCAGGCATGGATGATGGTGCCGTGGCCGACGGTGACGCCCTCACCGATCAGGGTGGGGTAGCCGGCCTTGTTGTAGGGGCTGTGGTGGCTGACATGGATGATGGTGCCATCCTGGATGTTGCTGCGCGCGCCGATCCGCACATGGTTGACGTCACCCCGGATCACCGTGCCCGGCCACACCGACACATCATCCCCGAGCACCACATCGCCGATGATCGTGCAGGCGGGGTCGATATAGGCGCGCTCGCCGACGACGGGGAAGGTGTCGAGGAAAGGACGAAGGGGGGACATGGTGACGCTCCACAAGGCAGGCCACCATGATACCGCCGTGGTTACGCCACCCGGCTGCGCCGTGCGCGCTCCAGGTGCACCAGCAGCAGCGAGATCGCGGCCGGGGTCATGCCGGGGATGCGCTGGGCCTGGCCGATGGTCTGCGGGCGTACCCGCTCCAGCTTCTGCTGCACTTCGGCCGACAGCCCGCGCACGCTGGCGTAATCGAACGCCGCGTCGATGGTGGTGTTCTCATGGCGCTGCTGGCGTTCGATTTCTTCGCGCTGGCGGTCCAGGTAGCCGGCGTACTTCACCCCGATCTCGACCTGCTCGGCCACCTTGGCATCGGCCACGCCCGGGCCCAGCGAGGGCACCTGCATCAGCTTGGCGTAATCCAGTTCCGGGCGCTTGATCAGGTCCAGCACGTTGGTTTCGCGGCTGACCGCCACGCCCAGCGCGGCTTCCACTTCGCGGCCCAGCGCGTTGGCCGGGGTCGCCCACAGCGCACGCAGGCGCGCCGATTCCTGCGCCACCGCCTCCTGCTTGGCCTGGAAGGCCGCCCAGCGCCGGTCGTCGACCACGCCCAGCTCGCGGCCGATGCCGGTCAGGCGCACGTCGGCGTTGTCTTCGCGCAGCTGCAGCCGGTACTCGGCGCGGCTGGTGAACATGCGGTACGGCTCGGTGGTGCCGTGGGTGATCAGGTCATCCACCAGCACGCCCAGGTAGGCCTCGTCGCGGCGCGGGCACCAGCCCGCTTCGTCGCGTACGCGGCGGGCGGCGTTGAGGCCGGCCAGCAGGCCCTGCGCGGCCGCTTCTTCATAGCCGGTGGTGCCGTTGATCTGCCCGGCGAAGAACAGCCCGGCAACCGCCTTGGTTTCCAGCGTGTTGTTCAACCCGCGCGGGTCGAAGAAGTCGTATTCGATGGCGTAGCCCGGCCGCGTGATGTGCGCGTTCTCGAAGCCACGGATGCTGCGCACCAGCGCCAGCTGCACATCGAACGGCAGCGAGGTGGAGATGCCGTTGGGGTAGATCTCCACCACGTCCAGCCCTTCGGGCTCGACGAAGATCTGGTGGCTCGCCTTCTCGGCAAAGCGCACCACCTTGTCTTCGATGGACGGGCAGTAGCGCGGGCCGA
>DGIP01000291.1:10213-10604 GCA_002386405.1 Stenotrophomonas maltophilia
ACGGGCAGTAGCGCGGGCCGATGCCCTCGATCTGGCCGCTGTACAGCGGCGAGCGGTGCAGCGCGCCGCGGATGATCTCGTGGGTCTGCTCGCTGGTGTGGGTGATCCAGCAGCTCACCTGCGCCGGGTGCTCGGCCACGCTGCCCAGGAAGGACATCACCGGGCGCGGGTCGTCGCCGGGCTGCTCGTCCATCACGCTGTAGTCCAGCGAGCGGCCATCGATGCGCGGCGGCGTGCCGGTCTTCAGGCGCCCCTGGGGCAGCTTCAATTCCTTCAGGCGCGCCGACAGGCTGACCGCTGGCGGATCACCGGCGCGGCCTGCGGGATAGTGGTTCAGGCCCACATGGATCTTGCCGTCCAGGAAAGTCCCGGCCGTCAGCACCACGGTGCG
>DGIP01000293.1 GCA_002386405.1 Stenotrophomonas maltophilia
CGCTCTTCCGATCTCAGCCGCAGCGCCGAACCGGTGCGTGCGGTGGCCAGCCAGCCCGCACTGGCCCCGGTGGTACCGCCTGCCGATGCCCGCGCCCTGCCGTTCGGTGAGGTCGGCAACCTGCAGGCCCGGCCGTGGCCGCGCTCGACGGTGGGCAGCAGCGGGGCGCTCAATGCCAGCTTCTCCACGCAGGAGCCGCAGGCGGCGTTCTATCCGTTCGAACCGCGCCTGCAGGAAGACGCCGCCGGCACGCCGCCCGTGCGTCGCCAGCGCGACTGACGTTTGCCTCCATTTCCGCCATCCAGGCGCTGCACGCTCGGTGCAGCGCCACCCCTTCCCCTGAACATCCCTGACCCGGAGGCTCGAGTCTGATGACCGCCCGTATCCGCACGCACGCCATGGCCCTGCTGGCCATCACCCTCCCGCTGGTGGCCTGTGCCCAGTCGCCCAGCCCTACCGCCCCTGCGGCGCAGGTGGCCGCCGCTCCGCGTGCGCCGGCCGCACCGCTGGTCAGTGGCCTGCCGGACTTCACCAACCTGGTGGAGCAGGTTGGGCCGGGCGTGGTCAACATTGAAACCACCATCGTGCGCAGCAACCGCCAGGCGCGCGGCGCCGGTCCGGGCCCGGGTCCGGGCGACGACGAGATGCCGGAGTTCTTCCGCCGCTTCTTCGGCCCGGACTTCCAGATGCCGGGCCAGCCCGGTGGCGAGGATGAAGGCCCCAGCATCCGCGGCCGCGGCATGGGCTCGGGCTTCATCATCTCGCCCGACGGCTACGTGTTGACCAACCACCATGTGGTGGCCGACGCCGGCGAAGTGAAGGTCAAGCTGGGCGACCGCCGCGAATTCACCGCCAAGGTGATCGGCAGCGACCAGCAGTACGACGTGGCCCTGCTCAAGATCGATGCGAAGAATCTGCCGACCGTGCGCGTGGGCGATTCCAACACGCTCAAGCCGGGCCAGTGGGTGGTCGCGATCGGCTCGCCGTTCGGCCTGGACCACTCGGTCACCGCCGGCGTGGTCAGTGCGGTCGGGCGCAGCACCGGCGGCCAGGACCAGCGCTACGTGCCGTTCATCCAGACCGACGTGGCCATCAACCAGGGCAACTCGGGCGGTCCGCTGCTCAATACCCGCGGTGAAGTGGTCGGCATCAACTCGCAGATCTTCTCCGCCTCGGGCGGCTACATGGGCATCAGCTTCGCGATCCCGATCGACCTGGCCATGGGCGCGGTCGACCAGATCAAGAAAAACGGCCGCGTGAGTCGTGGCCAGCTGGGTGCGATCGTGGGCGCCATCACCGGCGACGTGGCACAGGGCTTCAACCTGCCCGACAGCCGTGGCGCACTCGTCAACGAACTGGTGCCGGGCAGTGCCGCCGCCAAATCCGGCCTGGAAGTGGGCGATGTGATCCGTTCGGTCAACGGCGCCGCCATCAACACCTTCAGCGACCTGCCGCCGCTGATCGGCGCGCAGGCGCCGGGCAGCAAGGTCCGCCTGGGCGTGCTGCGCGACGGCCGCGAACGTGAGATCACCGCGACCCTGACCGAGCTGGCCGAGGATGCGGCACGCGGCACCGCCGGTCCGGCGGCCGCCGACGCGGCGCCTCAGGTAGGGGCCAATGCCCTGCTGGGCCTGGACGTGGCCGACCTGACCGCCCCGCAGCGCCAGCAGTTGGGGCTGGACGCGGGCGAGGGCGTGCGCATCACCACCGTCAAGGGCCAGGCCGCGCGCGATGCCCGGTTGTCGCCGGGCATGGTGATCCTGCAGGTCGGGCGCACCCAGGTCGGCAGCGTCGCTGCGCTGAACAAGGCACTGGGTGGCTACAAGAAGGGCGACGTGGTGATGCTGCTGGTCCGCGCCGGCGGCAACAGCGCCTTCGTGGCGGTCAAGACCGGCCAGTAACCCCCGTCACTGCTGTGTTTCCGGGCCCGCTTCGGCGGGCCCGGTCGTATTTGGCTCCCCGGCACGCGGGGAGGGGCCGGCCATGCGATAATGTGCCGTTATCCTGACGACGCGACGCGCCGCCGCCACCTATGTCCTCTGATTCGATGCGGAACATCCGCAACTTCTCCATCATTGCCCACGTCGACCACGGCAAGTCCACGTTGGCCGACCGCATCATCCAGCTTTGCGGCGGCCTCCAGGCCCGCGAGATGGAAGCGCAGGTGCTCGACTCCAATCCGATCGAGCGCGAGCGCGGCATCACCATCAAGGCCCAGTCGGTATCGCTGCCGTACGTGGCCAAAGATGGCCAGACCTACCACCTGAATTTCATCGACACCCCCGGGCACGTCGACTTCTCCTATGAAGTCAGCCGCTCGCTGGCCGCCTGCGAAGGCGCGCTGCTGGTGGTGGATGCGGCCCAGGGCGTGGAAGCGCAGTCGGTCGCCAACTGCTACACCGCCGTGGAGCAGGGCCTGGAAGTGGTGCCGGTGATCAACAAGATCGACCTGCCCACCGCCGACATCGAGCGCGCCAAGGCCGAAATCGAAGCCGTGATCGGCATCGACGCCACCGACGCGGTGCCGGTCAGCGCCAAGACCGGCCTGAACGTGGTGGACGTGCTGGAAGCCATCGTGCATCGCATCCCGGCCCCGCAGCCGCGCGATACCGACAAGCTGCAGGCGCTGATCATCGATTCCTGGTTCGACAATTACCTGGGCGTGGTCTCGCTGGTGCGCGTGATGCAGGGCCAGATCAAGGCCGGCGACAAGCTGCAGGTGATGTCCACCGGCCGCAACCACCAGGTCGACAACGTCGGCGTGTTCACCCCCAAGCGCAAGGTGCTGCCGGCCCTGCGTGCGGGCGAGGTGGGTTGGGTCACGGCCAGCATCAAGGACGTGCACGGCGCGCCCGTGGGCGACACCCTGACCCTGGCCGCCGACCCGGCCGCCAAGCCGCTGCCGGGCTTCCAGGAAATGCAGCCGCGCGTGTTCGCCGGCCTGTTCCCGGTCGATGCCGAAGACTACCCGGACCTGCGCGAAGCGCTGGACAAGCTGCGCCTGAACGATGCCGCGCTGCGTTTCGAGCCGGAAAGCTCCGAAGCGATGGGCTTCGGCTTCCGTTGCGGCTTCCTGGGCATGCTGCACATGGAAATCGTGCAGGAGCGCCTGGAGCGCGAATACAACCTGGACCTGATCAGCACCGCGCCGACCGTGGTCTACGAGGTCCTCAAGACCGACGGCACCATCATCAACATGGACAACCCGGCCAAGCTGCCGCCGGTGAACATGGTGACCGAGATCCGCGAGCCGATCATCCGCGCCAACGTGCTCACCCCCGAGGAGTACATCGGCAACATCATCAAGCTGTGCGAGGAAAAGCGCGGCAGCCAGATCGGCATCAACTACATGGGCAGCCAGGTGCAGATCAGCTATGAGCTGCCGATGGCCGAGGTGGTGCTGGACTTCTTCGACAAGCTCAAGTCGGTCAGCCGCGGCTATGCCTCGCTGGATTACCACTTCGTGCGCTTCGACGCCGGTCCGTTCGTCCGCGTGGACGTGCTGATCAATGGCGACAAGGTCGATGCGCTGTCGCTGATCGTGCACCGCAGCCATGCCGACCGGCGCGGCCGCGAGCTGTGCGAGAAGATGAAGGAACTGATCCCGCGGCAGATGTTCGACGTGGCCATCCAGGCCGCCGTGGGCTCGCAGATCATCTCCCGTACCACGGTCAAGGCCATGCGCAAGAACGTGCTGGCCAAGTGCTATGGTGGCGACGTTTCGCGCAAGAAGAAGCTGCTGGAGAAGCAGAAGGAAGGCAAGAAGCGCATGAAGCAGGTCGGACGCGTGGAGATTCCGCAGGAAGCCTTCCTCGCCGTGCTGCAGATGGACAAGTAAGGCTCCCGTTCCCAAGGACACTGCATGAAACTGTTTGAAATCCTGCTGGTCGTACTGACGCTGGCCTCGGGCCTGATCCTGCTGGCCGACAAGCTGTACTTCGCCAAGCGCCGCGCGGCGCGGGCCGGCCTGCTGGACAGCGAGCCGGTGCTGGTGGATTACTCCCGGGCGTTCTTCCCGGTACTGGCCATCGTGCTGGTGGTGCGCAGCTTCATTGCAGAGCCTTACAAGATCCCGTCCAGTTCGATGATGCCGAACCTGCTGATCGGCGATTTCATCCTGGTCAACAAGTTCGCCTATGGCCTGCGCCTGCCGCTGAACAACGCCAAGATCGTCCCAATCGGCGAGCCGGCGCGTGGCGACGTGGTGGTGTTCCACTTCCCGGGCCATTCGGACAACGACCCGAACAAGGGCGAGAACTTCATCAAGCGCGTGATCGGCGTCCCGGGCGACGAGATCGCCTTCCAGGGCGATGGGGTGATCCTCAACGGCACCCCGCTCAAGTACGAGAGCAAGGGGTTGTATGCTGGGCACCGTGGCCAGGGGGAGGGCGCCTCACTGCTGGTGGAGCACCTGCCGGGCCGCACCCATACCGTGCTGGAGACCGATTATCCGCGTGGCGAAGGCCAGTGGACCGTGCCGCCGGGCAAGTACCTGGTCATGGGCGACAACCGCGACAACAGCGATGACGGCCGTTTCTGGGGCCTGCTGCCGGAGGAGAATCTCCGCGGCAAGGCCTTCCTGATCTGGCTGAACTGCTCGGGCTGGTTCTGCAAGGATGGTTTCGAACCGTCCCGCATCGGCACCGGCATCAACTGATTCCAACCGCGTATCTGGGGAGAACGCAATGAAGACGATGAAGACGCAGCGTGGCATGACCCTGACCTCGTTCCTGGTCGTGCTGTGCATCGTGGGGTTCGGCCTGTACATCGGCATGAAGCTGTTCCCGATGTATTCCGAGTTCTATGCGGTCAAGACCGCGCTCAAGGGCGTGGCGAAGGAACCCGGAGTGGCCAACATGGAGCCGGGCAAAGTGCAGGAAATGTTCTTCCGCCGGCTGGACATCAGCTATTCGGAAAGCGTCAAGCCGGCGAACGTCAAGTTCGAACGCGTCAGCGGCGGCTGGAACATGAAGGTCAACTACGAAGTGCGTCGCCCGCTGCTCGGCAACCTCGACGTGGTTGGAAAATTTGATGCACACCAGGAATTGACCCTCAGCGGTGCCGACTAAAACCTATCAACGTGGTGACCGCATTGGTCACGCCTTCCAGGATCCGGGCCTGCTCCAGCAGGCCCTGACGCATCGCAGTGCCGGCACGCCGAACAACGAGCGGCTGGAATTCCTCGGCGACAGCATCGTGAACATGATGGTGGCCCAGGCGCTCTACCAGCGCTGGCCCAAGGCCGACGAGGGCGCCCTGACCCGCGCCCGCGCCGAGCTGGTGCGCGAAGGCGCGCTGGCGGTGATCGCCCGCACCCTGGAGCTGGGCGAACGGCTCACCCTGGGCCCCGGTGAAATGAAGTCCGGCGGCCATCGGCGCGACTCGATCCTGGCCGACGCCCTGGAAGCGGTGGTGGCCGCGATCTACCTGGATGCCGGCTTTGCCGCCTGCCAGGCCGTGGTGCTGCCCTGGTTCGGCCCCTCCATGGAGGCGCTGCCGGCCACCGGCAAGCCCGAAAAAGACCCCAAGACCCGCCTGCAGGAATGGCTGCAGGGCCGACAGAAGGCCTTGCCGCTGTACGAATTGGTGTCAGAATCAGGCGACGATCACGCCAAGACCTTCCGGGTACGCTGCGGCGTAGCCGATCCCGCTGTCAGCACCGAAGGCGAAGGTGCCTCGCGACGGCTGGCCGAACAACAGGCGGCAGCTGCCGCCCTCGAGCAACTGGATTCCAAGTGAGCGAAGCAATCCCCCATCATTGCGGCAGCGTGGCCGTCATCGGCCGCCCCAACGTCGGCAAGTCGACCCTGACCAACGCCCTGGTGGGCGCCAAGGTCAGCATCGTCTCCAACCGGCCGCAGACCACCCGCCACCGGCTGCTGGGCATTGCCAGCTATCCGGAAGGCCAGCTGGTGCTGGTCGACACCCCCGGCCTGCACCGCGTGCAGAAGCGCGCCATGAACCGGGTGATGAACCGCGCCGCGCGCGGCTCGCTCGAGGGCGTGGATGCCGGCATGCTGGTGATCGAGGCTGGCCGCTGGGACGAAGAAGACACCCTGGCGTTCAACGTGCTCAGCGATGCCGGCATTCCGGTGGTGCTGGTGGTGAACAAGGTCGACCGCCTGAAGGACAAGGCCGCACTGTTGCCGTTCCTGCAGCAGGTCACCGAAGGCCGCACGTTCGCGTCCGTGCACCCCATTTCCGCGCAGAAGCGCAACGGCCTGGAAGCGCTGGTGCGCGACCTGCTCAAGCTGCTGCCCGAAGCCCCGCCGATGTTCGGCGAAGACGAAATCACCGACCGCAGCCAGCGTTTCCTGGCCGGCGAACTGGTCCGCGAGCAGCTGATGCGCCAGCTCGGCGAAGAGCTGCCGTACGCCACCACGGTGGAGATCGAGCGCTTCGTCGAAGACGGCAACCTGCTGCGCATCGGTGCGGTGATCTGGGTCGAACGCGAAGGCCAGAAGGCGATCGTGATCGGCAAGGGCGGCAGCCGCCTGAAGGACATCGGCGCCAAGTCGCGCATGCAGATGGAGCGCCTGTTCGACGCCAAGGTCTTCCTGGAAACCTGGGTGCGCGTGCGCGAAGGCTGGTCGGACGACGAAGCCGCGCTGAAGGCCTTCGGCTACGAGTAAACCCGGCAGGGTTGCCGCTCACCGCCCCTGCCCATGCGCATCGATGACGAACCGGCCTTCGTGCTGCATGCCCGCTCCTGGCGGGAAACCAGCTTGCTGGTCGAGGTCCTGACCGAGCAGCATGGGCGGATCGGCGTGCTGGCGCGCGGTGTGAGCAGCCCGCGCAGCCATGCGCTGCGCGCCGCCCTGCAGCCCCTGCAATGGATCCGCCTGGCCGCCGTGCAGCGCGGCGAGCTGGCCCAGCTGCGCGGGGCGGAGGCACTGGATGCCGCACCACGGCTGAGCGGCGATGCCATGCTGGCCGGCTTCTACGTCAATGAACTGGTGATGCGGCTTGCGCCCCGCCAGGACCCGCTGCCCGAGCTGTACGACCACTACGGGCAGGTGCGCCAGCGGCTGGCGGCGGCCGAGCCGTTGGCCTGGACCCTGCGCCGGTTCGAACGCGACCTGCTGGAGGCGTTGGGCTTCGGCTTCGACCTGGAACATGGCAGCGATGGCGAGCCGATCGACCCGGCCGCCCGCTATGAGCTGGACCCGCTGGAAGGTCCGCGACGGCTGCTCAGCGAGCGGGGCATGGATCCGCGGCGGGGGACGGCGACCGGGAGCGCGCTGCTGGCCTTGGCCAACGATGCGCTGCCCGGGCCGGATGACCTGGCCAGCCTGCGCCGGGGCATGCGCGCCGTGCTGCTGCACCATCTGGGTGGGCGCGGCCTGAAATCGTGGGAGATGCTGGAGGATCTGGCGCGGCGGCGGTGATTTACGTGCGCGGGGTCATGGCGGGCGCGGATGGTGGTTCACGTGCGCAGGGTCATGGCGGGCGCGGATGGTGGTTTACGTGCGCAGGGTCATGGCTTTGACACGCATGGCGTGTCACTACGATCCTGGGTCGCTCGGGTTGGGGGTCGAACGTTGGGGGTGGGCTGCACCCGTTGCGTAGGGACACGCCGCGCGTGTCCGCCTTTCGCCTAATGCAACAGGGACTCTACGGCCGCCTTGAACTGGGTGTGCGCGCCATTTGAGTCCGGGGCCTGGTGCAGCTGGCGAACCGCGCGGGCAAGGCGGGCGGCGCCGACGAAGCCGCAGCTGGCCTGGAGCCGGTGCAGCTGGCCCTTCAAGGTGCCCACATCGTGCTGCTGCACTGCCTGGGCCACCGCGTCGCGTACCCCGGGCAGCTCGGCCAGGAACAGCTCGCGCAGGGCGATCAGGTGATGGCGCTGCCCATTCAGGGCCGCCAGGGCGGTGATTTCGTCCCAGTCCTCGCGTTCGACCTCGCTGCCGCCCACTGCAGCGGCCGGGGCGGCGCTTCCGGGGCTGTTGACCAGCGCACGGCGCACGGCCTGCAGCAGCTGCTCACGGCTCAACGGCTTGACCAGGGTTTCGCTGAATCCGTCATCGCGCAGCCGCGCATGGATGCTGGTGTCGCCATCGGCCGTATGGGCCAGCGCCGGCGTGTGGGGCCGCGACAGGCGCAGCGCATGCAGCAGCTGGCTGCCGTTGCCGTCTGGCAGGTTCACGTCGATCAGCCACAGGTCGTGTTCGCTGCGGCGGCCCCGTTCCAGGGCGCTGGCCAGCGAATCGGCGGTTTCCACCTGCGCGGGCAGGGTTTCCAGCGCGGCCCGGAAAAAGCCGCGACTGATGGTGTCGTCCTCGACGAGCAGGAAACGGGGCATGGGAGCCCTCGGGGTCATCTGCATTGGGGCTGCCTCCATGTCAGCTATGCCCATATTAAACACGATATGGCGTCCTGCAAGCCTCCCCCTGGGGTCATCCGGCAGGCCAGGGTGCGTATCTGCGACAATACGCACCCTTTTTGCCCGCAGCCTGTTGCCACGTGGCCCGATCCCGCTCCCGCCTCGACAAGACCCCGTTCCAGACCGACATCCTCGACCTCAGCCATGATGGCCGGGGCGTCGCCCGCCGTGACGGCGAGGGCGGCAAGGTCACCTTCATCTCCGGCGCCCTGCCGGGCGAAGTGGTGCGCGCCGAGCCCACCGCCCGCAACCGCCATTTCGACGAGGCGCGGACCGTGGAGGTCCTGCAGCCCTCGCCGCAGCGGGTCACCCCGCGCTGTCCGCACTTCGGCGTGTGCGCCGGCTGCGTGCTGCAGCACCTGGAAGAAGGCCAGCAGATCGTGGCCAAGCAGCGCGTGCTGCTCGACAACCTGACCCGCATCGGCCATGTCAGCCCGGGCACCGTGCTGCCCGCGCTGGTCGGCGACAGCTGGGGCTACCGCCGCAAGGGCCGCTTCTCCGTGCGCCGGGTGGAGAAGAAGGACAAGACCCTGGTCGGCTTCCGCGAGCAGGACCCGCGCTTCGTGGCGGACCTGACCCAGTGCCTGACCGTGATCCCGGAAATCGGCCTGAAGGTGGCGGCGCTGTCGGCCTTCATCGAAACCCTGGATGGCAAGCGCGACATCCCCCAGGTGGAGTTCATTGCCGGCGACGATGCGATCGTGCTGACCATCCGCCACATGCTGCCACTCAGCGATGCCGACAACGCGGCCTGGGCCGCGTTCGGTGCCGAGCACGGGTTTGCGATCTTCCTGCAGCCCGGCGGGGTTGAATCGGTGCACCCGCTGCTGCCCGGCGAGGTGCCGCTGTCGTTCCGGCTGGCGCCGTGGGACGTGGAACTGGCGTTCCGTCCGCTGGATTTCATCCAGGTCAACGCCAACCTCAATGAAAAGATGATCGCGCTGGCACTCGAACTGCTCGACGCCGGCCCGGAGGAGCGCGTGCTCGATCTGTTCTGTGGCCTGGGCAACTTCACCCTGCCGCTGGCGCGCACCGTGCGCGAAGTGGTGGGCGTGGAAGGCGAAGCCGGGCTGGTGGCGCGGGCGAAGGAAAACGCCGCGCGCAATGGCCTGGACAACGCGCAGTTCTTCGCCGCCGACCTGACCCAGGACCAGCGCCAGACCCCGTGGATGCGCCAGGGCTTCGACAAGCTGCTGCTGGACCCGCCACGCTCGGGCGCGATCGAAGTGCTGCAGCAGTTGCCGCTCAAGCAGTTCAAGCGCATCGTCTACGTCAGCTGCCACCCCGGCTCGCTGGCGCGTGATGCCGGCTACCTGGTCAACGAGCAGGGCTTCACCCTGGTGTCGGCCGGTGCCATGGACATGTTCCCGCACACCGCGCACGTGGAAAGCATCGCCGTCTTCGAGAAGCGTTGAGATGGGCATCGAGATCGAGCGCAAGTTCCTGGTCACCGGCGATGGCTGGCGCGCCGCCGCGCACGCGGTCATCCCGATGGCGCAGGGCTACATCAACGACACCGCCTCGATCGACAGCGGCGCGCAGAAGGCCTCGGTGCGGGTGCGCATCCAGGGCGATGCAGCGTTCCTCAACATGAAGTCGCGCGAGATCGGGCACACCCGCCAGGAATTCGACTACCCGATCCCCGTGGAGGACGCCCGCGCGCTGCTGGCGCTGTGCGTGGGCGGCCTGATCGACAAGCGCCGGCACCTGGTCCACCACGGCGGCCTGCTGTGGGAAGTGGACGAGTTCCTGGGCGACAACGCCGGGCTGGTGGTGGCCGAGGTCGAACTCGACCAGGCCGACCAGGCCATCGACCTGCCGTCCTGGGCAGGCGAGGAAGTGACCGACCAGGTCCGGTACTACAACCTCGCCCTGGCCGCGAACCCCTACAGCCGCTGGCCCTGAATACGCCCCCCGCGCCCGTGGCCTCGGGGACACGCCTTCTGCGACAATGCGGCAGTGCGCCATCACGGCGCCCCGCTTTGGAGATTGACCCATGCTCGTGATCGGCGTTGCCGGGACCGAACTTACCGCCCAGGAACGCGATTGGCTGCAGCACCATGCCGTGTCCGGCGTCATCCTGTTCAAGCGCAATTTCGCCTCGCGCGAGCAGATCGCCGCGCTGTCGGCCGCGATCCGCGCCGCCGCGCCGCGCCCGCTGCTGATCTGCGTGGACCAGGAAGGCGGGCGCGTGCAGCGCTTCCGCGAAGGGTTCAGCGCGCTGCCGCCGCTGCAGGGCTTCGATGCGTTGTACGCACAGGATCCGGCGGCAGCCCTGGCCCTGGCCGAACAGCACGCCTGGCTGATGGCCAGCGAAGTGCGCGCCAGTGGCGTGGACCTCAGTTTCGCCCCGGTGGTGGACCTGGGCCGTGGCAACCGTGCCATCGGCGACCGCGCCTTCAGCGCCGACCCGCAGGTGGTGGCCGCCTTCACCCGCGCCTACGTGCGCGGCATGCACAGCGTCGGCATGGCCGCCACGCTCAAGCATTTCCCCGGCCATGGCAGCGTGCTGGAAGACACCCACGTGGCCGCCGCCAGCGACCCGCGTGACCTCGAGGCGCTGCGCGCGCTGGACCTGGTGCCGTTCGCGGCCGGCATCGATGCCGGCGCCGACGCGGTGATGATGGCCCACGTGGTCTACCCGCAGGTGGCGCCGGAACCGGCCGGCTATTCGTCGCGCTGGATCCAGCAGATCCTGCGCGGGGACATGGGCTTCCGTGGCGTGGTGTTCTCCGACGACATCGGCATGGCCGCCTCGTTCTCCGCCGGCGGCGTGCAGGCGCGCGTGCATGCGCACCTGGATGCCGGCTGCGACGTGGTGCTGGTCTGCCACCCGGAACTGGTCGACGAGGCGCTGCGCGCGGTCGACGGCCGCCCCCTCAATACTGCTGCGCTGCTCGGCCTGATCGGCCGTGGCGCGCTTGGCTGGGACGGCCTGCTGGCCGATGTCCGCCATGGCACCTCCCAATCCCGTTTGCTCGACACCCTTGGAAGAACCGTCTGATGCCCAACCTCACCATTTCCCAGGCCCTGGCCCAGGCCGACCTGCTGGTCGACCGCCCCACCATCGATGCAGCCATCGCGGCCATCGCCGATGCCATCGCGGCCGACTACAAGGGCGAGGTGCCGCTGTTCCTGTCGATCATGCACGGCGCGCTGCCGTTCGCCGGCCAGCTGGCGCTGGAGCTCGGCGCGCGCGGCCAGGACCTGCAGTTCGATTACCTGCACGCCACCCGCTACCGCGGTGAAACCACCGGCGGCGAGCTGGTCTGGAAGCACAAGCCGGCCACCTCGCTGTTCGGCCGCCGCGTGCTGCTGGTCGACGACATCCTGGACGAAGGCTTCACCCTGCAGGGCGTGCGCACCTGGTGCCTGGAACAGGGCGCCACCGACGTGCGCATCGCCGCGATGACGGTGAAGAAGCACGACCGCGCGCTGCCCGACGTCAAGGCTGACTACGCTGGTGTCGAACTGCCGGACCGTTACGTGTTCGGCTTCGGCATGGACGTCAACGAAGCGCTGCGCGGCGTCCCGGCCATCTACGCGATGAAGGAATAAGCAGCGCCCATGGACCATATCGCCCTGGCCGTGATCGGCGGCACCGGTGTGTACAAGCTGGCCCAGCTCGATGACGTGAGCAGCCACGCGGTCGAAACCCGTTACGGTACGCCGTCCGGCCCGATCCGGGTCGGCACGCTGCTCGGCCAGCGGGTCGCGTTCCTGGCCCGGCATGGCGAAGGCCATTCGCTGCCACCGCACAAGATCAACTACCGCGCGAATCTTGCTGCGTTGCAGCAGATCGGCGCCACGCGCGTGCTCGCGCTCAACACCGTCGGCGGCATCACCGAGCATTTCGGCCCGCGCGTGCTCGCCTGCCCGGACCAGCTGATCGATTACACCTGGGGGCGCATCTCCACGCTCAGCGAGGAGCCGGGCACCGAGGTGCTGCACGTGGACTTCGGCCACCCCTACACCCCGATGCTGCGAAGCAAGGTGCTGGCGGCGGCCAAGGTCACCGGCGTGCGCCTGCAGGACGGCGGCTGCTACGGCGCCACGCAGGGCCCGCGGCTGGAGACCAACGCGGAAATCGCGCGGATGCGCCGTGATGGCTGCGACCTGGTCGGCATGACCGGCATGCCCGAAGCCGGCCTGGCCCGCGAGCTGGGCCTGGACTACGCCTGTCTGGCCATCGTGGCCAACTGGGCGGCCGGCTGTGGCGATGGCGACGAGATCACGATGGCCGAAGTGCTGGCCAATGTTGACGCGGCTTCGGCCGGATTGCCGGAACTGATTGGCGAATTGGCACGCGGATGATTGTCATTGCCTGACAAGCTTTGCATACTCCGCCAGTGCGCTGGTTGAGCGTACACCACCCATTCATTGAAGAAGGTCTTGCATTACCATGCCGAACGGTACCGTCAAGTGGTTCAACGACGCCAAGGGATTTGGCTTTATCTCGCCGGATGACGGCAGCGCTGATGTCTTCGCGCACTTCTCCGCGATCAACTCCAAGGGCTTCCGCAGCCTGCAGGAAGGCCAGAAGGTCACTTATGAAGTGAGCCAGGGTCCGAAGGGCGCCCAGGCCTCGAACATCGCGCCGGCGGAGTAACTCCACCGCAGCGCAAGGAAAACCCCGCTTCGGCGGGGTTTTTTTTAACCCTGGACAGGACGTCAGATGAAAAAGCGCACGATCGCCATCGTCGGCTACGGCACCGCAGGCCAGGCGTTGTCGATTCTTCTTTCACGCGACCATCACGATGTGCACGTGTTCGAGCGCGCGCCCAGGCCCGGCCCGGTGGGTGCGGGGTTCCTGCTGCAGCCGAGCGGTCTGGACGTGCTGTGGCAGATGGACCTGCTGCCACAGGTGCTGCAGCACGGTGCGCCGGTCCGCCGGCTGTACGGGGAAACGCCGTGCGGGCGGGCGGTGATGGACATGCGCTATTCGGCGCTGGATGCACACCTGCATGGCATCGGCATGCAGCGCGGCGCGCTGTTCTCGCTGCTGGCGCAGGCCTGGGAGCACCCCGGCAACCTGCAGGCCGATACCGCCATTGTCGATGTGGATACCGACAATGGCCGCGTGCGCGACGCACGCGGGCACTGGCACGGCCCGTATGACCTGGTGATCGCCGCCGATGGGTCGGCGTCGTCGCTGCGCACGCTGGTACAGGGCACGCGGCTGGACCGCGAATACCCGTGGGGTGCGCTGTGGTGCCTGTTGCCGCGCGGCGATTGGCCGCACCACGACGAGCTGCGGCAGCGCTACGTGGCGGCGCGCAAGATGATCGGCCTGTTGCCGGTCGGCACCCGCCCCGATGATGCGCAGCCGCGCCTGAGCTTCTTCTGGAGCCTGCCGCGCGCGCAGTTCGACCAGTGGGAACGTGACGGCATGCAACGCTGGCTGGAGGAGATCGCCGCGCTGTGGCCGCAGGCGCACCTGCGCCTGCAGGACGTGCGTGATGGCGCGCAGCTGGCCCGTGCCGGCTACCGTGATGCCGTGATGAGCCGCTGGCACCGCGGCCGGCTGGTGCTGGCCGGCGATTCGGCGCATGCCATGAGCCCACAGCTGGGGCAGGGCGTGAACATGGCGCTGATGGATGCGCTGGCGCTGCGCGATGCGCTGCGCGCGCACGATGGCGCCGATGCCGCGCTGCAGGCCTACCAGGCGCAGCGCAGCGCGCACGTGGGCATCTACCAGTTCTGGAGCCGCTGGCTGACGCCGGTGTTCCAGTCCGAGCGCGACCTGCTCGCGCATGCGCGCGATGTGCTGTTCCAGCCGATGGGGCGGCTGCCGGGGGGCCGTGGCCACATGCTGCGCGTGCTCAGCGGAACACAGCGTGGCTGGTGGGGAAAACTGGGATTGTCGCCGGGTTTCGTGGCGGCGATGCGCACATGAATGGCGGCCGTTGACGGCAGGGTCACTCCGCGTGTGGCACAAGGACACTGCTGTGTTGTTGCCCCCAAGGAGAAAGACATGCTGTTTCCGGCCGACGTTCTCGATTCTGAAATCCGCAAACTGCGCGGGTTGCTGCAGATGCTCCACGAGGATCAGCCGGATGTGATGGAAGACGTCTTCGACTTCCATGTCACCAGTCTGATCACCCATGCCGCCCCCGAACACCACGCCCGCATCCGCGCCGCCGCGCGTTCGATGCTGGCCGAGGTGCAGCGCTGTCCCGTGCGCCGTAATCCCGATGCCCCGGAAATCCTGCTGATGGAAGCGCTGCCCTCGGCAGCGTAAGCGCGCAGTTTCCGCGCGTGCCGGCATCAACGTGCCGGCAGCGGTATCGCGTCCGCATCGACGCAGGCGACCAGCTGCTCGCCAATGCCCATTACCGGTGCGATGCCGGCGGTGAAACGCGAGTACGCCGGCAGCACGGTCAGGCGCTCGCGCAACCAGAACGCCGGCCAGCGCCGCTGCATGCCGGGCAGGCGTGCGAGCGGATGCAGGTGGCCGCACAGCACGTGCAGGGTGGGGTGCGGCTGCGGATCATGCCGCAGCAGGAACGGGCCTTCCTGCACGCGTTCGCCCAGCAGGGTGATGCCCAGGTCGGCCTTGGGCAGCACGCGGTCGTGGTTGCCGGCCACTGCGCCGATCTCCAGCTGCGGATGCTGCTCGCGCCATGCCTGCCATTGCCGGTACCAGGCGGCCCGATGCGCCGGGCCGTGCAGCACGTCGCCCAGGATCCACAACGTGCGCACGGGGCGTTCGGCAACGAGCCGGGTCAACCGTTCCAGATCATCACCCGTGCCGCCGCTGGGCAGGCCGATACCCGCGCGCCGGAACAGATCGGCCTTGCCAAGGTGCAGGTCGGCAATCAGCAGCGCCTCGCGCGCCGGCCAGTACAGCGCGCGCTCGCCGAGCAGGCGTACCTGCTCGCCCGCGATATCGGTCACGACGTCAATCGGCATGGCGTTTCTCCAGTTGGCCTACGGCGCGCAGCACGCGCGTCTTCCAGTCTTCGTTGCTGAGCTGCCCGCGCAGACGCTCGGCCCACAGCGGGAATGACAAGGGCCCCAGCGTTGCCGGGTGCTGCACGCACAACGTGCGTGCCTGGCAGCGGCGCAGCGTTTCGGCCAGGCAGGCCAGGTCGAGCTGCTCATGCAGGACTTCACGTTCGGCCAGGCCGAGCAGGATGTGCCCGGGATCATGCTGGCGCAGCACGTCATACAGCAGGCCGGCCGAGGCCTGCAGCTGGCGCAGGCTGCGTGGCGTGCGCCCCGGCAGCGCCGGAATCAACAACCCGGACACGCGCGCGATGTCGCGGAACTGGCGGCGCGCCAGCTCGCCCAGGTTGAGGCTGTCGCGCAGGTCCTCGAACAGGCCGTCCGGCTGCAGCAGCGCAGCCACCTGCACCGCATCCACCTCGACCGCGCGCGCCGGTGCCAGCACGAAGCCATAGTCGTTCGCGGCGTAGCCAAACGTATTGGCCTGCACGCGTGTCCAGCGCATCGCCATCAGCGCGGCCAGCCCCTCGTTGACCTGGCGCCCGGCGAACGGATACACGAACACGAACTGGCCTTCGCGGCGGCGCACGCTCTCCACCAGCAGCAGTGACGGGCCGGGCAGGGCGGACACGCGTGCCTGCAGGCGCAACAGGGGGGCCAGCCAGTGCATTTCCGGGCTGTCGGGCGCAGCCGCGAGCACGCGTTCCATTTCGTGGCCCAGCGCCTCCGACAACGGCAGGCGGCCGCCCTGCCAGCGCGGCACCACGCCATCGCCGCCACGCGCCAGCTTGACGTAGGCAGTGAGATTCTCCAGCCGCACCAGCTCCAGCAGCCGGCCGGCGAACTGGAAGCGGTCGCCGGGGCGCAGGCGGCCGACGAACTGCTCTTCCACGCTGCCGAGCCGGCCGCCGCGCATGAACTGCACCATGACGCTGCCATCGCTGGTGATGGTGCCGATCGACAGCCGGTGGCGCAGCGCCACGCGGCGGTCGTGCACGCGGTAGACACCGTCGTCGTCGCGCACCACCTTGTGGAAATCCGGGTACTGCGCGAGCGCCTGGCCGCCCTGCACGATGAAGTCCAGCACGCCCTGCCACTGCGCGTCGTCCAGCGACGCGAACGCGTGGGTCCGGCGTACCTCGGCCAGCAGTCGGTCGGCGCGGAAGCCGCCGCCCAGCGCGCAGCTCACGCAGTGCTGGGCCAGTACATCCAGCGACAACCGCAGCGGGCGTCGCGCTTCGATCACGCCCTCGGCCAGTGCACGTCGTGCCGCGGCGTACTCCACCAGCTCCAGCGCATGCGACGGCACGCAGATGATGTGGCCCGATTCCCCCGGGCGATGCCGCGCGCGCCCGGCGCGCTGCACCAGCCGCGCGATGCCTTTCGGGCTGCCGATCTGCAGGACCTGGTCCACGGCCGGGAAATCCACCCCCAGGTCGAGGCTGGAGGTAGCCACCACGCAGCGCAATGCACCGTCGCGCAGGCCCTGCTCGACGATGCGGCGCTGCGCGGGATCCAGCGAGCCGTGGTGCAGGCCCAACGTGGCCGGGTCTTCGGGCCACACCGCCGACAGCGCCTGGTGCCACAGCTCGGCCTGCGCGCGGGTGTTGGTGAACAGCAGGCTGGTGCCCACCGCGAACAGCTTCTGCTGCACCCGCTGCAGCTGCGACAGGCCCAGGTGGCCCGCCCATGGAAAGCGTTCGCCGTGCGCGGGCAACAGCGTCTCCACCTTCACCGGGCGCGGCCGCGCGCCCGACACCAGCGGCGCGTCGGGTACATCTGGCAGCAGCACCTCGCGCGCTTCGTCCAGGTTGCCAAGCGTGGCCGACAGGCCCCAGACCTGCAGCGCCGGCAGCGCATCGCGCAGGCGCCGCAGGTTCAGCTGCAGCAGCACGCCGCGCTTGTTGCCGAGCAGCTCATGCCACTCATCCACCACCACGCAGCGCAGCCGGCGCATGCGCTCCAGCGTATCGGGGTAGCTCAGCAGCAGCGCCAGCGATTCAGGCGTGGTCACCAGCACGTCGATCCGGCCTTCGCGGGCCAGGCGTTTGTCGCGCGCGCTGGCATCGCCAGTGCGCAGCCCCACCTGCCAGTCCAGTCCAAGTGCCGCCAGCGGTTCACGCAGCGCGCGTGCGGTATCGCTGGCCAGCGCGCGCAGCGGGGTGATCCACAGCACCTGCAGCGCCGGCACCGTCTTGCCGGTGCGTGCACCCGGTGCGCGCGGCAACGGGTCGACCAGCGCCTGCAGCAGCGGCCCGCCGAACATCGCCAGCGTCTTGCCGCTGCCGGTGGGGGTGTGCAGCAGCCCGGACTGGCCGGCCAGGTAATGCCGCCACATCGTCTTCTGGAACGACAGCGGCGACCAGCCTCGGCTGGCGAACCACGCGGCCAGCCGCGCCATCGCGTCGCGTCGGGTCACCGCGCCAGCGCCTGCAGCTGGGCCAGCGTGTCGGCTTCGCTGGCCGGCTTGTCATGGCGCCAGCGCAGGATGCGCGGGAAGCGCACCGCGATGCCGGATTTATGCCGGCTGCTGCGATTGACTGCTTCAAAGCCGAGTTCGAACACCTGTTCGCCGCGCACGCTGCGCACCGGGCCGAAACGTTCGATCGTGTTGGCGCGGATCCAGCGGTCCAACACCGCGATCTCCTTGTCATCCAGTCCCGAATAGGCCTTGGCCACCGGCACCAGCCGCTCGCCGTCCCACACCCCGAAGGTGTAGTCGGTGTACAGCGTGCTGCGCCGGCCATGCCCGGCCTGTGCGTAGATCATCACCGCATCGATGGTCAGCGGCTCGATCTTCCACTTCCACCAGTCGCCACGGCGGCGGCCGCCCTGGTAGGCCGAGGTGCTGCGCTTGAGCATCAACCCTTCCACGCCGCGTTCGCGCGCCAACGCGCGCTGCGTGGCCGCATCCTGCCAGTCGGTGGCATCGAGCGTGGGCGACAGCACCACGCGCGTATCGTCGAGCGTGGCGAGCACCTCGGCCAGCAGGGCGCGTCGTTCGGCCAGCGGATGCTGGCGCAGGTCGTTGCCATTGAATTCGAGCAGGTCGTAGGCAAGCACGCGCACCGGGGTATCGCGCAACGTCTTCGGGCCGGGCTTGCGCCGTTGGATCCGGGTCTGCAGGGCGGTGAAAGGCAACGGCTGTGCATCGTCGTCGCGCCAGGCGAGCAGCTCGCCATCGATCACGGTGCCGTCCGGCAGCGCCATCGCGGCCTCCTCGATTTCGGGGAAGCGCCCATCCAGCCGCTCTTCGCCGCGCGACCACAGTGCGACTTCGCCTTTGCGACGCAGCAGCTGCAGGCGGATGCCATCCCACTTCCATTCCAGCGTCCACTCGCCGATCGGCCCAAGGCTGTCGACATCTGCTTCGATCGGCGAGGCCAGGAAGAACGGATACGGCTGCTGGCGGTCTTCAGGGCGTTCTTCGGCGCTCAGCAGGTTGGCGAGCAACCCCGGCGAGGGCACCCAGTCGCCCAGCATGCGCTGGGCGATGCGGGCGATGTCGATCCCCGACAGTTCCGCCAGCGCCTGCTGGACCAGCCGCTGGGAGACGCCCACGCGCAGCGCGCCGGTCAGCAGCTTGTTGAACACCAGTCGCTCGGCGGCAGGCAGCTGCCTCCAGCCAGTCTCCACCGCGGCACGGCGTACCGGTTCGGGCTGGTTGGCCACGGCCAGCAGGTGTTCTTCGATCCACTCGGCAAGCGGCCGGTCCTGCGCCCCTGCAGCGGGATCATCCAGCAGCAGGGTCAGCGTTTCGGCCAGGTCGCCGACCTGGTCGTAACTGTCGGCCACCAGCCATGCGGGCAGGCCCGATGCCTCGGCGATCCAGGCGCGCAGTTCACCGCTGGCGGCGATCTTCCGGCGCGCGCCGCCGACCTTGCCGCCACTGAGCAGGTACAGCGCCCACGCCGCGTCGTGCGGCCGCGCATCGCGGAAATAGGCCACCAGCGCGGCGCGTTTGTCCAACGTGGCGGTGCTGCGGTCCAGGCGCTGGTAGAGCGCGGCGAACGCCTTCATTCCTCGCTCCCGAAATCGGTGCGGAAGGCTTCGGCGGCAATGCCACGTTCGCGCAGGAAGGGGATCAGCGCATCGGTGTTGCCATGGGTGGCGATCACCCGGCGCGCACCGGTCTGTTCAATGGTCTGCAGCAATGCCGGCCAGTCGGCATGGTCGGACACCACGAAGCCACGGTCGTAGTTGCGCCGGCGCCGGTTGCCGCGCAGCCGCATCCAGCCCGACGCGAACCCCAGCTGGTGCCTGCCGAAGCGGCGCACCCAGGTAGTGCCTGCGGCAGAGGGCGGGGCCAGGATCAATTTTCCGGCTGCATCGGGTTCGCGCCCCTGTTCGGCCACCGTATGCGTTTCCAGCATGGCGATGCCGGCCTCGCGGTACACCGCCACGCCATTGGCGATGGCGCCGTGCAGCCAGGCCGGTTGATCGTCCAGCGGCAGCAGTTCGGCCAGCACCCGCTGTGCCTTGCCGAGTGCGTAACACAGCAGGATCGCCGCTTCGCCGCGCTGTGCGCACTCGCGCCGCCAGGCCACGATCTCGGCGGCGACCTCGCGCGTGTCCTGCCAGCGGTAGATCGGCAACGCAAACGTTGCCTCGGTGATGAACACATCGCAGGGCACCACCTCGAACGGCGCGCAGGTCGGGTCCGGTTGGCGCTTGTAGTCGCCCGAGGCCACCCACACCTGCTGGCCGTCATCGATGCGCACCTGCGCCGACCCCAGTACATGCCCGGCCGAGTGCAGCGAGACCTGCACGCCGCCCAGCGTGAAGCGTTCACCGTAGTCATGCGCCTGCAGCGCCACATCGCCCAGCCGCCAGCGCAGGATCGGCACGCTGCCGGTACTGCAGTAGTACTGGCCCATGCCGCTGCGCGCGTGGTCGCCATGGCCGTGGGTGATCACCGCGCGCGGCACCGGCCGCCACGGATCGATATGGAAATCGCCGGCAGGGCAGTACAGGCCCTCGGGGCGCAGTACTACCAGGTCGCTGTGTGCCGCGTGCGTCGTCATGCCTGCACTGTGCCGCCGCGTTCGTGCACGAGGTGAGAATCCGCCTGAACAGCAGCCGGCATGCGGATGCGGCAGAATCGTCGGGTCCGCCAGGAGGCTCGCACGATGACGTCCGTATTGCCTGCATTCGAGACCCATGAGGTGGCCAACCAGCCGCCCCCGTTCGGCGGCCGCAACCTGTGGGCCGACGATGTGGCATTGAACGAAGCGGTGCAGCGCGAAGGCGGAGCTGCATTCATCGACCTGCTGCAGGCCTATGGTGCCATCGCGGGCGACACGCTCTACCGGCTGGGTTTCGACGCCAACCGCGACCGCCCGCGGCTGCGCACGCACGACGCGCAGGGGCACCGCATCGACACCGTGGAGTTCCATCCGGCCTACCACCAGCTGATGGAGCTGGCCAAGCGCCACGGGGTGGCGGGACTGTCGTGGCAGCAGGGCGGTCCCGGCGCGCACGTGGCCCGCGCCGCACTCAGTTTCCTCCACCACCAGGCCGACGCCGGCACCAGCTGCCCGCTGACCATGACCCATGCCGCCGTGGCGGTGCTGCGCCAGGAGCCGTTGCTGGCCGAGTGGGCCGAAAAAGCCGCCGCGCCGGTCTACGATCCGCGCGACGTGCCGATGGCCGACAAGGCCGGCATCACCCTGGGCATGGGCATGACCGAGAAGCAGGGCGGCTCGGACGTGCGCAGCAACACCACCCGTGCCGAGCTGCGCGAGGACGGCAGCTATGCGCTGGTGGGCCACAAGTGGTTCTTCTCCGCCCCGATGTCCGACGCGTTCCTGGTGCTGGCGCAGGCGCCCGGCGGACTGACCTGCTTCCTGATGCCGCGGCGCCTGGCCGATGGCAACCGCAACGCGTTCCGCCTGATGCGGCTGAAGGACAAGCTGGGCGACTGGTCCAACGCGTCCAGCGAGATCGAGCTGTGCGGTGCCTGGGCGCGCCGGGTTGGCGCCGAAGGGCGCGGCGTGGCAACCATCATCGGCATGGTGATGTTGACGCGGCTGGACTGCATGCTGGGTGCGGCGGCGGAAATGCGCATGGCCCTGGCGCAGGCGCTGCACCACACCCGCCACCGCAGCAGCTTCGGGCGCCGGCTGTGCGAGCACCCGCTGATGGCCAACGTGCTGGCTGACCTGGCGATCGAATCCGAAGCGGCGACCACCTTCGCCATGCGCGTGGCGCGCGCGGTCGACCAGGCGCCGCAGGATGCGCAGGAGGCCGCGTTCGCACGCATTGCAACCGCCGTGGGCAAGTACTGGGTCTGCAAGCGGGCCGCGGTGTTCGTCAACGAAGCGCAGGAATGCCTGGGCGGCGCCGGCTACGTCGAGGAATCGATACTGCCGCGCCTGTACCGGCAGGCACCGTTGAATTCCATCTGGGAGGGCAGTGGCAACATCCAGTGCCTGGATGTGCTGCGTGCGCTGGCACGCGAGCCGCAGGTGCTGCCGGTGCTGGATGCGGAACTGGATGCGGTGGCCGGGCGCGATGCGGACTATGACCGCGCGTTGGCTTCGTTGCGGGAGCTGCTGGCGGCTACGCCGTCGGAAGCGCAGGCGCGGGTGGTGACCGAACGGCTGGCGCTGTTGCTGCAGGCCGCCGTGCTGCT
>DGIP01000051.1 GCA_002386405.1 Stenotrophomonas maltophilia
GGGTCGCCTTTCTCGTTCCTGGACGGTCTGCCTGAGAACCGGGCAGGCCGTCGTAGTGCCACGCCCTGCGTGGCAACCAGGCGAACCCATCCGAAGCCAACTTCCAAACAAGTAGCAATGTGAAACAAGGGGTTGCAGCATTATGCAATTCCCCGTACAATTCCGCTTCTGCTGCGGGGTGGAGCAGTCTGGCAGCTCGTCGGGCTCATAACCCGAAGGTCGCAGGTTCAAATCCTGCCCCCGCTACCAAATAGTATTGCTGGACGTCAGACATCCAGCACCAGAACGGCGACCTTCGGGTCGCCGTTTTGCGTTGCGCCCCTGCCGCGCTAGATCGACGTAAGCCGGTACCGCAGCCCCACCAGCCGACTGAGCGTGCCGTTGAGGATCGCCGTACGCCGCTTGGCCCAGCCGGTCTGCGGATACATGATCTTTCTATTACCGAGGTTGAAGGCGCGGTTCATGGTGGGCATGAACTCGGCCTTGCCCTGGAAACCGGTGGTGGGTACGCCCAGCTTGTCCGCCACGCGCTGGGCCTGCGATGCATATTTCCCCCCGAACGCCGAGCGGCACGACTGCAGCTCTATGCGCTTGAAGACATGATCCTGGCCGAACTTGGCGCGGATCTGCGAGGCCAGCTTTCCGCCCGATACGTTGCCGTCCGCGCCGGTAAGGAAACGGGCACCATGGGCCTGGACGATGTCGATGAACTCTTCGCTGTCCACCGTGGCGGCCCCGATCCGGTTGTCGAACATGTTGGCCAGGCTCGCGCGCGAGGCGCTTCGCGACGGTACCAGGCTGGCCTGCGAGCCGGACGACGATGTGCCTAACGGAAATGACTTCAACGCCGTGCGCGTGCCTTTGTCGACAAACGACTGCGGCCGTGCAGTACCCAGCCGCTGCACGAACTGCTTGGCCTTGCTGGCCAACTGGGTGCCGGCCTTGGCGATGGCCGGAAGCGCGCTGACCACCCCGGCTACGGTCAGCCCGAGGCCGACGTAGCCCAGCACTTCTTTCATCCTCTCGTCCTCGACCGCAGCGGCCGTGACTTCGACTGCGGCGGCCATGGTGGAGATGGTCGCGCCGATAACCGCCGAGGCGGTGACACCGACCACTGCCATCGCGCCGAAGCTGGCCACCGCTGCGACCACCGCAATGCCGGCCATGATCCATTTCCAGAAACCGCCGCTGGGGTCGGTGCGATTGATCGGATCGCCTTCGCAGTAGGCAAGGCCATTCAGCCCACCCGCATCAAACGGACTGAGCGCGTCCGACGCGATGAACATGCCCAGTGCGGGCGAGTAGGGTCGGTGATTGCGGGGGCCGAGCAGGTACAGCCCGCTGGCCGCGTCGAGCAGCTCGCCGTTGAAGCCCAGCTGCGCGCGGGGCGTTTCTGCGTCGGGTGAAGTCGCGGCACGGTGTCCGTGCGGTGCGTACACCACGCTCAGCGGTGCTTCGGCGATCTCCACTACAGGCGAGAGCGAGGCATCGGTGGCCAGCAGCACAAGCGAGGTCGCAGCCGAACACTCCGCAACAGGATGGCCGGCCATCCATAGCCAGCTCCGCTCATGCGGCGTGCCGGACAGTTCCTTGGTTGCTTCGGCTACGGGAAGGTCCTCGCGCCAGTAGCGGCAGTGCATGGCATCTGGCGTGCGGATCCCTGACAACAGCTCTTCGGCGTCGTAGTGGTATCGCGTCAGCGTGGGAACGGCGCGGATTTGCGCCGACGACGTGCTTCGTGGCATGTCCATGCCCTGCGTGCAGTAGCAACCCCCGTTGCTCACCGGCCGGTCTCCCCCTGACCGCCGGCACCGCTTTCAATACTGCCGTAACCGTTAGCGCGGGATGAATTCGATCCGGTTGGAAAACCAGATCAAAAGATCACGTGGAATTTACGACGCCGGGCGTACACAGCAGTTTCTGTCTGCGACAGGAATCGGGGGATTCTTGCGGTAGTTAGATGGGGATTTCGCCATGGACAAGAACAGCACTGCCCCGGGCCGGGCAGAACTTACGTTCGACAACCTCACCGAATTTGAGCCGACCGTCGTTTCGGGGGGTACCCGCCTGTACAACAATGGCCGCCAGCAGGTTGCGGTGCAGATCATTCTCAAAGCTACGTTGGCCGGTGAAGTTGCGACGTTTTCGACGACTGAACTTCGAAGCGTACGGCTGGTCGACTACAACACCGAGCAAGAGCTTACCGAGGACTGGGCCATTGCGTACAAGCCGGGCGGATACACCTACTATCCGGAACCAGGGCACGCGGCCTCGACATCAGCGCGTACGTCCGACGACGACGAATGGGTGCCACCCGAGCCGATCAATGGCAGGTACATCTTCACCCTTTATTTTTCCACGACCGCTGCGGCAGGCATCAGCCGCAAGTTCGCACTTGCCATTACCCGTGATGGCGACGGCTTCGTGGCGACCACCACTGGCCGTAGAGACGGGCCGAACAACGAACTCGATGAGGACGTCCCGCTTCTTCCGGTCAAGTCGCCGACGTACCACATCGACAACTATACGTTCGAGAAGAACATCGTCCGCGAGACGCCCTTCGCCTGCGATGGCGACCGTCGTCGCGAAGACGGTGGGACGCCGATCTTCGTCGCCTACTACTACCTGGGTGTCGTAGGCAATGATGGGGTGCCCATCGGGCTCAAGGAGATGGAGGTTGAACCGCCCGGGATGGTCCAGTGGAACGACAAGACCCACGACGAAACCTACGCGTCCTATACCGGTTATGGCGCCCCCGGCAGCCCTGATGCGATCTACAACGATAAGATCATCCTGGGCGACAAGCACCACCCGGAGGAAGTGATCAGCCAGCCCATCAAGGACAAGGGCACCATCATTCTGGCCGGAGACGTGAACATTCCGTTCCACCAGGACAGTGCGAACAATCAAGCA
This sequence comes from Stenotrophomonas maltophilia, assembly GCA_002386405.1. Classification (GTDB taxonomy): domain Bacteria; phylum Pseudomonadota; class Gammaproteobacteria; order Xanthomonadales; family Xanthomonadaceae; genus Stenotrophomonas; species Stenotrophomonas maltophilia_AD. Next base: position 2,914 of record DGIP01000051.1, read on the forward strand.
GGTCCATGCCAGATTACGGCGATCGATGAGTACGGCAATAGTCACTCGCTGAAAGTCCGGTTCAAAGATTCCACCCAGAACGGGCGGTTTGACCTGGTCCTGTTCAAGTAGCCGCACCCTGCCTGTCGTGTAGCGCCGCCCCTTTCCGGGCTGGCGCTGCATCGCCGTCGCCCATTCCCTGCGCAGCATCCAGCAATGGAGCCTTTCCATGTCTGTCAGCGAAGAAACCACCCCCGACACTCCCGACCCGGCGCCGGACGATTCCCGCGATACGGGGTCGCCGAACTACTCCAATGCACAGAACTTCCTCAGCCACCTGCAGACCGGCGTGGATGTGCGCACCGGCGACTTCACCTGCGCCATGAGTCTGCCCGCGCTGGAAGCGAACAACCTGCACGGGCCTACCGTGCAGCTGAGCCTGGGCTTCAGTGCGCAGCTCATCGATGACCTGGGCTACGGCGAAGGCTGGAGCCTGCAGGGGCTGACCACGTATGAGCCAAGAACCAAGACGGTGACACTGTCCACCGGCGAGCGTTTCGTTGCCGAGCAGACGCAGGCGGACTTCGTGTTCAAGGATCGAAAGCTGGTGACGTTCCACATGCGTCGTGATCCGGCCAACGGCAGCAGGTTCCTGGTGCTGCACAAGAACGGCATCCTGGAAACGCTCTCCACATTGAACGACATCGCCGATATCGCGGTGCCGGTGGAGATCCGTTCGCCGGAGGGGCGCCGGGTTTACCTGGATTTCTCGCTGTCGGTCGTGCCGCGCCTTCAGGCCGTGCGCGACGAAGCCCAGCGGCTGCTGGCCATCGAGCACACGGCGGTAGGGGTGGAGGTCAGGCTGCATCCTGACCGTGAAAATCCTGTGGTGTTCACCCTGATGCAAGGGAACGGACGGTTGACGCGCCTGCTGCTCCCGAAAGAAGTCGGTGACGCGGGGTGGAGGTTCTCCTACAAAAGAATCGGCGACCTCAACTACATCACCGGGGTGGAGCTGCCGACCGGCGGCACCGAAACGGTGGACTACACCGAGCCCGGCCATGAATGCCTGCCGGGTGCACCCACCACGCATGTGCCTTACGCCCGATTACACCGGCGGAGCCCCGGTCATCCACAACCCGACATCACGACGACCTACGAGTACAGCACGCGGAACTATCTGGGCCACGAATCGGGACTGAAATGGGAACCGAACGAGGACAACCTCTATCGCCTTTCCGCAGTCGAGGGAGAGGATTACCGCTACCACTGCATCGCCACGATGTCGATGCAGGTGGGGCAGGACATGCTGGAGCGTACTGTCAGGTCGCAGTTCAACCGCCTGCATCTGCTGGTGAGCGAGATAACTACCCAGAACAAGTGCGTGTTGGAAAAGAGCACGGATTACCACGAAGACCCCACGTTATCCTTCACCCAGCAGAAAAATTACTTCCAGCTGCCGCACAAGAGCACCACAACCTGGCGTCGCATCGGCGACAGTTCGCCTGCCCGCGAGGAGCTGGTCACCACCGAGTACGACGACTTCGGCAACCTCATCCGCCAGGTGGATGAAACCGGATTGATCGAGGAGCGCACCTACTATGACCCCGACGGCGAGGACGGCTGTCCGGAGGATCCGCTGGGCATGACCCGCTCACTCAAGCAGCTGACCGCCACCCCGATGGCCGGTCGTGCCGACGGTGCGGCGGTGGTGGTTACTACCTATCGCTACGAGGAGCTCCCTTCCCGGGTGGCGGGTGACAAGGGCTATCTGGTGCTGGTCAGCGAGAAGAAGGAGGCGCTGGAGGATGGCGAGAAGGTCGACCTGGGTACCACGGTCACCGAATACATCAATGATGTCGCCAGCGAATCGCACGGCCGGGTGTTGAGCGAAACCACTATGTTGAACGGCCTCGCCTCCAAAGTGGGCTACACCTACACGCTGGATGAAGCCGCAGCGACACTGCGGGTCGATACCGTGTTTACCGGGTATGACACTCTCACCCGCACGGCCAGTGAAACCCAGTCGCTGATCAATGGCCTGACCATCCACGAAGAAGAGGCCGGCAGTGTCATCGCGCAAACCTACGACGTGCTTGGCCGGGTCGTCGCGCAGACTGCGGCACCCGGATCCGGCGAATTCGAAGCCACCCGTACCATGAGCTACACGCTGGCGGCCGCAGAGGGCGATCCGGTCTCGATCACTACCACCGAAGTGACCGGTGGCCGGGCGGTCGTACACCTGGACGGACTCGGCCGTGAGGTGAGTGGTGACGTCGAAGACGTGGACGTCTCCCCGGTTGCCTTCCGCGAGATATGGACCCGTCGTTACAACGCGTTCGGTGACCTGGTTGAGCAGACCAATACCGACTGGGTGGAGGGCAAGGCGCGCGCCACCCTCACCACGAAGTATGTTTACGACGACTGGGGCCAGCAGAGCAGGACGCTGCACCCGGACGGCACGGTGGATGTCATCGAGGCCGATCCGCTGGCCCTGACCGAGACCACCTGGGTCGAAGACACCGCCGGCAAATCCAGCGCCAAGACCAAGGCCTACGGCACCGTGTTCGGCAAGCCGGACAAGATTGAGTACCTAAATGCCGCCGGCAAGGTGACAGCCACCGAGTCGTTCGTGTACGACGGCATCGGCCGGTGCGTGGAATCCACCGACCGGCGCGGTTACAAGACCCTGTATACCTTCGATGCGTTCGACCGGGTGGTCAGTACAACCCTGACCGACGGCGCGGTGGTCGATACCAGGTATGCGGCGCACAGCGGTGATGAGTTGCCGGTGGAAATCGGGCTCACCCATGCCAGCGTGGACGGGCGCCTGTTGTTGGGCAAGCAGACCTTTGACGGCCTGTCGCGGCGGCGCACCTATGAGGTGGGTGGGCGCACGGTGACCTTCGACTACGACCCGGGCATGCTGCAGCCAGCCTCGATGACCACGCCGTTGGAGGAGGTGGTCACCTACACCTACGAACCGAAGCTGGGAATGCAGCTGACGCTGATGAAGTCGGAAAGCGAATCGCACTTCACCTACAACCCGAAGAATGCGCAGCTCACCCACACCGTGCGCGATGACCTCGAAAAGACGCTGGACTATTACGCCTCCGGCCTGCTCAAGACCGAAACCTGGAAGAACGCGAGCGGCCCGGAGCGCTCGGCCAGCCATCGCCACTCTCTGCTGGGTGCCGCGCAGTCCTATACGAATGTGTTCGGGGTGCAGCAGGTGGTCACGCACGATGCGCTGGACCGCCCGAAGAAGCTGACGCATGGCACGCTTACCGCTGAGTTGACCTACGACAGTTTCGGGCGGGTGCACAGGATCGACACGCGTGAAGGGCTGCAATCCATGGTGACCGATATCGTATTCGACGATTTCGGCCGCGAAGTCAGCCGCACCTTTACGGCGGTGGCAGGCGGGAAAACCGTGACGCAGGTGTTGGGCATGCGCTACGACCACAGCGGACGGTTGGAACGGCGCAAGCTGGAGCAGGCCGGCGAAGTGCTGCGCCAGGAAGAATTCACCTATGACGAGCGCGGCCGACTGGTCAACTACCTCTGCTCGGGCAGCCAGCCGCCGGTCGACCCCTGGGGCAAGCCGATTGGGCGGCAACAGTTCCGCTTTGATGCCTACGATCGCATTCTCAGCATCACCACGCGGTTCCCCGGCGGCTCGAACACGACCCGCTACGACTATGAGGAGACCGATCCGGCGCAGCTCACCCGCATCGTGCACAGCCATCCGCATTACCCGAGCGACCTTCACGACATGCAGTGGGATGGGGCAGGGCGGTTGGTAGGTGACGAACGCGGGCGCACGCTGCACTGGAACAGGCACAACCAATTGATTGAAGTGGCCGCCCCGGCCGGGGAGAGGTAGGCCATGACCACCTACGGTTACGACCCGTTGGGCATGTGGGTGTGGACAACCACGGCCGACCGCACTGGTTGGCGCTACTGGCGCGACGGGCGGGTGGTCAACGAGCTGCGTGTCCTCGGCGATGGCGCCGACGACGTCCACCTGACCTGGCCGGGCACTCGAGGCGCTGCGTTGGCCGAGCAGGTGGTGGGACCGGGAGAGCGCCTGACGCTGCTGGCCGCCGCGCCGGGCGGCTCGGTAGTGCTCGAAGCCGATACGGCGGTTCGGCCGGTGGCGTACGCGCCGCATGGCTACCGGGATGAAGCCTCGGCCCTGGCTGCCCCGGCCTTCAACGGCGAACACCTGGATGCCGGTTCGGGGTGCTATCTGCTCGGGGCAGGGCACCATCGCCCCTACAGCCCGACCCTGGGCCTGTTCCTGGCGCCGGACTCGGCCAGTCCCTTCAGCGCCGGTGGGCTGAACACGCTTGCCTACTGCGCAGGCGACCCCATCAACCGCAGCGACCCCAGCGGGCATTTCTGGAAATGGATCGGTATTGCGATCGGGGTGGTGGCAACGGTGGCCAGCCTGGGCACGCTGGCGGTGGTGGGGGTTACCGCGTCTGCGGTGATCGGTGCCACGCTGGGTGTGGTGGGGACTGCCGTTGAAGTCGCGGCTGCCGTAGTGAAAGACGAAACCGCGTCGACAGTCCTGTCCTTCGTAGGGCTTGGCGTCGCTGCGGCCGGTCTGGTGGCGGCAGGCCCGGCCATGGTCAAGTCCGCGATGAAGCTGGGCCAGAAGGCCGCCCGATTGAGCCGCAATGTCACCGGCGCCCGCGCTATCGGCGCGTCCGGGAGCAGCGCCTCCAACGCCGGGGCAAGCTGGGTCCAGAAGGCCGGCAAGATGGACGACATCGCCGCCCAGTACGGTGCGTCCAGGGTGGAGTACACCGTGAAGGTGATACACAACGGCACGCCCAGCCGCTACGCGAATGGAACGGCACGCGCACTCGCGCGAAGCCGCAGCTACCCGCTGCTGAGCGAGCTGTCCCCATACGGCCGCCGCAATGCCATGGACAACGCGCGGGCCTGGCTGGGGCGGGCGGGCAGGCGCGCAGACCAGTTTGATTTCACCGGTGAAGAAGGCCTGACCTCGTTCCAGCTGGGACCCGACACGGTGCTGACGCGCTGGAACCCCAACCTCCCACGGCCTCGTGCCGCGCGCGCACCGGTCGCGGGCGCTCCGCCGGAGCGGGAGATTCCAGTAAACATCCCGTCGTACAGCCGGCATGCGACGGCCTGGAATGAAGTGCCGCCGGCTTACACAGACCAGAACTTCGTGCGCTTTCCGGCGCAGCCGCCGGCGAACGATCCTGGCCTGCCGCCCGCATACCCGCAAGGCTCGCCGCCGCCCTATAGCCGGAATGAGTTCCAGTTCTGACGGTCCCCTCCCGAATCACCCAGACGGAGTCCGCGCATGGCACCCCAGACCTATGGATATGACGCAGCCGGACTGTGGGTCCGGCTGACCACGGCCGATCACACCCGTTGGCGCTACTGGGGCGGTGGGCGACCGGTCAATGAGCTGCGTGTTTCCGACGATGCCGACGACGTCCAGGTGACCTGGGTCTCCGCCGCGGGCGTCCCGCTGGCCGAGCAGGTGGTGGGGCCGGGCGAACGCCTCATCCTGCTGGCCGCCGCGGCAGGGGGCTCGGTGCTGCTCGAAGCCGACACAGCCGTGCGGCCAGTGGCGTATGCACCGCATGGCCACCGGGACCACACCTCGGCGCTGGCCACACCGGCCTTCAATGGCGAACACCTGGATGCCGGTTCGGGCTGCTATCTGTTGGGGGCAGGGCACCATCGCCCCTACAGCCCGGCCCTGGGCCTGTTCCTGGCGCCGGACAGTGCCAGCCCGTTCGGGGCCGGTGGGCTGAACACGCTGGCGTATTGCGCGGGTGATCCGATCAACCGCAGTGACCCGAGTGGTCATTTCTGGAAGTGGATCGTGGCTGGGGTAGGCATTGCCCTGGGTGTGGCCGCGGTGGTGGCCAGCTTCGGCGCAGCCAGTGCTGCGGTGGGCGCGGTGGCAGCCGGCGGCTTTGCGGCGCTGACGAAGTCCGGTGCCGCTGCAATTGCCGCCACGACACTGGGCACGTTGTCGGTGGGTGTGGAGGTGGCTGCCATCAAGGCAGAGGCGTCGGGCGACACCGGGACGGCTGGCATTCTTGGCTGGGTCGGCCTTGGCCTGGGCATCGCCGGTGCCGCGCCGGCGATCGCCAAAACGGCGATGAAGGGCGCGACGCGCTTTGCGCGGTTCGCGAAGCGGGCTGTCAGCAGCCGATCCAGCGCCATTCCCATGCGCGGCTCCTCTGGCACCGGGCTCGCCGCCAAGGCAGCCGCAACGCAAGCGGCGCCTTCGCCAGCGGCCGTGTCGCCCGCCTGGTCACCCGCTTCAACGTGGTACGCGAACAAGGCGACGTACCTCGGCAAGCCGTCCCAGACGATTACGGCCTACCCAGTTTCAGCGCCGGCCGCGCGGCCGGGAGGGGGCCGCCCTGGGTTTCAGAGGCAGTTGGGGGTTCATCCGGATGGCGGCGACGCGGCGTGGAACAACGGGATCCTCGAAGAAATGGCATGGAGGCCACCACCGCTCAAGGAATATCCGTCCCGGCCCTTCACAACCCGCGAGTACCACGGCTTGGGCACGCAGGCCATGAACCAGCATCCCAATGCGGACGCTCACCTTGCCATCAACGACTTGATGGGGGTAAGTACCCCGGTAGGCCGCTGGCATTACGCCATGCGCAGGATCGTGGCGCGGCGTGCCGCGTGGCGCGACCCGGCACCTGCCTACCATCGGGCATCTCTGCCGAGCTACGAGGAGGCGCTCCTCCGCGGAGGCTGACCGCCGAAGGGGTGGCCTGAACGGGCCACCCGGGCTGTAGGCGCCCAAACCGTTGCACCAGCGCGGTGCAACGGCTATCATCCACGGCTTAGCGGACTACCTGACAGGACCCATTCCACCGAATGCGGCCCGTCCCGCGACCGGCTTCCGGGCCGTGCGACTTCCCATCAGGTAGTCGTGACCCCCCGGAAGGCTGGCCATCCAGCACGACCGGAGTTGTACCGGACATGGGGCCCAGCGGGCCCTTTGTTGTTTCCGGGCCCCAGGCTTGCGTGCCGGGGCAGCACCTCTTTAAAGGAATCAAGGCCGACTGTGAGCGACAAGGCAACCGAAATCGCGAATCTGCTCGCCCCCACCGTTCAGTCGCTGGGTCTCGAGCTGCTGGGTGTGGAATACCTGACCGCCCCGGGTGGCGCCACGCTGCGCCTGTATATCGACGTGCCGCTGGCCGAACAGCCCGAGCGCGTGGTCAACATCGACGACTGCGAACGCGTGAGCCGCGAAGTGTCGGCCCAGTTGGACGTGGAAGACCCCATCACCGCCAACTACACGCTGGAAGTGTCCTCGCCCGGCGTGGACCGCCCGCTGTTCACCTTCGATCAGTTCGAACGTGCGGTTGGCGAGTCGGCCAAGGTCACCCTGAAGCTGCCGCAGGACGGCCGTCGCCGCCTGCAGGGCGAGATCCTCGGCGTCGATGCCGAGCAGAATACGGTCACCTTCAAGGTCGACAATTCACCGTTTACCGCCGACGTCGAGAATATCGAGAAGGCACGCATCATGCCGGACTGGGCCGCCCTCGGCCTGGCTCCGACCAAACCGACTGGCCCGGCACCCAAGCAGGGTGGCAAGGCGAACAAGAAACCATCCAACGAGCCGGCGGCCAAGAAGCCGCGCGCGGAGTGAGCCAACAATGAGCAAGGAACTTTTGCTGGTAGTGGACGCAGTCGCCAATGAAAAAGGCGTTCCGCGTGAAGTGATCTTCGATGCGATCGAAGCAGCACTGGCGTCTGCCGCGAAGAAGCGCTATCCCGATGAGGAAGTGCTGGCGCGCGTGTCGATCGACCACAAGGACGGCACCTACGAAACCTTCCGCCGCTGGGAAGTGGTGGCCGATGACGTGGTGATGGAATCGCCCGACCGCCAGGTGCGTCTGATGGATGCCATCGACGAAGCCGAAGGCGTGGAAGTAGGAGATTACATCGAAGAGCAGATTGAAAACCCGGACTTCGGCCGCATCGCGGCGCAGGCCGCCAAGCAGGTGATCGTCCAGCGCGTGCGCGAAGCCGAACGCCAGCAGGTGGTCGATGCGTGGAAGGACCGTGTGGGCGAGCTGGTCACCGGCGTGGTCAAGCGCGCCGAGCGCGGCAACATCTACGTGGACCTGGGCGGCAACGCCGAAGCGTTCATCCCGAAGGACAAGGGCATTCCGCGCGACGTGCTGCGCGCTGGCGACCGCGTGCGCGGTTACCTGGCCGAAGTGCGTTCGGAACCGCGTGGCCCGCAGCTGTTCATCAGCCGTGCCGCCCCGGAGTTCATGATCGAGCTGTTCAAGCTGGAAGTGCCGGAAGTGGGCCAGGGCCTGGTCGAGATCAAGGCCTGTGCACGCGATCCGGGCGACCGCGCCAAGATCGCCGTGCTCGCCCACGATGCGCGTACCGATCCGATCGGCGCCTGCATCGGCATGCGCGGTTCGCGCGTGCAGGCGGTGTCCAACGAGCTCAATGGCGAGCGCGTGGATATCGTGCTGTGGAACGACAACCCCGCCAACTTCGTCATCAATGCGATGGCGCCGGCGGAAGTGCAGTCCATCATCGTTGATGAAGACAAGCACTCCATGGACCTGGCCGTCGCTGAAGAGCGCCTGGCCCAGGCGATCGGCAAGGGCGGCCAGAACGTGCGCCTGGCCAGCCGCCTGACCGGGTGGCAGCTCAATGTGATGACCCAGGACCAGGTGACCGCCAAGTCCGAGGCAGAGCAGGGCGTTGCCCGCCAGCTGTTCATGGACAAGCTGGAAGTGGATGAAGAAATCGCCGCCATCCTGGTGACCGAAGGCTTCAACACCGTGGAAGAAATCGCCTACGTCCCGGTCGGCGAACTGCTGGCCGTGGAAGGCTTCGACGAAGACATCGTCGAAGAGCTGCGTGCCCGTGCCCGCGATGCGCTGCTCAACGAAGCGCTTGCGGTGGAAGAGGGTCTGGAAGATGGTTCGCCGTCCGAAGACCTGCTCGCCCTGGAAGGCATGGACGAGGCAACCGCCTACGCCCTGGCCGGCCACGGCGTGCGTACGAGTGAGGACCTGTCGGACCTGGCCGCCGATGAGATCCTCGAGTTCGGTATCGAGGACATGGACCAGGAGCGCGCCGCCGCCCTGATCCTTGCCGCCCGAGCCGAGGAGATCGCCCGCCTGGAGCGCGGCGAATGAGCCAGCGATGAACAGTGCCCTGACCCGATCAGGGCTTAGACTCCGCGCTGCCTTCGCCCGTTTCGGAGGAGCGCCAACCAGATCATAGGATCCGAATGTCGCAGCAAACCACCATCCGCAAGCTTGCCGAACTGGTCAATACGCCGGTCGAAAAACTGCTTGAACAGCTTGCCGAAGCCGGCATGAAGTTCAGCGGTCCCGACCAGGTCGTGACCAGCACCGAGAAGGTGAAGCTCCTGGGCTTCCTTCGTCGTTCGCATGGCAAGACCGAGCAGCCCGTCGAAAGTGCCGACGAAGCTGCAAAGAAGATCACCCTCAACCGTCGCAAGTTGCAGGAAGTGACCGTCAGCGCCGGCCGCAGCAAGACCACCGTCAATGTTGAAGTGCGCCAGAAGCGCACCTACACCAAGGACGCCAGTGGCAAGGCGATGACGCCGGATGAGGAGCGCGCCGACATCCTGCGCAAGCTGGAGGAATCCCGCCAGCGCAATCTGGACGAGCAGCGCGCACTGGCCGAGAAGGACCGTGCGCGTGATGAGGAAATCGCACGCAAGCGCCAGGAAGAGATCGACGCCAAGGAACGCGCCGAAGCCGAGCGCAAGGCGGCCGAAGCCGCTGCGGAAGCTGCGAAGAACGCCCCGCCGGCACCGGTAGCGGCGCCGCGCCCGGCTGCCAGCGAAGCGCCGGCCCGTGCCGCGCGTCCGTCTGCACCGGCACCGGCACGTCCGGCCGCGCGTGCGGACGACCGCAACTCGAACAACAACAACAACCGCCCGGGCGCCAAGCGC
>DGIP01000198.1 GCA_002386405.1 Stenotrophomonas maltophilia
CGGAGCGAAAAGCAGCCACGCAGGGCGTGGCTCTACGGCAGCGGGGTCGGGCGCGACAGCACGTAGGCTGCGCTCGCCGCGAAAAATATGCCTACGCCGAGCAGCAACGGCCACGATGGCCGTGCGCCCCAGCAGAACATCGCAAAGCCGAAGGCCATGCCCCCGGCGGCGAAGGCCTTGCCCTTGCGGCTGATCGCCCCCTGCTCGCGCCATGCGCGCAGCGATGGACCATAGCGCGGGTGTTCCAGCAACTTCCGCTCGAACTTCGGCGAGCTGCGCGCGAAACAGCCTACCGCCAGGATCAGGAAGATGGTGGTGGGCATCACCGGCAACAGTGCGCCGATCACCCCCAGCGCCACCATCACCCAGCCCAGGCAGAACCAGAGCCAGCGCATCAGCGTGACCCGGCGCGCACGTCAGCGTTCATGCGAATTCCAGTTCCACATGATCGTGCACGCTGCGGAACGCGGCATCGGCCGCATCGATCATCTGCTGCTCTTCGGCCCCGGTGAGCACCACGCTGTCCAGCGCGGCGGTGAACTCGCGCCAGTGGCGTGCGGCACCATCGGGATGCGCGGCCAGGTGGCGGGCACCGAAGTCCGCATCCAGGCCCAGCTGCGCGGCCATCTTGTACAGGATGGTGCCGCCCAGGTTGGAGCCTTCGGCCACGTACAACCAGCCCAATGCGGCGGACAGCGGCAGGTCCGGGTCCAGCCGCAGTGGGACCGGGGCCGGCAGGGTCTGTTCCAGATCGCGCAGGTCGCGGGTGACCTGCGGCAGCCGCCGGCGTTCGGCCAGGTCCGGCAGCAGTGCATCCAGCGCGGCGTTGGCGTACAGGCCATCGATGTCACGGTGGAAGCGGTACTGGACCCGCAGGAAACGCGCGAACCGCCCGCGGTCGGCGAAGATCTCGCCGGCCATGATGCGCTTGTCCAGCGCGCCGTGGCTGTCTCGGGTGGCCGCCTTCAGGCGTTGGCTGCGGGTGGCTTCAAGGGTATCGGTGGCGTTCATGGCGTTCTGGCAGAAAGAAGGTGGCAGCGCCGGGCAAGGCCCGGCACAGGGATAAGACGCCTGTCGTGCAGACTACCCCAACCCGGATTGCCGGTGCTGCCCTCCCCCCCATTCCGGCGATGTGATCCTCACCCGGGCTTGGCGATAATGCGCCATCGACCCGCCTTACAAGGATTGCCATGATGGATACCACTGAAACGCGCATGACCACCCTGTTCAAACAGCTGGGGCTGGAGTCGAGCAACGAAGCGATTGCGCAGTTCATTCTTCAGCACCAGCTGCCGGCTGATGTCAAAGTAACCGAAGCGCCGTATTGGAGCCCGAGCCAGAAGCAGTTCCTGGGCGAGCAGCTGAAGTCGGATGCGGAATGGGCCATCGTGGTGGATGAGCTCAATGAAGCGCTGCATGCGGATTCTGTTGCGCGGTGACGTTCCGCGCCAGCAGCAGCCACGCAGGGCGTGGCTCTACGTTGGCAGCATGTAACCCGTCGGGATGCATTTTGGCGACGGGTGGCGCGGCGGTTGACCCACCGCGCCCGTGAACGGTAGAGCCAGGCCCTGCCTGGCTGCAGTGTGCCCGCTATCAATACCGCCAGGTGACGGCCAGGCGCATGATCCGGCCCGGGGCCGGCATCACGCCCAGTGCGAGCGGGTCGAGATAGTAGCGGTCGGTCAGGTTGTCCACGTTGAAGTCGACCGCCAGCTGCGTGCTGGCCTGCCAGCTGGCGAACACGTCCACGATGGTGGCCGGCTGGTACAGCTGCTGGATCGCCGACAGGCCCACGTTCCATTCCTTGTCCAGCTTGCTGATCGGCCCGCTGTTGTGGATCACGCGGGTGCCGAAGCTCAGCCGCTGGTCCAGCAGCCGTGACCCCAGCGTCAGGTTGACCGTGTAGCGCGGCGGGTTCTGGGTGTTGCTGTAGGACCCTTCGAAACCACCATCCACGCAGTCCGGCGTGTTGGCCAGTTCTTCTATCTTGCGCTGCACGCCGTAGGCACGGCGCTCGGCGGCGATGTCCGGGGCGCAGGTCTTGGCTTCGAAGTAGTAATGCGCGGACAGATCGGCGAACACCTTGCCGGCGTCATAGCTGGACTGGAACTCCAGGCCCGAGACCTTGAAACGATCGATGTTGCGGATGTAGCCGGCCGACAACGTGCGGTAGTCGCGCGTGATCAGGTCATCGATGCGGGTGTTGAAGTAGGCCAGCTTGAACGCGGCCTGGTCGCCTTCGGCAAACAGGTCGTGGCGCACCGTGCTGGCGCCCACTTCCCAGGTGCCGGCACGCTCGGGCTTGAGTTCGCCATCCACCGGCTTGGCCGCGGTGAACAGGCCCAGGGTGCTTTCAAACAGGCTGGGCAGCTTCACCCCTTCGGCGTACTTGATGTACACCAGGGTGTCTTCATCGGCGTGCCAGGTGACGCTGGCGGTGGGCATGAAGGCGTTGTCGGTGCGCCGGATCGGCTGCGACCAGGTCCAGCTGGTCGGCACGACCAGGTCCTCGGCCGCGGTGACATCGTGGAAATTCCAGCCGGTGATGTCGGCCACCGTCCCCTTCTTGTACGGCGATGCCAGCAGCGAGGCTTCGGTGAACTGGCCGTTCGCATCCGGGTACCAGTTGAGCATGGCGATGCGCTGCGCGCGCCACGCCGGCAGCGTCGGGTCGCCGTTGAGCAGCTGGGTGTAGCGGTACTGGCCGATGACTTCTTCGGTGTCCGGCGTGGCCAGGCGGTTGCGGTCGTGGATGCTGACGCGGTTGAAGCGGCCACCCACCAGGATGTCCCAGCGCTCGCCCGGCTGCCATTTCATCGAGGCCACCGCGCTGTATTCCTTGCGCGTGGCATTGCGCAGGAAGCGGTTGTTGACCAGGTCGTCGTGCATGATCGGCGCGCTGTCGCCCGGGCCCACGTCTTCGTCGCTGAAGGACAACCCGTAGTCGAAGGTGAACAGCCCTGCGCTGTTGGTGGTCATCACCGTGGTGTTGGATACGTCCAGGCCGAACCGGGTCTGGGTCATGTCGTTGCGGTAGGCGTCCTTGTAACCGGGGTCGGTGTTGAAGGTCGGGCCGTCATACCACTCGGTGCGGCGGTCGAAGTACCACGGGGTAATGCCGGTCAGGCCGTTGTACATCAGGCTGTCGGCGTCGGTGTACCAGAGGTTGGCCTTCAGGTCGACGATGTCGTTGCCCGGGTTGAAGCGGTAGCGCAGGTTGTAGGCATCCAGGTCCACGCTGCCCGGCTCCCACTGCGGCACGCGGTCGCGGTCCACGCGGATGATCTGCGAGGCCATGATCTCACCCTGCCTACCGCTGTAGTGGCGGTAGCCGGCTTCCAGCGTCTGCACGTCGTCGATCCGCCAGGTGCCCTTGAGCAGCACCGAGTTGGACTTGGACGAGGTGTTGAACACTTCGGTGTTGGGCGGGTTCAACGGTGCCAGGGTGCGCCGGGTCTGCGGGAAATCGTCGTAACCGTGCTTGCCCGAGTAGTAGTTGCCGGTATCGCGCCAGGCATAGGCGGCCACCAGGTCGAAGCGGTCCCAGTGCTTGCCGCCGGCGATGTTGAAGAACTGCCCGCCGAGGCTGTTGCGGTCGGTACCGGGGGTGCCGTTGTACGCGGGGAGGTCGCGCGCACTGCCGTTGGAGATGCCGCTGCGCACGCGCAGGCCGGCGTCCTGGCCGTCGCGCAGCACGTCGCCGATGTTCAGGGTTTCCATCTCCACCACGCCGCCGATGCCGCCGGACGCATTGGCGCCCAGGCTGGGGCCCTTGGTCACGGTGAGGCTGGAGATCAGGTCCGGGTCGAGGTAGGTGCGCTGCGACTGGCCGGCATAGCCGCGGTAGGTGTCCATGGTGGACTGCCCACCGTCGATGATCACCGGGATGCGGCTCTGGCCCTGGATGCCGCGGATGTTGAGGTCCAGCGCGTTGGCCGTGCGCGGATCACCGGCGGTGACCCCGACCACACCCTTGACGATATCGGCGGTGGAGGTGCCACGGAAACGCTCGATGGTGGCGCGTGGCACGTACACGCTCGACCCGCTGCTGCGGTACTGCTCCAGCGCACGCTCGGCGGTGCCCTCCGCGTTGGCCTGGTCCCCGGCCACGCGCAGCGGGCCGGTGTGGATCACGCCATCTTCGTCCTGGCCGCGCGGCGCGCGCTCCAGGGTCACCGCGCCCGGTCCCAGCGCGCGCGGTGCCAGGCCGCTGCCCTGCAGCAGCTGCGCCAGTGCCGACTGCGCATCCAGCGCGCCGTGCACGGCGGTGGAGCTTGCACCGGTGGCCAGTGCGGCCGGGTAGGCCACCTGCACGCCGGATTGGCGCATGTAGCTGCGCAGCGCATCGGCCAGCGGTTGGGCGGGGATATCGAACTGGCGGGTGGCCGCCTGCGTGGCGGTGTCGCCGGACTGGGCCAGTGCGGGCAACGCGGTTGCCGAGGCCAGGCCAGCGGCCAACAGCGCGATGCACAGGCGGGACGGACGCAGCATCGGCGCCGGTCGGGAAATGGGAAGCATGTTGAAACCTGTTGAGAGGCGATGCCGCGAAAGCACGGCTTCCCCGCACAGTGTGCGGGCGCTGCGAAGTACGTGGCGGCGGCGGGTACGTTCGGGGGTAAGACGTGCGGGGCGGTCCCTTCCCCAAGGCGCATTCAGCGCGCGGGCGCAGCGCTCACGATCGCCACGCCCATCGGCAGGCGGGTGATACGCAGGCCGGCCGACATCGCCAGCGCGTCCAGCGCCTGCTCGGGCTGGTCCACGCGCAGCGCGGCGTTGACGGCGGGCAGCGCCGACAGGTCGCCGCGCACGAAGGTGGCTCCTTCGCGATAGCGGGCGATCTGCGCGACCGCGTCGGCCACTTCGGTGGCATCGAGCAGCAGCTCGCCGTCGCGCCATGCGGCAATGCGGTCGGGGGCCAGGTCGTCATGGCGTACCACCCGACCACCCGGGGCGAAGCCGGCACGCTGGCCCGCCAGCAGGTAGGTCCAGCCGCCATTGGGCGAGGCGGCGACGCGGACCTGGCCCTGCGAGACTTCCGCATCCACGCCCTGTGGGGTGCTGGCCACCGCAAACGCCGTGGCGATGTCCTCCACCACGCCGCCCTGTGCGGTGACCTGGAACGGCTGCGCGTGCCCGGGTGCCACTTCGAACCAGGCGCGCCCGCGCAGCAGGCGGATGCTGCGGCGCTGGTCGTCGTAGTCCACGGCAATCGCCGAATCGGCATCGAGCACTGCGCGGCTGCCATCGGGCAGGGCCAGCGTGACCACGTCGTGGCTGCTGCGGTGATCGGCGCGCAGGCGCAGCCAGGCGTCGGGCGACACCCACACCAGCGCCAGTGCGGCGGCCGCGGCAAGGGCCAGGCGAGGCATGCGACGACGGCGGCCAGCTGGACGCTTCGCCGCC
>DGIP01000200.1:0-151 GCA_002386405.1 Stenotrophomonas maltophilia
CACGCCGGCGGCGCCCTTGGACGTAAGCAGCAGTACCGCGATCAGCCCCAGCTGGTGCCACACGGTCAGCTCGGTGTTGGTCGCCTGGGCCAGGAACAGCGCCACCGTGGTCAGGTACAGGCAGGTGCCATCCAGGTTGAACGAGTAGCCG
>DGIP01000200.1:371-28918 GCA_002386405.1 Stenotrophomonas maltophilia
TCCAGGTTGAACGAGTAGCCGGCCGGAATCACGAAGCCGACCACGCCTTCTTCGCAGCCCAGCTTCTTCATCTTCTCGATCAGGCGCGGCAGCACCGTTTCGGTGGAGGTGGTGGCCGCCACGATCACGATTTCATCGCGCAGGTAAGCCAGCAGCCGCCACAGGCTGGCGCCGGTCCACCAGCACACCGCGCCGAGCACGAACACCGTGAACGCCGCGCAGACCACGAAGAACTCGATGATCAGCTCGCCCAGCGACAGCAGTGACCCCGCGCCGAACTGGCCCACGGTGAAGGCGATGGCGCCGAACGCGCCAATCGGCGCGAAGTACATGACGTAGCCGATGATCTTGAACAGTGCCGACGAGGTGCCTTCGATCACCTTCATCACCGGCGCGCCGCGCTCACCGATCGAGGCCAGCGCCACGCCGAACAGCACCGCCACGAACAGCACCTGCAGCACGTGCGCCTCGGTGAACGCACTGACCAGCGTGTTGGGAATGATCGCCATGATGTAGGACACGATCGACTGGTCGTGCGCGGTATGCACGTAACCCTGGATGCTGGCCATGTCGATGGTGGCCGGGTCGATGTTCATGCCGGCGCCGGGCTGCCAGAGATCGACCGCAACCAGCCCGACGATCAGCGCCAGGATGGTGATCACCTCGAAATAGATCAGCGATTTCAGCGCGAGCCGGCCCACGCTGCGCATGTCGCGCATGCCGGCGATGCCGTGCACCACCGTCACGAAGATGATCGGGCCGATCATCATGCGGATCAGCTTGATGAAGGCATCGCCGAACGGCTTCATCGCCGAACCCCAATCCGGCTGCAGCCAACCCAGTACGACGCCGATGATGGTGCCGGCCAGCACCTGGAACCACAACTGGCCAAAAACGCCGAAGCGGCCCTGCCGCTTCTCAACAACAGTCATAACAACCCTCCCAGGTCACAAGAATAGAGACGTCGTGCGTATTCAGTCGAACAGCACGCCGTCGAACAGCTTTCGGGCGGTGCGCAGGATGGCCGCAGCGGCCACCTGCCCGTGCGCGTCGCGCTCCAGCACGCAGCCGGTGCTGCCGCTGGGGTGTTCAATGTCCAGCTGCAGGCGGCTGCCTTTGGGCACCACCGCGAGCGCGTGGGCCGGTGAGCCGGGCAGCAGGCAGGCCGTGGCCACGGTGACCGCACCCAGCACCCCGATGGAGGCGTGGCAGCGGTGCGGGATGAACGAACGCACGCAGATCGCGCCACCGTCGCGCGGGGCCGCCACCAGCATCATCTTGGGCACCGACTGCGCGCTGACATCGCCGAGGTTCATCAACGGCCCCGCCTGCAGGCGGATCGCCTCCAGGCGCGCCTTCAACGTGTCGTCGGCATCCAGCGTGGCGCGGTCCTCGTACCCGCTCACGCCTACATCGCTGGCGCGCAGCACCACGCAGGGCATGCCGTTGTCGATCAGGGTGAGCTCCACCCCGTCGATCACATCCACCGCGTTGCCGGTCGGCAGCAACGCGCCGCAGCTGGAACCGGCGATGTCGGAAAAGGTCAGCGGAATCGGCGCCGCCGTGCCCGGCACACCGTCGATCCGCGCCGAACCGTCATAGCGCACCTGGCCGCCGGGGGTCTGTACGTTGGCGGTGGCCACCTTGCCGGTGTTCACCATGAAGATGCGCACATCGGTGCTTTCGCCGGTGGGTTGCACCAGCCCGCGTTCAAGGGCGAACGGCCCGACCCCGGCCAGCAGGTTGCCGCAGTTCTGCGCATCGCTCACCACGGCCTGGTCGACGAACACCTGCAGGAACAGGTAATCCACGTCCGCGCCGGGGTGGCGGGAGGGCGATACCACCGCGACCTTGGAGGTCAGCGGGTCGGCGCCGCCCATGCCATCGATCTGGCGCGGGTCCGGCGAACCGTACGCGCGGAGCAGGAACGCATCGCGCGCGGCCGCATCGGCCGGCAGGTCGGTGGCCAGGAAGTAGCCGCCCTTGGAGGTGCCACCGCGCATCCACATGGCCGGCACGCCCTTACTCATAGCGCAGGCCCTTCTCCGCCAGGCGCTCGCGCATGGCGTAGATGTCCAGGCCCAGCTCGCCCTTGGCCAGGCGTTCGCGCTTCTCCGCCTCGCGCGCTTCGCGCGCCTGCGATTCGGCCGCCACGCGCACCGCATCGGCGCGCGGCACGATCACCACGCCGTCATCGTCGGCGATCACCACGTCGCCGGGGTGGACCAGCGCACCGCCGCACACCACCGGCACGTTCACCGAGCCCAGCGTCTCCTTGACCGTTCCCTGCGCATGGATCGCCCGGCTCCAGACCGGGAAGCCCATTGCCGTCAGGTCGCGCACATCGCGTACGCCGGCATCGATCACCAGCCCAAGGCAGCCACGCACCTGCGCCGAGGTGGCCAGCAGGTCGCCGAAGTAGCCGTCGGTGCAGTCGCTGGTCGGCGCCACCACCAGCACATCGCCTTCGCGCAGCTGTTCGATGGCCACGTGCATCATCCAGTTGTCGCCGGGCGGCACCGACACGGTGATGGCGCTGCCGGCAATGCGGGCGCCGCTGTAGATCGGGCGCAGCCGCGGGTGCAGCAGGCCACTTCGGCCCTGCGACTCATGCGCGGTGGCCACACCGGCCTGGGCCAGGACCTGGAGTGCGCCGGCAGCGGCGCGTTCGACACGGGTGACGACGCGGGACATCCATCCATCCTTCAATGACGATGATGCAGTCTTGTCCGCCAGCGCCCACCCCTCAAGATCGATTTCCGCAACAGCCATTGGGTTTGGTTATAGTTGATCCATGAACCGGCCCTTCGAGCTGAACCTGAAGCATCTGCATGCGCTGGTCGCGGTGCACCACCACGGCGGCATCAGCGCCGCCGCGCCGCACGTGAATCTGTCCCAGCCGGCACTGACCCAGGCCATTGCGCGGCTGGAAAGCCAACTGGACGCACCCCTGTTCGACCGCCAGCCCGGCGGCATGGCACCCACCGAAGCAGCGGAACTGCTGGTGCCCCGCATCGAGCGCGCACTGGGTTACATCGCCGATGGCGTGCGGGTGGCACGGCGTGCACAGCGCCTGCCTGCGTTGCCTGCCGTTGAGCGACGCGTCACGCTCGGGCAGCTGCGCGCACTCGTGGCGGTGGACGACGCCGGCAGCTTCACCCTGGCCGCAGCGCGCGCCGGCATCTCCCAGCCGGCGATCTACCGTGCCGTGCACGAGCTGGGCACCGCCATTGAAACGCCGTTGACCGAACGCCACGGCAAGACCGTGCAGACCACCCCGGCCGCCACCCGCATGCTGCGGCTGGTACGTCTGGCGCTGTCCGAACTGGCAGCAGGCCTGGACGAAGTGGCCCTGCTGCGCTCCGAACAGGGCGGCAAGGTCACGCTCGGCGTGATGCCGCTTGCCCGCGCGATCCTGCTGCCACAGGTACTGGCGCGCTTTGCCCGCGCCCACCCGGGCGCATCGGTCAATGTGATCGAAGGCCCTTACGCGGAACTGCTGGGCGATCTTCGCGCCGGAAGCCTGGACCTGTTGATCGGTGCGATGCGCGACACCCTGCCCGTGCGCGATGTCGCGCAGGAAGGCCTGTTCGACGATGACCCGGTGATCGTCGCGCGCAGCGGGCACCCGCTGGCCGGCAGCGGCCCGCTCGACTTCGACCGGCTGCTGGCGTTTCCCTGGGTGATCGCCGCCACCGGCGCACCCGTACGCGCCCGCTGGGAACGCATGTTCCGCCAGCATGGCCATGAACCGCCGCGCCTGCGCATCGAATGCGGCTCGGTGCTGATCACCCGCGGCCTGCTGCTGGAAGACGACTGGCTCACCCTGATGTCACGCGATCAGTTCGTGATCGAACGCCGCGCGGGCCTGCTCAGCGAAATCGGCAGCGCCGGCGACGACCTGCGCCGCCGCATCGGCCTCACCACCCGCGCCGACTGGCACCCCACCCGCCTGCAGCAGGCGTTCGTGGAAACCTTCCGCGCCGTCTGCGCCGAACGCAGCAACGACGCCACCAACGCCTGGCCGTTCCGATATCCACGACGCTGACAAACAAAAACCCCCGGTTCTCACCGGGGGTTTTCGTTCAACACGTCAGCCGATCAGGCTCAGGCGGCAACCGTCTTGGCCACGTCCTGGTAGTCCTCGATCTGGTCGAAGTTCATGTAGCGGTAGATGTCCTTGCTGCTGGCATCCAGCACGCCGATGTCGGCCATGTACTCTTCCCTGGTCGGAATGCGACCCAGGCGCGAGCAGATCGCGGCC
The DNA here is from genome assembly GCA_002386405.1 of Stenotrophomonas maltophilia. Classification (GTDB taxonomy): domain Bacteria; phylum Pseudomonadota; class Gammaproteobacteria; order Xanthomonadales; family Xanthomonadaceae; genus Stenotrophomonas; species Stenotrophomonas maltophilia_AD. The sequence continues at coordinate 4,636 of DGIP01000200.1, forward strand.
AGCTCGGCCGAACCCAGGTACACGTTGGAATTGCGGCCCAGACGGTTCGGGAAGTTGCGGGTCGAGGTCGAGAACACCGTCGCACCTTCGCGCACCTGTGCCTGGTTGCCCATGCACAGCGAGCAGCCCGGCATTTCCATGCGTGCACCGGCGGTGCCGAAGGTGCCGTAATGGCCTTCCTTGGTCAGCTCCGAGGCATCCATCTTGGTCGGCGGGGCCACCCACAGCTTGGTCGGGATGTCGCGCTTGCCTTCCAGCAGCTTCGCAGCCGCACGGAAGTGGCCGATGTTGGTCATGCACGAACCGATGAAGACTTCATCGATGGCCGCACCAGCCACGTCCGACAGCGTCTTGACGTCGTCCGGATCGTTCGGGCAGGCCACGATCGGCTCGTGGATGTCGGCCAGGTCGATCTCGATGACGGCGGCGTACTCGGCGTCGGCATCCGGCTGCAGCAGCTCCGGGTTGGCCAGCCAGGCTTCCATCTTCTCGATGCGGCGCGCCAGCGAACGGGCGTCCTGGTAACCCTCGGCGATCATCCACTTCAGCAGCGTGATGTTGCTGGTGAGGTATTCGATGATCGGCTCCTTGTTCAGGTGCACCGAGCAACCGGCGGCCGAACGTTCGGCCGAGGCATCGGACAGTTCGAACGCCTGCTCGACCTTCAGGTCCGGCAGGCCTTCGATTTCCAGGATGCGACCGGAGAAGATGTTCTTCTTGCCGGCCTTGGCCACGGTCAGCAGGCCTGACTTGATCGCGTACAGCGGAATCGCGTTGACCAGGTCACGCAGGGTCACGCCCGGCTGCATCGTGCCCTTGAAGCGCACCAGCACCGATTCGGGCATGTCCAGCGGCATCACGCCGGTGGCCGCCGCGAAGGCAACCAGGCCCGAGCCGGCCGGGAACGAAATGCCCACCGGGAAACGGGTGTGCGAATCGCCGCCGGTGCCGACGGTGTCGGGCAGCAGCATGCGGTTGAGCCAGCTGTGGATCACGCCATCGCCCGGGCGCAGCGAGACGCCGCCACGGGTGGAGATGAACTCCGGCAGCGTGTGGTGGGTCTTGACGTCCACCGGCTTCGGGTAGGCAGCGGTGTGGCAGAACGACTGCATCACCAGGTCGGCCGAGAAGCCCAGGCAGGCCAGGTCCTTCAGCTCGTCGCGGGTCATCGGGCCGGTGGTGTCCTGCGAGCCCACCGAGGTCATCTTCGGTTCGCAGTAGGTGCCCGGGCGCATGCCCTGGCCTTCCGGCAGGCCACAGGCGCGGCCGACCATCTTCTGCGCCAGCGAGAAGCCCTTGCCGGTATCCGGCGGGTCCATCGGCAGGCGGAACAGGTTGGTCGGGGCCAGGCCCAGCGCTTCGCGCGCCTTGGCGGTGAGGCCACGGCCGATGATCAGCGGAATGCGGCCACCGGCGCGCACTTCGTCGAACAGCACGTCGGACTTCACCTGGAACTCGGCGATGACCTGGCCATCCTTCAGGGCCTTGCCGTCATAGGGACGCAGCTCGACCACGTCGCCCATGTTCATCTGCGACACGTCCAGCTCGATCGGCAGCGCGCCGGCGTCTTCCATGGTGTTGTAGAAGATCGGGGCGATCTTCGAACCCAGGCACACGCCACCGAAACGCTTGTTCGGAATGAACGGAATGTCTTCGCCGGTGAACCACAGCACCGAGTTGGTGGCCGACTTGCGGCTCGAACCGGTACCCACCACGTCGCCCACGTAGGCCACCAGGTGGCCCTTGTCCTTCAGCGATTCAATGAACTTGACCGGGCCGCGCTTGCCGTCTTCTTCCGGCTCGATGCCATCGCGCTTGTTCTTCAGCATCGCCAGGGCGTGCAGCGGGATGTCCGGGCGGGTGGTCGCATCGGGGGCCGGCGACAGGTCGTCGGTGTTGGTTTCGCCGGTCACCTTGAGCACGGTGATGGTCAGGCTCTGCGGCACTTCCGGGCGGCTGGTGAACCACTCGGCATCGGCCCAGCTCTGCAGCACGCCCTGGGCGTTGGCATTGCCGGCCTTGGCCTTTTCCTGCACGTCGTGGAAGGCATCGAACACCAGCAGGGTGTTCTTCAGCGCGGTGGCGGCGATCGCGCCGACCACGGCATCGTCCAGCAGCTGCACCAGCGGCGCAACGTTGTAGCCGCCCAGCATGGTGCCCAGCAGTTCGGTGGCGCGCTCGCGCGGGATCAGCGCGTTGGTTTCGCTGCCGAAGGCGATGGCGGCCAGGTACGAGGCCTTGACCTTGGCGGCGTCATCGACGCCGGCCGGCACGCGGTGGGTGAGCAGGTCGAGCAGGAACTCGGCCTCGCCCGCCGGCGGGTTCTTCAGCAGCTCAATGACGTCGGCCGTCTGCTGGGCGCTCAGCGGCAGCGGCGGGATGCCAAGCGCGGCGCGCTCGGCTACGTGGTGGCGGTAGGCTTCCAACATGACAACTCCCGGGAAATTCTTTGAAAAGACTTCGGTTGAATACGGCGGTTGAGTAACGGGCTCAGGCGTGCGGCACGATCAGCTTCAGGCCCTTGAAGTAGTCGCGGTAAAATGTGTCGTTCCAGGTGATCAGGCCGTCGCACTGCAGCAGCGCGTGCGCGCCGACCATGAAATCGTCGATGCCCCGCCTGCCGGTCCCGCGCTGGCGGTGGCGGCGGTGCATCTCGCCGGCACGCAGCGCCGACTTGGCTTCCAGCGGGCTGAAGCGGACGCCCATCTCTTCCAGTGCTTCCTGCACCTCGGCGCCGCCGCGCAGCGCGGCGCAGATCTCGGCCAGCACCACCCCGCAGATCACCACGCGGCCGCCGACAAGGCTCTGGCGCAGGCAGGCTTCCACCGCATCGGCCTGGGGGCCGTTGCTGAGCAGCTCGATGAGGACCGGGGAATCAACGGCGATCATGCAGCGCTCATTCCTCGTCGCGCACGGCGAGCACGGCCGCCTCGGCCGACTCGAAGCCATCCAGCGCGAACTTGCCGCGGGCACGCGAAATGGCATCGTCCACGCTCTTGCGCAGGATGATGCGGCTGCCGTCGAGCTCCACCTTCAACTGGGTGCCCTTGGTCAGGCCGAGCGCGTCGCGGACCGCCTTGGGCAAGGTGATCTGTCCGCGTTCTGCAACGGTGGCTTCCATCGGTAGGCCCTCCAAAGTATGCACAAATTATACATACTTCCCCGGGCATACTTCCACTGCCATACCCATGACACCGGCGATACATATTCATAGGTAGCCTGAGAGCCTGCCGCAGACCGCCGCCCGGCTGAATCGTTCATACTGACGCCGACTGCCGGGCCGTCGGGACACCGGCAACCGCAAGCAGGCCCCCACGGGCCACTGCAAGCCATCCGCAAGAGGAGTCACCCCGCATGAGCGATTCGTTCTCCACCCGCAGCCAGCTGGACGTCGGCGGCACCACCTACGACTACTTCAGCCTGCCCAGGCTCGGACAGCAGTTCGACATTTCCCACCTGCCCTATTCGATGAAGATCCTGCTGGAGAACCTGCTCCGGCACGAGGACGGCGGGGTCACCGTCGGCAAGGACCACATCGAAGCGGTGGCGCGCTGGGATCCCAAGGCCGAGCCGGACATCGAAATCGCCTTCATGCCCGCCCGCGTGGTCCTGCAGGACTTCACCGGCGTGCCCTGCGTGGTCGACCTGGCCGCCATGCGCGATGCGGTGGTCAAGCTGGGCGGCCGCCCGGAGCAGATCAACCCGCAGATTCCCTCCGAACTGGTCATCGACCACTCGGTGCAGGTCGATGTGTTTGGCACCCCCGACGCGCTGGACCTGAACGGCAAGATCGAATTCCAGCGCAACCAGGAGCGCTACGGCTTCCTGCGCTGGGGCCAGAAGGCGTTCGACAACTTCAAGGTGGTGCCGCCCAACACCGGCATCGTCCACCAGGTGAACCTGGAAAACCTCGCCCGCGTCGTCATGACCGCCGAGAAGGGCGGCAAGCAGGTGGCCTACCCCGATACGGTATTCGGCACCGACAGCCACACCACCATGATCAATGGCATCGGCGTGCTGGGCTGGGGCGTGGGCGGCATCGAGGCCGAGGCGGCCATGCTGGGCCAGCCCTCCTCCATGCTGATCCCGCAGGTGGTCGGCTTCAAGCTCACCGGGCGCCTGCCCGAAGGCGCCACCGCCACCGACCTGGTGCTCACCGTCACCCAGATGCTGCGCAAGCACGGCGTGGTGGGCAAGTTCGTCGAGTTCTTCGGTGAAGGCCTGCAGCACCTCCCGCTGGCCGACCGCGCCACCATCGGCAACATGGCCCCCGAATACGGCGCCACCTGCGGCATCTTCCCGATCGACAACGAATCGCTGACCTACCTGCGCCTGTCCGGCCGCAGCGAGGAACAGATCGCACTGGTGGAAGCCTACGCCAAGGCCCAGGGCCTGTGGCACGACGCCAACACCGCCCACGCCAGCTACAGCGCCACGCTGGAACTGGACATGGGCGAGGTCAAGCCGTCGCTGGCCGGCCCCAAGCGTCCGCAGGACCGCGTGCTGCTGGAAGACGTCAAGCAGAACTACCGCGACAACCTGGGCGGGCTGACCACCAACCGCGACAAGCGCAACGAAGATATCGCCAAGTTCGTCAACGAAGGCGGCGGCGCGGCGGTCGGCAACGAGCAGCTGGCCAAGGGCTATGCCGATGTCGAGCATGACGGCACCCGCTACCGGCTCAAGGACGGCGCGGTGGTCATCGCCGCCATCACCTCCTGCACCAACACCTCCAACCCGGCGGTGATGATCGGTGCCGGCCTGCTGGCCCGCAATGCGGCGGCCAAGGGGCTGGACCGCAAGCCGTGGGTGAAGACCTCGCTCGGCCCAGGCTCGCGCGTGGTCACCGACTACCTTGAGAAGGCCGGTGTGCTCACCGAGCTGGAAAAGGTCGGCTTCTACGTGGTCGGCTACGGCTGCACCACCTGCATCGGCAATTCCGGCCCGCTGCCCACCGAAGTGAGCGCCGCCATCGCCAGTGGCGACCTGGTGGTCACCTCGGTGCTCTCGGGCAACCGCAACTTCGAGGGCCGCGTGCACCCCGAAGTGAAGATGAACTACCTGGCCAGCCCGCCGCTGGTGGTGGCCTACGCCATTGCCGGCACCACCGACATCGACCTGACCACCGAGCCGCTGGGTACCGGCAGCGATGGCCAGCCGGTGTACCTGCGCGACATCTGGCCGAGCAACAAGGAAATCGGCGATGTCATCGCGGCTACCATCGGCCCGGAGATGTTCAAGCAGAACTACGCCGACGTGTTCAAGGGCGACAGCCGCTGGAACACCATCCAGTCGCCCGATGGCGACCTGTACGAATGGGATGGCAGCTCCACCTACATCAAGAACCCGCCCTACTTCGACGGCATGACCATGCAGGTCGGCCATATCGAGGACGTGCACGGGGCGCGGGTGATGGGCCTGTTCGGCGATTCGATCACCACCGACCACATCTCCCCGGCCGGCAACATCAAGAAGGATTCACCGGCAGGCCGCTTCCTGCAGGAGCGCGGCGTGCAGCCGGCCGACTTCAACAGCTACGGCAGCCGCCGCGGCAACGACGATGTGATGGTGCGCGGCACCTTCGCCAACATCCGCATCAAGAACCTCATGTTCGGCGGCGAGGAAGGCGGCAACACCCTGTACTTCCCCAAGGCGGGCGGCGAGCCGCAGAAGCTGGCCATCTACGATGCGGCCATGCAGTACAAGGCCGAGGGCGTACCGCTGGTGGTCTTCGCCGGCAAGGAGTACGGCACCGGCTCCTCGCGCGACTGGGCGGCCAAGGGCACCAACCTGCTGGGCGTGAAGGCGGTGATGGCCGAAAGCTTCGAGCGCATCCACCGCTCCAACCTGGTCGGCATGGGCGTGCTGCCGCTGCAGTTCCAGGCCGGCGAAAATGCCCAGAGCCTGGGCCTGGACGGCTCCGAAACGGTCGACATTACCGGCCTGGCCGATGGCGCCAGCAAGACCGCCACCGTCACCGCCACCAAGGCCGACGGCACCGCAAAGACCTTCCAGGCCCACGTGATGCTGCTCACCCCGAAGGAAGTGGAGTACTTCAAGCACGGCGGCCTGCTGCAGTACGTGCTGCGCCAGCTGGCGGCCCGCTGAGCCGGCCCCGGCCCCTCCCCCATGCGGGGGGCGTTTCGACGCCCCCTGCACGCGATGTTCACAGGTTCTTCGCGTTTTCCATTCGGACCGGTATGCTGCCGGGGACCGAAACGACGGATACTCTCCGTCAGCATCACACCATCAACGTTTCCTGGAGGGGGAATAATGAGTCTGGAACGTCCCTGGCTGCAGAGCTATCCCAACGGCGTACCCGCCGAAATCGACGTCAACGAGTTCCATTCGGTGTCGGCCGTGTTCGATACGTCGGTGGCCAAGTTCCGCGACCGTCCCGCCTACTCCAGCTTCGGCAAGGTCCTCACCTACGGTGAAACCGATGCCCTGGTCGAGCAGTTCGCCGCCTACCTGCTGGGCGAGCTGAAGCTCAAGAAGGGTGACCGCGTCGCCCTGATGATGCCCAACTGCCTGCAGTACCCAGTGGCCACCTTCGGCGTGCTGCGCGCCGGCCTGACCGTGGTCAACGTCAACCCGCTGTACACCGCCCGCGAGCTCAAGCACCAGCTGGTCGATTCCGGCGCCGCCGTGCTGGTGGTGGTGGACAACTTCGGCGACACCGTGCAGCAGGTCATCGCTGATACGCAGGTCAAGCAGGTCATCACCACCGGCCTGGGCGACATGCTCGGCCTGAAGGGCGTGGTGGTGAACTTCGTGCTGAAGTACATCAAGAAGATGGTGCCCAACTACACCCTGCGCGGTGCGATCCGCTTCAACCAGGCGCTGAAGCTGGGCAGCGGCCACACCCTGCCGAAGGTGGAGCTGGACCACGACGACGTGGCCTTCCTGCAGTACACCGGCGGCACCACCGGCGTGGCCAAAGGCGCCATGCTGACCAACCGCAACCTGGTGGCCAACATGCAGCAGGCCTCGGCGTGGATCTCCGCGTCGGGCATCGAGATGGGCAAGGAGTGGATCATCACCGCCCTGCCGCTGTACCACATCTTCGCGTTGACGGCGAACGGCCTGGTCTTCATGAAGTTCGGTGGCTGCAACCACCTGATCACCAACCCGCGCGACATGAAGGGCTTCGTCAAGGAGCTCAAGTCCACCCGCTTCACCGCCATCACCGGCGTCAACACGCTGTTCAACGGCCTGCTCAACACTCCCGGCTTCGATGAGGTGGATTTCTCCTCGCTCAAGGTCACCCTGGGCGGCGGCATGGCGGTGCAGCGTGCCGTGGCCGAGCGCTGGAAGAAGACCACCGGCATCACCCTGGTCGAGGCCTACGGCCTGACCGAGACCTCGCCGGCGGCCTGCATCAACCCGCTCAACCTGGCCGAGTACAACGGCGCGATCGGCCTGCCGATCCCGTCCACCGACGCCTGCGTGAAGGACGACAACGGCGTTACCCTGCCGGCCGGCGACGTCGGCGAGCTGTGCATCCGTGGCCCGCAGGTGATGAAGGGGTACTGGCAGCGCCCGGAAGAAACCGCCAAGGCGATCGACGCCGAGGGCTGGCTGCACACCGGCGACATGGCACGCATGGACGAGCACGGCTTCTTCTACATCGTGGACCGCAAGAAGGACATGATCCTGGTGTCCGGCTTCAACGTGTACCCGAACGAAGTCGAAGACGTCATCGCGATGATGCCCGGCGTGCTGGAAGTGGCCGCCGTGGGCGTGCCGGATGAAAAGTCCGGTGAGATCGTCAAGGTGGTCATCGTCAAGAAGGACCCGAACCTGACCGCCGAAATGGTCAAGGAACACGCCCGCGCCAACCTGACCGGCTACAAGCACCCGCGCATCGTCGAGTTCCGCAAGGAACTGCCGAAGACCAACGTCGGCAAGATCCTGCGCCGCGAACTGCGCGACGCACCCGCCGCGTAACTGCCGGCATCAAGCACCACCAGAACGCCCGCCTCGCGGGCGTTCTGCTTTCTGCCTGCCGCGCTCACTGATACCCCAACTCACCCGTCACCCGCGAGCACGCCAGGTCCGTGTCCACATGGAACGACTCGGCGCCACCTGCAGCCCGCTGGGCGCTCATCTCCGCCAGCAACAGGACAGAGAAGCCGCGCCCCGAACCTCCAACGTCCTCGGCATCGACCACGTATGCGGTCGCATCCCACCCGCGCGTCTTCTTTACGTGTTCCTGTACCACTTGCAGGCACTTCACGGAAACCGGCGGCGATGTCTGGCCGTACCCGTTCGACGTCCGGGCACCTGCGGTGCCTGTTGCCAGGACCAGCATCACCATCATTCCGACGGCAGCGTTCATTTGGAAATCCTCCGGTCCCGCCAGAAATTGAAGTGAGTTACTGCAGCCACGCAGGGCGTGGTGCTGGATATTCGTCGAATTCCTATATTGACCCGTCACCATCACCTGCGGCCACGCAGCGCGATGTGAATCGCTGGATTCCCTTGCGGCATAAGGCTGAACGAGATTCTGGCCGGTATTCCGGGCGGCCGCGGACATTATGCAGGGCGTTTGCATTCCGGCCCGGGTTGGCGGTGTAGGATCGCGGCGTGTGGACCCGTCCGGCCTGCCGCCCACCGTCCTCCCTGCAGGCCAACCCCGCCGAGGCAATCACCATGCAATCCATCGAAAAGCTTCCGTATTCCCGCGGCTACGCGACCATCCGCACCGAGTCGACCCCCGACGACGCCGCCCACTGGCTCTTCATGCACGCCGATGCCGCCACCGGCATCCGTCCCTGCTGCCGCAAGGACATGCTCGATGAAATGTGGAGCGTCATGAGCCAGATCACGCTGTCCCCGGCCGAGCGCAACAGTGGCCGCCTGCGCCACTTCGTGCTGGCCTCCGATGCCACCGCCTACAACCTGGGCGGCGACCTGGCGCTGTTTGCCCAGCTGATCCGCGAAGGCAACCGCGACCGCCTGCTCGCCTATGCCCAGCGCTGCGTGGAAGGCGTGCACCACCTGCACACCGGCTTCGGTGGCGACGTGCGCTCGATCGCGCTGATCCAGGGCGATGCACTGGGCGGCGGCCTGGAAATGGCGCTGGCCTGCCACACCATCATTGCCGAGGAAGGCTGTGGCATGGGCCTGCCCGAAGTGCTGTTCGGGCTGTTCCCGGGCATGGGCGCGTACTCGTTCCTGTGCCGCCGCGTGGCCCCGCAGCTGGCCGAGAAGATCATCCTTGAAGGTCGTGTCTACTCGTCCGAAGAGATGTACGCCATGGGCGTGGTCGACGTGCTGGTGCCCAAGGGCCAGGGCATCAAGGCCGCCGAAGACCTGATCCGCCAGCAGCAGCGCACCCCGCGCACCTACCTGGCGATGAACGCTGCACGCAACCTGGCCCAGGCGGTGGGCTATGACGAACTGCTGGAAATCACCAAGATCTGGGTGGATTCGGCACTGGCCCTGGAAGACAAGTCGCTGCGCACCATGGATCGGTTGATCAAGGCGCAGACCCGTCGTGCCCAGTCCGATGCCGCGTAACTGCGCCATCGCAAGCAGGGGGTTCCAGTAAAAAAGCCCGGTTGGAACCGGGCTTTTTTTCAACGCATGTCGATGCCGCCGTCGTCCGTGGAGGAAGCACCCGGGCGCCTGCGTTCTTCCAGCGCCTGCTTGCCTTCCTTCACCGCCGTGCGGATCAGCTTCATCCGCTCGCGCCACTCGCTCTTGAGCTGCCAGTCGGCCATGTGCATCACCTCGCCGGCACGGTAAGCCACCCGCACCAGGCCCAGGTTGCTGGCCACGCCCTTGATGGCGTGCGCCTGCTCGCGCAGGTGCACCCAGTCGCCACGTTCGCCCGCTTCCATGGCCACGCCCACGCACTGCGTGGCGTCGGCCAGGCACTGGCGGATGAACTCCTGCTCGAAGCCCTCGCCCATGCCCAGCGCGGCCAGTTCATCGAGCACGCCGGTATCGAGCACGCCCACTGCCACCGGCGTGGACGGCACCACGGCGGTACGGGCTTTCAGGCCATCGTTGGCGGCAATCTCGGCCAGCGTGTCCAGCAGCTTCACCGGTACCACCGGCTTCCCGAAGAAGGTGTGCGCACCGGCCTGGGTGCACTGCTGGATCGACTCGGGGGTGACATCGGCGCTGAGCACCAGCACCGGTGTGCGCGGGGCGCCACCGGCCTGCAGCACGCGCAGCTCCTTGAGCATGTCCAGCCCGCTCATGCCCGGCATGTGCAGGTCGACGATGGCCACGTCGTAGTCGCTCTCGGCCATCGCATCGAGCACGGCTTCACCGCCGTTGACGCAGACCACCTTGTGCCCTGCCTTCTGCAGCAGCCGCTGCAGCACCAGCCGGTTGGCCTGGTGATCGTCGGCCACCAGCACCTTCATGCTGCGCACGCGGGCGCGGTGGCGCAGGAACGGGTCGGCGAAAGCGATTACATTGTCCTGCGCACCCTGCAGGCCGTTGCCGAGCACGGCCGGGGTGAACTCGCCGGCCACTACCGGTGGCAATGCGAACGGCAGTTCGAACCAGAAGCAGCTGCCCTGCGGCGGGTTCTCGGCATAGCCGATCTGCCCCCCCATCGCTTCCACGAGCCCGCGCGAGATCGAGGTGCCCAGCCCGCTGCCTTCGTGGCGGCGGCCCAGGCTGACGTCGGCCTGCTCGAAGGCCTGGAACAGGCGCGAACGCATTTCCGGACCCACGCCAATACCGGTGTCGAGGATGTCGAAGCGCAGCCGGACCTGGCCATGGCCTTCCTCGCCCACCTGCGACACCCGGATCTCGATCCTGCCGTGTTCGGTGAATTTGACCGCGTTGCCCGCCAGGTTGAGCAGGATCTGGCGCAGGTGGCCCAGGTCACCGCGCAGCAGGCGCGGCACGCCAGCGGCCACCTTCACCTGGTAATCGAGCCGCTTCAGGCGCGCCTGTGGCATCAGGATCAGGCCGATCGACTGCACCACGTCGTCCAGAGAGAAGTCTTCGGCCACCACCCGCAGCTTGCCCGCTTCGATGGCCGAGATGTCCAGCACCTCTTCCACCAGCGCCAGCAGGCTGCGCGAAGAGGCCTGGATGGTGTTGACGCACTCGCGCTGCTCTTCATCCAGCGTGGTGGTGGCCAGCACCTCGGTCATGCCCGACAGGCCATTGAGCGGGGTGCGGAACTCGTGGCTCATGTTGGCCAGGAAACGGCTCTTGGCCTCGCTGGCGCGGCGCGCCTCGTCCATGGCATGGGTCAACTGGCGCAGCAGCGTGGCGAAGTACAGCGGCACCGCCGCCAGCCCCAGCCACAGGCCGAAGCCCAGCCGCGCGTTGGCCTGCCAGTAGCCGGTGGCCAGCACCGTCACGCCGAAGCTGACCAGCGCCATGCCCACCGCGGTGTACAGGTACTTGTTGCCGTAGCGCATGCCGTTGCCGACAGTGACCCACATCACCACGATGTAGACCCACGACAGCGGCTCGCCCATCTGCACCATGCCGGCCGCGATCAGCCCGTAATCGGCCAGCATGCCGGCCACCCGGCGCGGGTCCGAACGGCCGGGGCGCGCCAGCAGCCACGAGAACAGCAGCACCGACAGCGTCAGCCCGGTCAGCACGATGCCCAGCACCACCTGGTACTGGTGGTGCGGCAGATCGTTGCGCACCCCAGGCATCAGCACGTAGCCCAGGATCAGCACGATCAGCACGATGCGTACGATCGCCTGGCCATGCTCACTGTCGGGGCGGTTGCCCAGCTGGCGCCTGAGCAGCGCCAGGCCCGGGAGCGCGCCAAACCGCTGCTTCAACACCTGGAACAGACCGGCCATGTCACATCCCCGGGCGGGAGGACGCAACGGAATGCTGCGCGCAGATATCGTCCAGCTGCACGCGGCCGCGCAGCAGCGCGTCCACGCAGCGCGGGTCGAACAGGCGTCCGCGTTGTGCGTACAGATAGGCCAGGGTGGCTTCCATCGTCCATGCTTCCTTGTATGGGCGCGGCGAGATCAGGGCATCGAAGACATCGGCAACGGCCACGATCCGCGCTTCCAGCGGGATGGCTTCACCGACCAGACCGTCGGGATACCCGCTGCCGTCGTAACGTTCGTGGTGGCGCAGCGCGATCAACGCGCCGACCTGGATGAAACGGTTCTGGCTGCCACTGAGCAGCTCGTAACCGATACGCGGGTGCCGGCGCATGATGGCCAGCTCCTCGTCGTTGAGTTTGCCCTGCTTGAGCAGCACGGCATCGGGAATGGCGATCTTGCCCATGTCGTGCAGGGGCGCCGCCATCTCGATCAGTTTGACTTCTTCTTCCGGCAGCCCGAGCTGCTCGGCGATCAGCCCCGCTACGTGCGCCATCCGCTCGAGATAGGCACTGGTACCGGCATCACGGAACTCGATCGCGCGGGCCAGCCGCGACAGCGTCTCGCGCTCGCGTTCCTCGACCTCGTGCATGCTGGCCAGCAGCCGCTGTTCCAGCGACAGCGCGCGTTGCTTCACGTTTTCCGACTGCTGGCGCAGCTGCAGCAGGTTGTAGCAGCGCGCGCGCAGCTCGCGCGGGCGGATCGGCTTGACCAGGAAATCGATGACACCCGCTTCCAGCGCCGCCTGCCGGATCGGCTCGTCGCCGACCACGGTGATCAGGATCACCGGAATGTCGCGGTGCTTGGGCAGGCGGCGGAAACGCCGGGCGAATTCCAGCCCGTCCATTTCCGGCATGCGGTAATCGAGCAGCAGCAGGTCCACCCCGTGCGATTCGCACCAGGCAAGGGCGGTGAGCGGATCGCCGAAATCATGCACGCTCAATTCCGGCGCGATGTCCTCGATGACATGCCGCAGCATGGTGCGCGCGGACGTCTGATCGTCAACGATGACAATATTCAAGGCTGATTCCGTCGTCTTCCTGGACCACACTGGCACATGCTGCGTTAAGGATACCCCGCCGCTCTGCATACCGGCACCTTGCATGGGACCACCTCCGGTCACGATTCCCCAGTTCATGATCGTGGTCACAGTGTGATGCGCGTGTCACGCATGCCCCGTCCCATCCTCATGCTCCATGGCCGGCGCGCATTGCGCCATCTAGGGCCACGGGGAAACCATACGCGTCCGGCCACCGCAGCGGAAGCCCGCCGGGACGGCCCCCGAGGGGCCATCCGGACCTACGTCTCAGTTTTCGGGACGCATGTAGGGGAACAGCAGCACATCGCGGATCGAGCTGCTGCCGGTCAGCAGCATCACCAGGCGGTCGATGCCGATGCCCAGGCCGCCGGTCGGGGCCATACCGTACTCCAGCGCACGGATGTAATCGGCGTCGTAATGCATGGCTTCGTCGTCGCCACCTTCCTTGGCCGTGACCTGGGCCTGGAAGCGGGCCGCCTGGTCTTCCGGGTCGTTCAGCTCGGAGAAGCCGTTGGCCAGCTCCTTGCCGTTGATGAACAGCTCGAAGCGGTCGGTGTAGCCGGGCTGGTCGTCGTTGGCGCGGGCCAGCGGGGACACCTCGACCGGGTGGTCGGTGATGAAGGTCGGCTGCACCAGGGTGTGCTCGACGGTGGCTTCGAAGATCTCCAGCAGCAGCTTGCCCCAGCCATAGGACGGCTTGACCCGGATCTTCAGGCGCTCGCAATGGCGCAGCAGCGCCTCGCGGTCGGTGCAGTCGGCCAGGCTGATCTCCGGGTTGTGGTGGCGCACCGCCTCGTCCATGCGCCAGCGGCGGAACGCGGGGGCCAGGTCGATGGTGGCGCCGTCCCACTCCACCGTGGTGGTGCCCAGCACCTTGCTGGCCACGTCTCGGATCACGCCTTCGGTCAGGTCCATCACTTCGTTGTACGTGGCGTAGGCCTCGTACAGCTCCATCATGGTGAATTCCGGGTTGTGCCGGGTGCTGACGCCTTCGTTGCGGAAGTTGCGGTTGATCTCGTACACGCGCTCCAGCCCGCCCACGACCAGGCGCTTGAGGTACAGCTCCGGGGCCACGCGCAGGTACAGGTCCAGGTCCAGCGCGTTGTGGTGGGTGGTGAACGGCTTGGCCGTGGCGCCGCCCGGGATGTAATGCATCATCGGCGTTTCGACTTCCAGGAAGTCGCGGTTGTCCAGCCAGGCGCGCATGGCGCGGATGATCCGCGAGCGCTTGATGAACACCTCGCGCGAGTCCGGGGTCACGATCAGGTCCACGTAGCGCTGGCGGTAGCGCTGCTCCACGTCGGCCAGGCCGTGCCACTTGTCCGGCAGCGGGCGCAGCGACTTGGTGAGCAGGCGGATGCTGGTGGCCTTGACCGACAGCTCGCCGGTCTTGGTCCGGGTCAGCCCGCCTTCCACGGCAATGATGTCGCCCACGTCCCAGCCCTTGAAGGCGGTGTACACATCGCCCAAGGCATTGCCCTGCAGGAACAGCTGGATGCGGCCGGATTCGTCCTGGATCTGGGCGAAGCTGGCCTTGCCCATCACCCGCTTGGCCATCAGCCGGCCGGCCATCTTCACCTGGCGGTCGGTGGCTTCCAGCGCTTCGGCGGTCCACTGTTCGGCGTCGGCGAACTCATCCTGCAGCTTGCCGGCGAAATCCTCACGACGGAAATCGTTCGGGTAGGCGATGCCCTGCCCGCGCAGCGCGGTCAGTTTCGCGCGGCGCTCGGCGATGAGGCTGTTCTCGTCGACGGGGGGCTGCGGCGCGGGGATCTGATCGTTCATGGCGTGGGTCTATGTCTGGGGGATATGGACGGGGAATACGAAACCCGGGGCGTGCCGGGGTGGAGCGGATCGGGCCGCACGTGGCGGCCCGACCGTCAGGCGTCGAGGCGTTTGGAACCGACTTCCAGGCCCGACTTCAGGCTGGCTTCGACGAATTCGTCGAGGTCGCCATCGAGCACCTTCTGGGTGTCCGAACGCTCAATGCCGGTACGCAGGTCCTTGATGCGGCTCTGGTCGAGCACGTAGTTGCGGATCTGGCTGCCCCAGCCGATGTCGGACTTGGTCGCTTCCACCGCATCGCGCTCGGCGTTGCGCTTCTGGATTTCCAGCTCGTACAGCTTGGCGGCCAGCATCTTCATCGCGTTGTCGCGGTTCTGGTGCTGGCTGCGGCCGGTCTGGCAGGCCACGACCGTATTGGTCGGGATGTGCGTGATGCGCACCGCCGATTCGGTCTTGTTGACGTGCTGGCCACCGGCGCCGGACGAACGGTACACGTCGGTACGCAGGTCGGCCGGGTTGATGTCGATCTCAATGTTGTTGTCGACTTCCGGCGACACGAACACCGAGGTGAAGCTGGTGTGGCGGCGGTTGTCCGAATCGAACGGCGACTTGCGCACCAGGCGGTGCACGCCGGTTTCGGTCTTCAGCCAGCCGTAGGCATAGTCGCCTTCCACGCGCAGCGTGGCCGACTTGATGCCGGCAACATCGCCACCGGACACTTCCATCAGTTCGGTCTTCCAGCCGCGCGATTCGCACCAGCGCAGGTACATGCGCAGCAGGATTTCGGCCCAGTCCTGGGCTTCGGTGCCACCGGCACCGGCCTGGATGTCGACGAACGCCGGGGCGTTGTCCATCTTGCCGGAGAACATGCGCTGGAATTCCAGCTGTTCCACGTGCTTCTGGTACTTGTCCAGGTCGGCGACCACGGCCAGGGCGGTATCTTCGTCCTGTTCGCTTTCAGCCAGTTCCAGCAGTTCGCCGGATTCGGCCAGGCCATCGAGGATGGTGGCGATGCCGCCCACGGTCTTTTCCAGGCTGGAACGCTCGCGGCCCAGGGTCTGGGCATATTCGGCGTTGTTCCAGATATCGGGGTTTTCCAGTTCCCGGGTTACTTCTTCCAGACGCTCTTTCTTGGCGTCGTAGTCAAAGATACCCCCTGAGCGAGAGCACGCGATCGGTGAGATCGGTGATTCGCTGGCGCACGGGATTGAGCTCGATCATATCGGCGGTAATGAAGGCTTGGGACAAGACCGGAATTGTAGCCCAGAGCGCTTGTTCATGTTGCTGTCGGCGTCGCGGCAGGCTCGGCCGGTGCGGGCCCCTGCCCCAGTGCGGCGCGCAGCACCGGCAGCTGGCGGCGGCTGCACGGCAGCATGCTGCCATCCTTCAGGTGTGCGCGGGCCTCCCCGCTGTCCAGCGGCTCGATGGAGACCAGGAAGCCCAGGTTGAGCACGTAGCTGCGGTGGATGCGCACGAACCGGGCCGGGTCCAGCTGTGCCTCCAGCGCCGCCATCGTGCTGCGCAGCGGGTACTCATGGCCGCGCACGTGCAGGTTCATGTAGTTGCCGGCGGCCTGGGCGTACTCGATGTCGGCGGTGGCCACCAGGAAATCCCGGCCCAGCTTGCGCACCAGGAAACGCTGCGGGCGCTCGACCGGCTCTTCCGGCGGGGCATCGTCGGGCGCGGCCAGCAGGTGCGCCTCGCCCTGCCGGCGGCGGCCGAACCAGCTGAAGAAGTGCTCCAGCGCCACGAAGCTGAAGAACGCGCGCACGTCCTTGAGGTACTCGTACAGGATCCGGGTCGGCCAGGCCGAGCCGTCCACGTAGTGCTCGCCCACGCTGGCATAGGCCAGGTGGCGCAGCAGCATCATCCCGGCCACGTGCAGCAGCGACCAGCCCACGCTGGCCAGCAGGTACAGCGGCAGCCGCCGTTTCCAGGTATCGGCATGCAGCGGCCAGCGCTGGCAGCCCCACCACAGCAGCGGCAGGGTCAGCAGGATCATGCCGGCGCTGCTCAGCTCCCACGTCATCGGCTCCCACAGCGCCAGCGCCTCACCCCGGCGCTGGGCGTCCATCACCTCGACCACGGCATTGGCCACGCCGCTGCCGAGCAGGATGGCGGCCCAGACCAGCAGGCGGCTGGTGGGCCGCCAGCGCGGGGAACTTCGGTGGGGCACGTTCGGGTCCATGCATCGGGCGCCGGGGAATCAGCGCCCGATTCTACGGGCTGCGGCTCAGCGCACGTCGAACTCGCCCACCAGCACGGTGTCGGCACTGTCCTTCAGGCGCATGGTCACCTGCTGGTCCTGCTGGCGGCGGCTGCCCCAGTGCGTGCTCAGGCGCAGGGTCAGCGTGGTGGCCCCGGTCACCAGCTGCTCGCGGCTGCCGAAGTAGTTCGCCTCCACCTTGTAGCGGCCGGGCTTGGCCTGGCGCAGCGAGAACTGTTCCGGACCGTAGCCACCGGTGAAGTCGCGCGACATCTGGCCGCCCTGCCAGGTCAGCCGGTTGCCGTAGTAGGCGCGCTCGCCGTTGGGGTCGGTCACCCACAGGTCCATGTCGCTGTTGTCGCTGTCCCAGCTGAGTACCACGCGCAGGTCCAGCGGCATCGGCCGGCGCAGCCGCGGGTCCACCGCGCGGGCATCCACCCCGGTGCGCGCCACCAGCGTGGTCAGCTCATCCAGCGCGATCAGCGAGATGCCGTCGAAGCGTTCGTCCCACGGCCGCACCACCACCTCGTTGAACGCGGCCAGCGCCGCCTGCGGCTGGTTGTCCGCTTCCAGCGCCAGGGCCAGGTCGCGGAAGCTCTGCGGCTCCTCCTCGCCCAATGCCAGCACGTCACGGAACACCGGCACCGCCAGTGCCGGTGCCTTGGCCTGCATCAGCCGGTAGCCCAGCACGCGCAGCACGTGGCGGTTTTCCAGCTGCATCTCGGCCAGGTTGGACAGCACCCGCAGCGCCAGGTCGCGCTGGCCGTGGGCGAACAGGATGTCGGCCACGTCGAGGTAGAAGGCGCTGCTGTCGGCGTGCTGTTCGCGCTCCTGCAGGTACAGCGCATACACCGCCTCCGGCCGTGCCGCGCGCAACCGGCGTGCGTACGCCGAGTCCGGTGCCCAGGCGGCGACGGTGATGCGCAGCGCGCCCTGGTTCGCCCGGTCATCGGCATCGGTTTCCACCGCCATATCGGCTGCAGCATCGGCCTGCGTGCGCCGGGACGCGGTGAGCTCCACGCGATCCAGCGTGGTGGAAGCCGCCTCCGCCCGCTCGCGCTGCGCGCTTTCGGCGGCCAGCATCATGGCCGGCGCGGGCGGTGCCGGTGCGGCGGCCGGCATCGGTGCCATCAACTGCTTGCTCGACGCCGCCGCCGGGGGTGCGCCTTTCGGCCAGGCCCGGTTCCACCATTGTTCCCGCTCTGCGAACTGCAGGGCCAGCTTGTCCAGGCGCGCGCGGCGGGCGCCGGCCTCGTCATCCAGCGTCACCGCGTGCAGGCGGTCGTAGTCCTGCTGCAGCGGTCCAGCCGGGCGGATGCCATAGCGCAGGTAGTCGTCCAGCGTTTCCAGCACCAGCAGCGAGGTATCGGCGCCGACCAGGCCAAAGCGCTGCGACAGCGCCTGGATCGCGCCACGGTTGCCCACGGGATCTGCGGCCAGTTCGCGGCGCCGGGCCTCCGCCCAGGCATGGGCGACCAATGCACCGCCGGTATCGCGTGCCTGCGCCAGCGGAATCGCCAGCGCCTGCCGCGTGCCGTCTGCAGCCGGCAGGTGCACCCGCAGTAAGCCGTCTGCGTGCTGCATCCGGGCCAGCACGCGCACCCAGCCCTGGTCGGCGCGTTCGGCATCCACGATCAGGTCGGCCAGCCCATCGCCTTCGGCCTGCACGTTGCCCGGGTTGTCGCGGAGCAGGCGTGCCGTCATGGACGCCACATCCTGGCTGCCGTTCACCACCAGCAGCTGCCCATGCCCTGCACGCGCCCACGCACGCAGCCGGTCGCCGTCGGTGCGTGCACCGGCACCACTGAGCGCATACAGGCGCTGGTTCGCACGCAATGCGGGGCGGTCGCGCCTGCCATAGTTGGCCAGCCCATCGCTGACCAGCAGGTACTCGTCGATGTCGGCTTGCGCGGTCCAGTCACCCAGCGCACTCGCGCCGTCGTAGGCCAACGCCTCCAGGTGCCGGCGCAGTGCGCTCCAGTCACCGTTGCGGATGGCGAAGCGACGGATCGGCTCGGCGCGGTCACGCAGTACGGTCAGCTGCACCTCGCCGTTGCCGATGGCGCCGAAGTAGCGCTCCAGCACAGCAAGCTCCGCTGCAGTGTCGCGATTCCGCCCGGAGCCGGATGCATCCCAGAGCAGGCCCACACGATGGGGCAAGGCGCGTTGGCGGGTCTGCACCGGCACAGGCACCTGCACCATCACATAGCGCTCGCCATCGAAGCCGCCCCGCACTGCATCCACCCCGCGCGGCAGCGGCAGGGTCCAGCCCAGTTGATCCGGCAGCTGCCCACCACTGCCCTGCCACTCGGCGCGCCAGGCACCGTCGCGCAGCGCCAGGGCCAGCGTCGGCGGTCCGTGAATCACCGGCACACCGGTAGCGACCGCATCCAGGCGCAGCTGTACCGACCTGGCCTGCCCCACGAACTGCAACGGCAGGGTCCAGCGCAGGCCCTCCCTGCTCACCGGCAGCGCCTCACGCACCGTCAGCGCCACCCGACGCGTGCCCAGCGCAGGAATGGGGTAGATCCGCAGGCGGAACTGGTTGCCCGCCGTCTGCTCCAACAGGCCCGGATCAACCCGCCGCCGCTCGATCGCCTCGAACACCTGGCGTCCCTGCGCCTTGGGCACGGGCACCGCATCGCGCAGCACGCCATCGATATCCAGGGAGAAGGCGGTTACCTGCTGGCCGTCGGCCAACGGAAATTCCAGCGCGCCTTCCAGCACGCGCCGGTTCGGGTTGCGGAACACCAGTTCGATACGGGTTTCGGCCAGGCCGGCCGCCACATGGCTGTCGATGCGCGCCTGTTCCAGCTGCACCGGCTGTTCCGCACCGGCCACCTTCAGCAGCGGCTCGACCAGGCGCTGCGCTGCCGCCGTCGGCATGCCCGCTCCCCCACCCACCCACAGCAACAACCCCAAGCCGATACCACGCAGCACGCTGTCCATGTGACGCTCCTGATCCGATGACGAAGGGTTGAACGCACCAGCACCGGAAACGGGGTTGGACAGCACGCCCCCTGCTGGTCCACGATCCCTTCCCCATGGAATGTTGTCGAAGAAGGATGTCCGCATGCGCCTGCCCCTGATTCCCCTGCTGCTCGCCGGCCTGTTCCCGGCCGCGCACGCTGCACCGGCCAGCGCGATTACTCCCGGCGTGGCATTCAGCCATGAGGACTGGACGCTGGCCTGCGACAACACCCGCACCTGCCGGGCCGCCGGCTACCAGGACGAGGACGCTGGCGGCGACCCCGTCTCCGTCCTGCTCACCCGACGTGGCGGCCCGGACCAGCCGATCGGGGCCGAGCTGATGCTGGGCGATTACGAGGAAAGCGACCTGCCGGCCGCCGTCACCCTGCGCATCAACGGCACCGCGCTGGGCACCGTGGCGGACACCACCCGGTTCTCTGCGGCGCAGGTGACGGCACTCCTCAAGGCCCTGGTGAAGGACAGCCGCATCGAGCTGATCGGCGACAACGGCCGCCAGTGGACCCTGTCCGACCGCGGTGCATCGGCGGTGCTGCTGAAGATGGACGAGTTCCAGGGTCGGCTCGGCACGCCGGGCGCGATCCTGCGCAAAGGCAGCCGCGCCGAAGCCAGCGTGCCGGCCTCGCTGCCGGTACCGGTGGTGACCCTGCCCCGGCGCGTGGCCACGCGCCCGGCCGACGAAGCCCTGGCCAACGCCCCGGCGCTCCGTGCCGCACTGGCCGCCGCGACCTCGCAGGACGACTGCGAAGCACTGCACCCCAGCGAGGGCACCTATGCGGACGAAGACCCCCAGGCAATCGAAGTCAAGCGCCTGGACAGCCGCCGGCTGCTGGTGTCCATGACCTGCTGGCGCGGCGCCTACAACGCGGGCAGCGGCTACTGGGTAGTCAACGACCGCGCGCCCTACCAGCCCGCTTACATCACCAACCTGGGCGTGGACGATGACGCACTGACCATCTCGTCCTCGCACAAGGGCCGCGGCCTGGGCGACTGCTGGTCCAGCGCCAGCTGGGCGTGGAACGGCACCACTTACGTCCAGACATCAGACAGCACCACCGGCCTGTGCCGGCTGGTCGCCGCAGGCGGTGCCTGGGATCTGCCGACACTGGTGACTGAGGTGAAGGAAGCTCCCTGAGCCGCCCGCAGGCTCAGAACGGAAACACGGCCGAGGATGCCTGCGCGGCATTGAACAGCTTCTGCAGCAATCGATAGTCACCCTCGGCACTGTCGTTGGTGACAAAGCGATGGGCCTGCTGATCCGCTCCACCGCGATAGAACACCATGAACTGGTTGGCTTCCAGGTTCCGGTTGAAGTCATGCCGCACCGTCATGCTGAACTCCGGTGTTCCCACCGAGACATCGTCACCCTCCGCATCGAACAGCCACGCCAGCTCGCCCGCCTCGGTCTTGAGCAGGACTTTCTCCAGGAACGTCAATAGACAGGTCGGCAACATCATTCCTCTACTCCTCTTCGTTCCAGCGTCTCCACGCTTGATTTGATCCTGACCAGATAATCACTGAGCGTGTGGCGGGCCTCCCGGCTCATCGTCGCGCTTGTCGTGTTATGGATCGCCTTCAGGATGATCATTTCCGCATCGTTCAACAGGGGCGTGAGCGAAGGGTGCTGGGTGAGTTCCTTCGCGTACCGCGCATCCAGCCGCGCCAGGAAGCGGCGCGCCATCTGCAATGCCCTCAAGGCCGCACTATAGTCTTTTCGCTGAACTTTCGAGCTCACGTCATCTATCAAAGAGATGACTTCGATAGCCAGAACCTTTGCTTGCTGGTGTGCGGCACGCGCGAAGGCCTTCCTTACGGCATTTCCAGCGGTTCCGGCATGCACGATCTCACCGATGGTAACGACCAGCGCAACCAATGTTGCGCCTCCGCACCAGTAATTGAAGAGGTTGATGCTGTCGGAACTGCCCCACTCGCCTTTCAGATGGACGAGCGCTGCACAGACCAACAGCCACGCACGGCGTCTTCCGGCATCCATCCGGATCGTCCTGTGCACGTAACGGTTCGTAGAGCCACGCCATGCGTGGCTACCGCGCGCAGCGCGGCACAAGCATCCGAAGCCGCATGGATGCGGCGCACGTCATGGGCCCGGCGTTTGGAGCCAAACGAAGACATGCATCATGGGTACATCGCTACGCGTCGGCGCAGTGCTCGATGATCAGCTGGATCGCACCACCGCCCCGGTAATCGTCACTGACCAGGCGATAGGCGATGTGCACGTTGTTGGCCGGCGCGTTGCCGCGCCAGCCACTGAAGTGGATGGCGTTGATCGGTTCGGTGCGGCCGGGCACGCGCAGGCTGAGCTTGAGATGCTTTTCCTTCAGCACCTGCCAGCGCGCCACCTGGAAATGGCCATCGAACAGCGGCTCCGGGAAGCCCTGCCCCCAAGGCCCGGCCAGGCGCAGCGCTTCGGCGTGCTGGAAATCCAGCTCGACCGGGGCAAGTTCGCCATCGCTCAGCAGCAGCTGCTGCAACGCGGCCGGATCCATGCTGGCCTCGACCACGGCCACGAAGGCGCGCTGGAACTCCTGCAGCCGCGCGTGTGGCAGGCTCAGGCCGGCGGCCATCGCGTGGCCGCCGAACTTGTCGATCAGGCCCGGGTGGGCGGCGTTGACCAGCGCCAGCGCGTCACGGATGTGGAAGCCGGCAATCGAGCGCGCCGAACCCCGCAGCGAATCGCTGCCGGGTTCGGACGGCGCAAACGCAATCACCGGCCGGTGCAGGCGGTCCTTCATCTTCGATGCCACCAGGCCCACCACGCCAGGGTGCCACTCGGCATCGAACAGGCAGGCCGCAATCGGGCGCTCGCCTTCGGCGGTCAGCACCGCGCGGGAAACGGCAAGCTCTGCGTCATCGGTCATCAGCTGCTGCACGGCACGCCGCTCGGCGTTGATCTGCTCCAGCGTCTGCGCGATCTCGCGGGCCTGGCTGCGGTCTTCGGTGAGCAGCAGTTCGATGCCCAGTGCCATGTCTTCCAGCCGGCCGGCCGCGTTCAGGCGTGGGCCAAGGGCGAAGCCGATATCGGTGGCACTCAGCCGCGCCGCATCGCGGCCACTGGCTTCAATCAGCGCCTGCAGGCCCACGCAGCCGTGGCCGGCACGCAGCCGGCGCAGGCCGGCCGACACCAGCGCCCGGTTGTTCGCATCCAGGGCGACCAGGTCGGCCACGGTGCCAACCGCGACCAGGTCCAGCAGGGTCAGCAGGTCGGGCTCTGCACCCGGGGCGAACGCGCCCTGCACGCGCAGGTGCCGGCGCAGGGCCATCAACACATAGAAGATCACGCCGACCCCGGCCAGCGCCTTGCTCGGGAACGCATCACCGTTGATGTTGGGATCCACGATGGCATCGGCCGGCGGAAGGTGTTCGCCCGGCAGGTGGTGGTCGGTGACCAGCACCTTCCAACCGAGCGCCTTGGCCGCGGTCACGCCGGCATGGCAGGCAATGCCGTGGTCTACGGTGACCAGCAGCCCGGGCTGCAGCGGCGCCAGCTCGGCCACCAGCGACGGCGACAGGCCGTAGCCGTGCAGCATGCGGTTGGGTACCGCATGCACGACGTCGCGCGCGCCGAGCATGCGCAGGCCGCGCACGCCGACCGCGCAGGCGGTGGCGCCATCACAATCGAAATCGCCTACGACCAGGATGCGCTCATCGGCCGCAATCGCCGCTGCCAGAAGGTCGACGGCGGCCTGCATGCTGCCCATCAACTCCGGCGGGTGCAGCTGGGCCAGCTTCGGCTGCGCCTGCGCCGCATCGGTAACCCCGCGCGCCGCGTACAGGCGCTGCAGCAGCGGCAGCATGTCGCCCGGCCACTCGCCGAGGGCGGCAACGGGACGGCGCTGGATCTGGAGCGAATCAGGAGAAGTCAAAGCGGGCTCGATAAACAGCGCGAACGCCGATGGCCACAATGATACGCGGCATCAATCGTGCAGCTGTACCGGCTTCTTCCAGAACCGCCAGCGCTGGGCCTTGTCCAGCTCGAACCGGGCGCCGTCCTCGAAATCCAGCACCAGCCGGCGCAGTTCGCCGCGCTGCAACGCCGACAGCAAGGGCCGGATCGCGTCATTGCCCAGTTGTTCCAGCGAACGCAGCTGGCGCAGGTCCACCAGCGCGTCCACCTGCTGGTCACCATCGGCCTGCACGCCCGCCGCCTTGGCCAACGCCTGCAGCAGCGCATCGCGGCTGCGCACCTGTGCGTGCGCCGTTCGCACCGCTCCGGGCAGCTCACCGCCGCCCCAGAACCACAGCGAATTGACCGCCCGCTTGCCGGCTGCCAGGCGCTGCACGTTCCACGGGTGCTGATGCAGCACCACCTGGGCTTCGGTCAACAACGCCCGCCAGCGACGCCCGGCGTCGCCTTCGGGCAGGTGCGCGAACAGGTCATCGCCCAGCACGTCATCGGGCGCGGCGAACGCCGGC
>DGIP01000202.1 GCA_002386405.1 Stenotrophomonas maltophilia
GACGTGGCCGCCGCCCGGCTCAACGGCGACGATGAGGTGTCGGTACTGCAGCTGCTGCAGCAGACCCGGCATGACCTGGCCCGCGTGGCCGAACACGACGCCCGGCTGGGCGAGGTGGACGCGCTGCTGGACAGCGCGGTCATCCAGCTGCACGAAGCGCTGGCCCTGCTGGACCGGGTCCACGACGACCTCGATGCCGACCCGGAGCAGTTCGAGGACATCGAACGCCGCCTCGGCCGCCTGCACGACCTGGCGCGCAAGCACCGCGTGCCGATGGAAGGCCTGGCCGAACACCGCGATGCGATGGAAGCCGAAGTCGAGCAGCTGCGCGGCGCCGATACCCGCCTGCAGGCGCTGGCCGGCGAGATCGACCGCGCGGCCGCGCAGTGGCAGGCCGTCGCCACCACGCTCAGTGCCAGCCGCGCCAGCGCGGCCAAGGCGCTGTCGGAGACCACCACCACGCTGATCGGCGAGCTGGGCATGGGCGGCGGCCAGTTCCTGATCGAGATCGAGCCGCACGCGGCCGCCAAGCCGGACCCGAACGGGGCCGAGCGCGTGGAGTTCCTGGTGGCGGCCAACGCGGGCCAGCCGCCGCGCGCGCTGCGCAAGGTAGCCTCCGGCGGCGAACTCTCGCGCATCTCGCTGGCCATTGAAGTGGCCGCGCTGGGCCTGGATGCGGTGCCGACCATGGTGTTCGACGAAGTCGATTCCGGCATCGGCGGCGCGGTGGCCGATATCGTCGGCCAGAAGCTGCGCGCGCTGGGCGAGAAGCGCCAGGTGTTGTGCGTCACCCACCTGCCGCAGGTCGCCTCCAAGGGCCACGCTCATTACCGGGTCAGCAAGGCACCGGTGGAGGGCATGACCCAGAGCGCGGTGGAGAAGCTGGATGCCAAGGCGCGCGAGGAAGAACTCGCGCGCATGCTCGGCGGGGTGGAAGTCAGCAAGGAAGCCCGCGCGGCCGCGCGGAAACTCCTGCAGGAGACTTGACGGCGTACCCACCAACGGTGGGTACCTACCGATAGCCTGACCTGGTTACGCCAACGGTTTGCCCAAGTCCACCTGTTCCACCAGGAAATCCAGGAACGCGCGTACCCGCAGGGGCAGGTAGCCCCCCTGCCCCACGAACACCGCGTGCACGTCTTCCAGGTCACCCGGGTTGGCGTGCTCCAGTACCGGCAGCAGCCGCCCGGCGGCGATATCGGCCTGCACCTGGAACGCCGCCAGCCGTGCGATGCCCGCGCCGCCCAGCACCAGCCGCCGCAACGCCTCGCCATCGCTGGCGCGTGCGTTGCCGCCGGTCGGCACCATCTGCACCTGCCCCTGTTCGCACACCGGCCAGCCGGTCTGCGCACGTGCGTGACCGATGTCCAGGCGGTTGTGTGCCAGCAGCGCTGCCGCATCGCCGGGCAGCCCGTGCCGGGCCGCGTACGCCGGCGCCGCCACGATCATCATCCGGGTACTGCCCAGCCGCCGCGCGACCAGGCTGGAGCTCTTCAACGGGCCGGCCCGCACCGCCACGTCGGTACGCTGCTCCAGCAGGTCGATCACCTCGTCGGTCAGCATCAGGTCCACCCCCACCTGCGGGTGCCGGTCCAGGAAGGCCGGCAGCAGCGGCAACAGGAAGTGGTGGGCGAACGGCATGTTGCTGTTCACCCGCAGCCGCCCGCGCGGTTCGGCGTGGGCGCTGGCGCAGCGCTCGGCCTCGTCCAGGTCGGCCAGCACGCGCAGGCCACGCTCATAGAAGGCGCAGCCTTCCGGGGTCAGCTGCAACTGGCGGGTGGAACGCTGCAGCAGGCGCGTGCCCAGCCGTTGCTCCAGCCGCGCCACCAGCTTGCTGACTGCCGAAGGACTCATGTCCAGCGCGCGGGCCGCCGCCGAGAAACTGCCGGCCTCGATCACCCGCACGAAGATTTCCAGCTGGCCGGAACGATTGATGTCGGGCGTCGGCATTGGATGAACCCAGTTCACAGATGATTGTCCGCAGGCAGTCTAGTTCACAGATAGCCCGCCGCGCACGATGGCCGCCTCTTCCACCGGATGGCCCACATGAACCCCCTGATCCGTCTTGCCACTGGCACCCTGCTGACGCTGTCGGCCGCTGCCGCCTCCCTCGCCATCGCTGCGGAAGGTCCCGCGCCGCCGCACTGGGTCACCAGCTGGCAGGCCAGCCCGCAACCGGTCTGGGGCGCCGACTTTCTGTTTCCGACCGGTATCCCGCAGGTGATGGACGACCAGACCTTCCGCCAGACCGCCCGGATCAGCCTGGGCGGCCCGCGGTTGCGCGTGCGTTTGAGCAATGCGTTCGGCACCACGCCCTTGCGGATCGGTGCGGCCAGCGTGGCCGGGAGCGCCGGAGCAGCCCCGGTGGCGCTGTCCTTTGACGGCCAGGCGGGCACCACCATCGCGCCCGGCTAGGACCGTGTGAGCGACCCGCTGGCCCTGGCCGTTGGCAACCAGCAGGCTGTGCAGGTCAACGTGTACGTTCGCGGCCCCACGCCACTGCAGACCTTCCACTGGGAGGGACGCCAGACCAGCGCGATCGCCCCGGGCGACCAGGCTGGCAGCGTTGCGCTGCGCGACAGCAGCCCCACCACCGCGCGGCTGTTCCTGACCGGGATCGAGGTGGAGGCCCCGGCGGCGTCGCGCACCGTGGTGGTGATCG
>DGIP01000147.1 GCA_002386405.1 Stenotrophomonas maltophilia
CGCGCGGCCACGTGCAGCTGGGCGCGCAGGCCGCCCTCATCGGTAGTACCGGCGAAGGCATGGTCGCCGGGACGTCGCCGCAGCGGCCAGGCCAGCGGCAGCGACAGCAGCGCGGCGGCGGCCATCACCCACATCGCCCGCGCCCAGCCGGCGCTGCTGATCACCCACTGCACCAGCGGGGCGAACACGAACTGGCCGAGCGAACCGCCGGCGTTGATCAGGCCGGCGGCGAAGGAGCGCTTTTCGGCCGGCAGGCGATGCGCGGTGGCGCCGATCAGCACCGAGAAGCTGCCGGCCCCCGCACCGGCGGCCATCAGCAGGCCCAGGGTAAAGCTCAGCCCCAGCGGGCTGGTCAGCAGCGGCGCCAGCACCAGGCCCGCCACCAGCAGAAGCGTGCCGCCCAGCAGCACCGGCCACGCTCCGCGCTGGTCGGCCACCGCGCCGAACACCGGCTGCACCGCGCCCCAGACGAACTGCCCGATGGCCAGCGCGAAGCTGATCTCGACGATGCTCACCCCGGTGCTGCGGTGGATCGGGTCCACGTACAGCCCGGACGTCTGCCGCACGCCCATGGTCACCATCAAAATGGCCGAGGCCGCCACAAGCAGCCCCCAATGCATGCGCGGGGCAGGGGACGCTGGATGCATGGGCCGTTCCGGGTCGGTGGGTTTTCCGGATTGTACGACCAAAAAAACGGGGGCCCTGGGGCCCCCGAAGGTCAAACATGGACCCCAGTGGGGATCAGAAGTAGGCGCGGATGCCGAACGCAACGCCGCGACCCGGCAGCGGCGAGTAATCCCGCAGCAGCGAGGTGTGCGCACGCGCCTCGCGGTTGGTCAGGTTGTTGCCGTCCAGGAACACCTCGTAGCTGTTGCTGTCCGAGCGGTCCCAGCGGTAGGCAAAGTGCGCATCAACCAGCGTGTAGCCGGCGCTTTCCGCTTCGTTCTGCGCGGTGTCCTTCTGGCTGCTGTAACGCACCGCACCCACCGAAGCACGCCAGCCGTCACGCGACCAGCGCAGGTCGGCGCCGACGCGGGCCGGGGAGATGCGCGGCAGGTAACCGCTGTTGGCCAGGTCCACGGTGTAGTTGTGGTCGTGGTCGCCGTGCGGCACGGCGATGTCCACGCTGCGGCTGCCGCTGCCATCCAGTTCGGCCTTCACGTAGTCACCGAACACGCGCAGGTCCCAGTCGCCGCTGTTGCCTTCGAACAGGTGCACCAGCGCTTCGGCTTCGGCGCCCTTGAAGGTGGCGTCCTGCTGCGTCCACAGGCGCACCGGCAGGCTTTCCACCACGCCGGTGTCGGCCAGGTAGATGAAGTCCTTGAACTTGGTCTGGTAGATCGACGCGGAGAAATCGAGGCGGTCGCTGTGGGTGTGGATGCCGAGTTCGACGCGCTGGCCGCGTTCGGTCTTCAGGTTGGCATCGCCGATTTCCAGCGAACGGGTGGCGATGTGCGCACCGGCGGCGTAGAGCTCTTCATTGGTCGGCGCGCGCTCGGAACCGTCCACGCCGAAGCGCAGGTCGACGGCATCGTTGAGCTTCCAGATACCGGCGGCCGACAGGTTGGTGGCATCGAAGGTGCGTGCGCGGTAATCACCGGTCGGGTCCAGCTTGACCTGGTCGTGGCGGCCGCCCAGTTCCAGCTTGAACGGGCCGAACTGCTTTTCCTGCAGCACGAACAGGCCCACGTTGCGGGTGCCGGTATCGGGCACGAAGGCTTCTTCGCCCTTGGCGCCGAAATCGCTGTTGCCAAACTGCAGGCCGAACGCGCCGTCCCAGCCGCCGATCTGCTGCTGCACCGCTTCCAGGCGGGCTTCGACGCCGCGGTTGGTGAAGCGGGTGGACGGGGTGCCGGCTTCCAGCTCGACGTGTTCGTAGTCGGTGTAGGCGGTGCGCAGGTTGATGTTCTTCAGGAACGAGACCGGGTTGTAGATGCCGCCCTTGGCTTCGAAGCGGTTCTGCACCATGTCGATGCGCACGTCGTGCTCGTCGCCTTCTTCTTCTTCCTCGTCGCCATGGTCATGATCATGGTCGTCGTCGGCATGCACGTGGGCGCCGTTGGGAATGCCGTAGTTGGTGCGGTAGGTGCTGGCCGACGCGCCGAAGTAGCCGCCTTCGCCCAGCCAGGTCGCGCCGACGCCGCCGGCGCGGGTGCGGATGGAGCTGTTGTCCAGGGTGCCGCGGCGCGGCTCGTCGGTGTCGCCTTCTTCATGATCGTGGCCGCTGTGGTCTTCCAGGCCGTCGATCACGGCGTAGCCGGGAATGCGGTAGTCATCGCCGTTGCGGACCAGGCCGTCGACATGCAGCACCCAGTTGCCGTTCACGCCATCGAGCCGGAACATGCCGCTGCGTTCGTCATTGACCGAGTTGCCGCGCACTTCGGCGCGGCCGCTCAGCGGGCGGTCGGGCAGGTCGCGGGCGATACGGCCATCGACCACGTTGACCGCGCCGCCGATGGCGCCACTGCCGAACAGCAGGGTGGCCGGGCCCTTCAGGACTTCGATCTGGTCGGCCAGGAACGGTTCGATGCTGGTGGCGTGGTCGGCGCTGACGGTGGAGGCATCCATGTTGCCCATGCCGTTGGAGAGCACGGCCACGCGCGGGCCTTCCTGGCCGCGGATGATCGGGCGGCCGACGCCGGGGCCGAAGAAGGTGCTCTGCACGCCGGGCAGCTTGGCCACGGTATCGCCGAGGGTGCCGGCCTTCTGTTCGTCCAGGCGCTCGCCGGCGAGCACGTCCACGGGCCGTGCCAGCGATTCGGCATCGCCCTGCAGCGGGGTGGCGGTGACCTTCACTGCGGACAGCTCGGTCAGGTGGTGGTCACGCTCGGCGGCATCGTCGGCGGCAAAGGCCAGGGTGGGGAGCAGCGCAGCGGCAAGCGCCAGGGACAGGGCGTGCGGCTTGAGGGAACGGGAAGAGCGCATGGGCAGAGGGTCCGTCGGTCGAATTGTTACAATGTATCAATGGTGGGGCGCGCCAATCCCGTCAAATCGGGAGGGTGGAACCGGGTGGGGCAGGGGGAGGGAGTGCGCGTCGGGATTGATGTTATATTATTCCATAACGCTTCGCCGACCCTGCTGGAAGTCATGCCCCTGTTCTCCCGCCTCCGTCATCTGTTGGATCGCTTTGGTGCCACCGGCTCGCTGCTGTGTGCGGTGCACTGCGCCGTGTTGCCTGTCCTGCTGGCGGCGGCCCCCTCACTGGGGCTGTCGGTATGGCTGGGCGACGGGGTGGAACTGGCGCTGGTCAGCTTCGTGACCCTGCTGGGGCTGTTCAGCCTGGTGTGGGGCTATCGCCGCCACGGGGCGCTGCGCGCGCTGGGGTTCCTCGTGCCGGGCCTGACGGCGCTGTGGGCGGGGCTGCTGTACGGGCCGCTGCACCATTCGGCGGTGCCACATGCGGTGGTGATGACGCTGGGCGGGGTGCTGGTGGGTGTTGCGCACCTGGTCAACCTGCGCCTGAACCACGGGCACGTCCATGATGCGAGCTGTGCGCACTGAGGCGCTGTGGTAGGCTTTCCGATCGTGCGCGGGGGCGTCTGCAAGGGCGGGCCCGCCGAACCCGTGTCAGCACGGGGTAATCAGATTTCAGACTAAGGAGTTGACGACATGGGTAAGGGTGACCGCAAGACCGCCAAGGGCAAGCGCTACAACGCCAGCTACGGCAATTCGCGTTCGCACGCGGTGAGCAAGGTGGCCGTGGGCGCAGCTGCGCCGGTCGCCAAGAAGACCGTGGCCAAGGCCCCGGCAAAGAGAT
>DGIP01000203.1:0-2107 GCA_002386405.1 Stenotrophomonas maltophilia
CACCAACCACGACGTCAAGGCCGTGGAGTACTTCATCGAGGAACAGCTCAAGGACGACGCCGAGCTGGCCCCGGCCCTGGAATTCGTGCATTTCGCCTGCACCAGCGAAGACATCAACAACCTCAGCTATGGCCTGATGCTGGAAGAAGCCCGCCGCACCGTGCTGCTGCCGTCGCTGGACGACATCGCCGCCCGCCTGCGCGCCCTGGCCCATGCCCAGGCCGAACAGCCGATGCTGTCGCGCACCCACGGCCAGACCGCCTCGCCCACCACCCTGGGCAAGGAAGTGGCCAACGTGGTCGCCCGCCTGGAGCGCCAGCGCCGCCAGATCGCCGCGGTCGAGCTGACCGGCAAGATCAACGGCGCGGTGGGCAACTACAACGCCCACGCCATCGCCTACCCCGACGTGGACTGGCCGGCCTTCGCCAAGCGCTTCGTCGAAAGCCTGGGCCTGGTGTTCAACCCCTACACCACCCAGATCGAGCCGCACGACAACATCGCCGAGATCGGCGACGCCGCCCGCCGCGCCAACATCATCCTGATCGACCTGGCCCGCGACATCTGGGGCTACATCTCGCTGGGCTACTTCAAGCAGAAGCTCAAGGAAGGCGAAGTGGGCTCCTCGACCATGCCGCACAAGGTCAACCCGATCGACTTCGAAAACGCCGAAGGCAACTTCGGCATCGCCAACGCCCTGTTCGAGCACTTCAGCGCCAAGCTGCCGATCAGCCGCTGGCAGCGCGACCTCACCGACTCCACCGTGCTGCGCGCGGTGGGCACCGCCTTCGGCCACAGCCAGGTCGCCCTGGACTCGCTGGCCAAGGGCCTGGGCAAGCTGACCGTGAACCCGGAACGCCTCAACGCCGACCTGGACGCCGCGTGGGAAGTGCTGGCCGAAGCCGTGCAGACGGTGATGCGCCGTCATGGCCTGCCCAACCCCTACGAGCAGCTCAAGGCCCTGACCCGTGGCCAGGGCATCACCGCCGAGTCGATGAAGGCGTTCGTGGAATCGCTGGACCTGCCGGAAGACGCCAAGCAGAACCTGCGCGAGCTGACCCCGGGCGGGTACATCGGTTTGGCGGCGGGTCTGGCCAAGGCGATTTGATCCGCGAAACAAAGCAGTGACCCCAGACGGGGCGTCGGCAACTCCGGCGCCCCGTTTTCGTTTGGCGCACCGCCATTTCGGTCATTTCAATGCGTCACCGGGCGCAGACAGGTTCACGGCAGTTGGTTGGGACCCAACCCTACCGGCGGTGTGCCAATGCCCCACACCGTTACGTCAGGCCATCGTGCACGTAGAGCGACGCCCTGCGTCGCTGCCCTTCCGTCCGACCAGCCCGTAACAACCAACGCGCCAGCGGCTCTACGCGACAACCCACCACAGGTGCACATCGCTCCCAACCAGCGGACAATAGGCCGGCAAGCGCGCGTACACCGCCGCGCACCCCGTACTCCGTCTTTACGCTGCAAGGATTCCCCCATGGCTGTGCCCAAGACCAAAACCCCCGTCATCGAAGTCCAGGCCCGCCCCGGCCTGCCGCTGGGCATGCCCGCCGCGACCTTCCTGCGCGACTACTGGCAGAAGCGCCCGCTGCTGATCCGCGGCGCCTTCCCCGACTTTGAAACCCCGCTCCAGCCCGAAGACCTAGCCGGCCTGGCCTGCGAGGAAACCGCCCTGGCCCGCCTGATCACCCACGACCGCGCCACCGACGGCTGGTCCGTGCGCACCGGCCCGTTCCAGGAAGAAGAATTCCCCGGCATGCCCGACCACGACTGGACCCTGCTTGTCCAGGACGTCGACAAGTGGGACCCCGACGTGCGCGCCCTGATCAGCCACTTCGACTTCCTGCCGCGCTGGCGCATGGACGATGTGATGATCAGCTTCGCCGCCACCGGCGGCTCGGTCGGCGCCCACGTCGACCAGTACGACGTGTTCCTGCTGCAGGCCTACGGCCACCGCCGCTGGCAGATCGACGCCAGCGAATCCACCAAGGGCAAGCGCCCCCCGCTGGATTTCCGCAACGACGTCGAACTCAAGCTGCTGCGCCGCTTCAAGCCCACCCACGACTGGGTGCTCGAGCCCGGCGACATGCTGTACCTGCCGCCC
>DGIP01000203.1:2338-3249 GCA_002386405.1 Stenotrophomonas maltophilia
GTCCCCCACAACGGCGTGGCCGAAGACCCCTGCCTGACCTTCTCCTTCGGCATGCGCGCCCCCGCCGCCGCCGAACTGATCAGCGACTACCTGGACACCCTGATCATGGATGCCGACGAGGCCATCCGTTACCAGGACCCGGACCTGAAGGTGCCCGAAGACCCCAACGAGATCGACGCCGTGGCCATGGGCCGCGTGGTCCAGGCCCTCAACGCCATCCGCATGAACGACCCCGACCGCCTTGGCGACTGGTTCGGCCGCTTCATCACCACCTACCGCGCCGCCGGTGACGTGGTCGCCTCCGGCGAAGCGCTCCCGCGCGAAGACGTCGAAGCCGCCCTGGCCGAAGGCATCGAACTCGGCCGCCACCCGTGGGCCCGCCTGGCCTGGCGCCGTGCCAAGCGCGGCGCCAGCCTGTACTGCAGCGGCCTCGAATTCGCCCTGCCGGTGAAGGACGCCCAGGCCCTGGCCGCCGCCGAACAGATCGGTGGCGCCCTGTACCAGAAGCTCTCGGCCAAGGGCCGCGACGCCCTGCACGCCCTGGTGGCCGGCGGCTATTACCAGCTGCTCGACGGCGAAGCGTTCGACGACGAAGACGAATACGCCGACGACGCAGTGGCCGAATACGAAATCATTGACGCCACCGAGACGGTCGAGGTCGTCGAAGATGAAGACGTCGAAGCCAACGTGCACGAAGTGACCATCCACGACGATGGCGTCGAAGTGATCGTCGATTTCGACGACACCGACGACAGCGACGACGACCAGGCCGTCGGCACCCCCGACGGCGGCGCCGGCTCCTGACATGGACGGGCCCGGCATCCCCCACCCGCGCATGCCCCGCGTGCCGGGCGGCGCGGTCGCCATCGACAACGCCGACGAGGCGGTGGCCATCACCACCGCCCTGGTCG
>DGIP01000081.1 GCA_002386405.1 Stenotrophomonas maltophilia
GCCGGTGGATCGAGTGCCGGGTCGCCATACCCTTGGAGGCGAAGTAAAGGAGGAGGTGTCGGCCTACGGCCGACGCCGGGGGACATTCGCCGGAAAGGGTGTGCCGCCCCGGCGCTCGATTCACCGGCAGCCGCGTCTGACGGGAACTCAGGCGACGCCAGCGCCCTTGGCCTGCACGTCAGCATGGTACGAAGAACGCACCATCGGGCCGGAGGCCACGTGGCTGAAGCCCAGCTCGTAGCCGTAGACCTCCAGTTCCTTGTATTCCTCGGGCGTCCAGTAACGCAGCACCGGGTGGTGGTGCGCCGTCGGCTGCAGGTACTGGCCGATGGTGATCATGTCCACGTCGTGCGCGCGCAGGTCGCGCATGGTCGCCCGCACCTGGTCCATCTCCTCGCCCAGGCCCAGCATGATGCCGGACTTGGTCGCGATCGACGGGTGCTGTGCCTTGAAGTTCTTCAGCAGCGTGAGCGACCACTGGTAATCCGCACCCGGGCGTACGTTTCGGTACAGGTCCGGCACGGTTTCGATGTTGTGGTTGAACACATCCGGCGGGTTGGTCGCCAGGATGTCCAGCGCCCGCTCCATGCGGCCCTTGCCGCGGAAGTCCGGCGTGAGCACTTCGATGCGCGTGTTCGGCGACTTGGCCCGGATCGCCCCGATGCAGTCGGCGAAGTGCTGGGCACCGCCGTCGCGCAGGTCGTCGCGGTCCACGCTGGTCACCACCACGTACTTCAGGCCCATGTCCGCCACGGTCTGCGCCAGGCTGGCCGGCTCGCCCGCATCCGGCGGCTTCGGCCGGCCGTGGGCCACGTCGCAGAACGAGCAGCGCCGCGTGCAGACCTCGCCCAGGATCATGAACGTTGCCGTGCCGTGGCTGAAGCACTCGTGGATGTTGGGGCAGCTGGCTTCCTCGCAGACCGTCACCAGGCGGTTCTCGCGCAGCTTGGCCTTCAGCGTCTGCACCGCGTTGCCCGACGGGATCCGGACCCGGATCCACGACGGCTTGCGCAGCACCGGCGCGTCGGCGAACTGCACCGGCGAGCGGCCGATCTTGTCACCGCCCAGCTGTTTGACCCCGGCCTGCAACGGCGCGGCGGACGGCGTGTCGCCCTGCACGACCTGCAGGGGAATGATGCGAGCGGTGGTTTCAGTCATGGCCTTGGTCGGCGGCGCTCAGGCCGCGTCAGTCAGATCGGGCAGGTCCGTGGCAGGCTGGAGGTCCAACCCGAACTGGCGGGCCAGATGGCCCAGCAGTACCGGCTTGACGGCCGCCATGCCGGACGGTCCCCCCAAGTCTACCATCGAGGTGACCTGCAGCCCTTGGTAGCCGCAGGGATTGATGCGGTGGAACGGCTCCAGGTCCATCGCCACGTTGAAGGCCAGGCCGTGGAAGGTGCAGCCGCGGCGGACCCGGATGCCCAGCGCGGCCACCTTGGCCCCGCCCACATAGACCCCGGGCGCGCCGTCCAGCCGTTCAGCCCCGATATTCCATTCGTCCAGCGTATCGATGATTGCCTGCTCGATCCGGCACACGTAATCGCGCACCCCGATCCCCAGCCGGCGCAGCTGCAGCAGCGGATAGACCACGATCTGGCCCGGCCCGTGGTAGGTCACCTGGCCGCCACGGTCCACGTGCAGCACCGGGATATCGCCCGGGGCCAGCACGTGTTCGTCCTTGCCGGCCTGGCCCAGGGTGAACACCGGATCGTGCTCGACCACCCACAGTTCGTCCGGGGTGTCGTCCGTACGCGCATCGGTGAAACGCTGCATTGCATGCCAGACCGGCGCATAGGGCTGGCGGCCCAGGTCGCGCACGATCGCCGGCTGCGCCGGGCGCTGGCCCGGTGCAGCGCTGGAGTCGCAGCTGGTTACAGCGTCCACTTCACTTCCGGGTGGCCGCGCAGCGCCGTGTGGGCGAGGTCCAGCTGCTCACGGCTTTCGGCCATGAAGACCAGCTTCACGGACACGTATTTGCCGTTGGACGAGGTCTTCCAGGTGATGCGCTCTTTGAGCACCTGGATACCGGCCACATGCAGCAGCTGCGGGAGTTCGTGCTCCAGACCGATGTTCGCCGAGCCCATGGCGCTGAGCTCGAATTGACCGGGGAACTGGAAGCCGTGTTCGGGATTGTCAGACTTGATTTCCATGACCGCGATTATGGGGACGGAAGCGTCTGAACCCAAGACCTGCATGATCGTGCGCACAGCTGCGCCGAACGGTACGTGAAGATCGGCCTTCACGAACAAGACGCACCAGTGCGTGCGCGGCGCTGGTCATTGCATCACGCCCTGCATACCCTGCTCCCGCTTAAAAATGAATAAACCATCAGCGGGAACCTTATGCTTCTGAAGCGATTCGCGTTACCGGCCGCGCTTGCCGGTGTTCTTGCAGCAGCCGCGCCTGCGGTACAGGCAGCCGAACAATGCGGGCCCGACGCCATGCGCGAGCACCCGCCGCAGGTCAACTTCCGCGTCGACAACGATCTCTTCGGCGGCGCCGACCAGGACC
>DGIP01000080.1 GCA_002386405.1 Stenotrophomonas maltophilia
TCTTCCGATCTGATGGCGCCCGGGTGGCGGCGCTGGACCAGGGCGAGTCGAGCGGGGCGGACGCAAGTGCCGTGGCCGACCTGCGCTCGCCGGAGGCGGTCAGTGCCGCCATTGCCGAACTGCGCACGGCGCTGGGGCCGTTTGATGCGCTGGTGCATTGCGCCGGCATCTGCCCGCCGGGCAGCACGCTCGACAGCACCGACGACCTTTGGCTGGACGTTTACTCGGTCAACGTGCTCGGTGCGCTGCGGGTGATGCGCGAGGTGGTGCCGGACATGCGCGGGCGCGGTGGCAGCATCGTGCTGGTGTCGTCGATCAACGCGCGTTTCGCCACCCCGGGGCTGGCAGCCTACGCCGCGTCCAAGGCCGCGCTGGAGGAAATGGCGCGCACCGCCGCGCTGGAATTTGCCCCGGACAACATCCGGGTCAACACCATCGCGCCGGCGTCGGTGGACACGCCGATGCTGCAGGCCTCGTTCGCGCGCGCCGCAGACCCGGCCGCCGCACGGCGCAGCAACGAGCAGCGTCATCCGCTGGGTCGCTTGGGTACGCCCGGAGATGCCGCCGAGCTGGTGTTGTTCCTGGCCTCGCCGCGCAGTGGCTGGATCACCGGTTCGGTGTTTCCGCTGGACGGTGGTGCAGGGGTGACCCGGCGATGAGTGTGCAGGACACGAACTACATCATTGGCATCAACTGGGGCAGCACCAACTTCCGCGCGTACCGGATCGATGCCGACGGAAGCGTCAGCGCGACGATCGAACAGCCGCGCGGCATTGCCGGTCTTGAGAGGTCGCAGATGCAGGCGCTGCTGGAGGAGGTGGCAACGGCATGGCCGCACGCCTCGCGGATCTACGCCAGCGGCATGATCGGCTCCAACATCGGCTGGAGTGATGCGGGATACGTGGACTGCCCGGCATCACCGGATGCCATCGCCGGGCGCCTGCATGAGGTGCACATCGGTGCGCATGCGGTGGCGATCGTTCCGGGGCTGGCCTGCCGGCGCGGCGATGGTGCACCGGACATCATGCGCGGGGAGGAAACCGAGCTGTTGGGGATGGTCGCGCTCGGGACGATTCCCGCCACCGGACTGGTGGCCTTGCCCGGCACGCACAGCAAGTGGGTGCGGCTGGAACAGGGCGTGGTGGTGGAGTTCATGACCGCGATGTCGGGCGAGATCTTCGACCGGCTCACCGCAGCAGGTCTGCTGGCATCGGTGGTTGACGGTCCGGCCGAAGACGGCGCGGCGTTCATCGATGGCGTGCGTGCCGCGCAGGGCGGTGCGGGATTGACCACCCTGCTGTTCGGTGCGCGGGCGCGGGTGATCCGGGGTGACCTGGCCCGGCGCGAGGGCGCTTCCTATCTGCGCGGCCTGCTGATCGGCGCGGAACTCGCCGATGTGCGCCGCTGCTGGGCCGACGCACTGAACGAGGTGCCGTTGATCGGCGCGGCGCCGGTGTGTGCGCTGTATGCGCGCGCACTGCAGGAGCTGGGGAGCTCCGGCAGGCCCATCGCCTCGCAACAGGCCTCGACCCGCGGGTTCCTGGCACTGCACCAGGCAGCGGGGGCGATGGCATGAGTGCGCATGATGCGGTGTTCGACCGTGCCCTGGCCGATACCGGCCTGATCGCGATCCTGCGCGGGCTGACCGGCGACGAAGCGATTGCGGTGGTGGAGGCGCTGTACACCGCCGGCGTGCGGCTGGCGGAAGTGCCCCTCAATTCGCCGGACCCGTTCCCCACCATCGCCGCGCTGGCAGCGCATTTTGAAGGGCGCATGCTGATCGGTGCCGGCACGGTGGTGACCACCGATGCGGTCGAGCAGCTCGCCGCCACCGGTTGCGCGTTCTGCGTGTCGCCCAATACCGATCCCGCCGTGATCGCTGCCGCACTGGCGAAGGGCATGATCCCCTTGCCCGGGTTCGCCACTGCCTCCGAAGCGTTCGCCGCCATCGCCGCCGGTGCACGCCACCTCAAGGCGTTCCCGGCCCATGGCGCGCGACCGCAGTTGTCGGCGCTGTCGGCGGTGCTGCCGGCCGGCGTGACCCTGATCGCCGTGGGGGGCGCGAGCGTCGGCGACATTGGGGCATACCGCGACGCAGGTGTGCGGGCCTTCGGCGTCGGCACCGATCTGTACCGTCCCGGCCGGGCCGCCGATGACGTCGGCCGGCGTGCTGCCGCGTGGATCCAGGCCTTGCAGGCGTCGCCCGCGCCGGTGGCGACGCTGGCGCATGCCGCGCAGACGATGGTGGGCGAGTCGCCCCTCTTCGATGCCGAAGGCACCTTGTACTGGGTCGACCCGACCGTGCCGTGCCTGCTGCGCTGGGAGGGTACGGCGTGCACGCGCGTGCCGCTGACCGAACCGGTGTGGGCGTTGGGACGGGTGGGCGCCGCGCTGGTGGGAAATGGCGAGACGCACTTCCTGAGCCTGCTGGCGGAGGGGAGCATCACCGCCGGGCCGGAGATCGATGTCGGTGCAGGATGTCGGCTCAACGATATGGTGGTGGACAGCCGGGGTGGGCTGTGGGGCGGTTCCATGCATCGCGGCCTGTTGTCCGGCCGTGGCGCGCTGTTCCATGCAACCCGCCCGGAAGCACCCGCGCAGCGCGTGGCAGAGGGGCTGGGCGTGGCCAACGGCATGGCCTTCTCCGCCGACGAGCGCACGCTGTTCGTGATCGATACGCTGGCGCGCACGCTGCTCGCCTATCCGGCCGATATCCACGCCGGCACCTTGGGCGAACCGCGTGTGGTGACCGACTTCCTCGGCGTGCCAGGCAAACCTGATGGCATGACGATGGGGCCGGAAGGCCACCTGTGGGTGGCGATGTGGGGCGGCCATGCGGTGGTGGAACTCGCACCCAACGGTGCGGTCCTGCGCTCGATCCCGGTACCTGCCGCGCACGTAGGCAGCCTCGCATTCGCCGACGATGGACGCCTTTTCATCACCACCGCGCGGGCGCGCCTGTCCGACGCCGATCTCGCCCGCTCACCCGGAGCAGGCGGCCTGTTCGTGGTGCATCCGTAGGATCAACGACGGGCGGCGGCAATGGCCTTGATGCGGGCCTGGGCCAGCGCTTCGCCTACTGCTGGACCTTTCAGGTGCGCTAGATCCAGGTCGCGGGCCTGCACTGACAACGCCGCCTGGTGCAGGCGGTTGAGCGTTTCACCCTGCGGGTACAGCCGATCCTCGAAGCCGAGACGGCCACGCGCGTCGGCCTCGCAGCACACCGCGATCCTTGCGATCCGTTCGGGCCGGCGGAACCCATCGCAGCGGCCCAGCAGCTCCAGCACCGTGCCATCGCGCAGTTCATCAATGCGGTGTACGTTGAGATGGTCGCGGCACACCGCCTCGGCCAGCTGGCGGTGATCCAGCGGAACCTTCAAGCGATCACACAGCGCACGCAGCGGTTCCAGCCCGCGCTCCTCATGCATCACATGGCGCGGCCATTCCGCGTGCGGCGTCAGCGCCTTGCCCAGGTCGTGGGTAAGCGCGGCGAACCCCACCAGGTCATCGCCTGGCGCCAGCTGCGCGGCGATATCGCTGACCATTTCCTGGTGTATGCCGGTATCCACTTCCGGGTGGTACTCGGCGCGCTGCGGCACGCCATACAGCGCTTCCAGTTCGGGCAGCACCGCACCCAGCGCACCGGCATCGTGCAGCGTGCGCAGGAAGGCCGACGGTTGCGCCGAACCGAGCACGCGGCGCAGTTCCTGCCAGACCCGTTCGGGTACCAGTGCATCCAGCTCGCCGCTGTCGGCGATCTGCCGCATCAGCTGCATCGTCTCCGGTGCCACGCTGAAGCCCAGCGGAGCAAAGCGCGCCATGAAGCGTGCCGCGCGCAGCACCCGCAGCGGATCTTCCACGAAGGCGGGGCCCACATGGCGCAGCACGCGCTGTTCAATGTCGCGCACGCCGCCGTAAAGGTCCACCAGCTCACCGCTGGCCTCATCGCAGGCAATGGCGTTGATGGTGAAATCGCGGCGCAGCAGGTCTTCTTCCAGCGTCACCGACGGATCGGCATCGACCACGAAGCCCCGGTAGCCGCGCCCGGATTTGCGCTCGGTCCGCGCCAGCGCGTATTCCTCGCCCGTATCCGGGTGCAGGAATACCGGGAAGTCCTTGCCCACCGCCTTGTAACCCAGCGCCTCCATTTCCGGCTGGGTGGCACCCACCACCACCCAGTCGCGGTCGCCGGCAGGACGCTGCAGCAGGCGGTCGCGCACGGCGCCGCCAACGAGATAGATCTTCATGGGCCCATGATGCCACGGCCGGCAACGCCGGCCGTTGGCAGGCCCTCAGTCGCCGCCCTTCTCCGCATCGGTCGGGCAGGTGAACGCCTTCCGCTTCGCCTGCAGCCGCCCGTTCATGCGGTCGGTCACCGGCAGCGCATCGCCGTTCAAGCGCCAGTCGTAGATCACGCTGAAGGCCAGGATCCGCGCCACGTACTCGCGGGTCTCCTTGTAGCTGATGGTCTCGATCCAGATGTCCGGATCGAAGCCCGGCCGCTGCGACTGCCAGCGTGCGGTCGGGGTCGGCCCGGCGTTGTAGGCGGCGATGGTCACATACGGCAGGCCTTCGTACTTGTTCATCAGCTGGCGCAGGTAGGCGGTGCCGATGGCGATGTTGGTGTCGGCGTCATACAGGCTGGCCGCACCGCCGTAGTTGGTCAGGCCGATGGTCTTGGCCACGCTCGCGCCGGTGGCCGGCAGCACCTGCATCAGCCCCATCGCATTGGCCGGGGAACGCGCCTTCGGGTTGAAGATGCTCTCGGCGCGGATCTCGGCGGCCACCCAGGCCGGGTCAATCGCGTTGCGCGCCGATTCGCGGCGGATCGCATCATCGTGGTGCAGCGGGAAGCGCAGGCTGTACAGGCGCTGCTCTTCCGGGGTCTTGCCCAGCGAGAACACCGCGCGGTCGAACCAGCCGTTGTCGCGCGCCACTTCCACCGCGATGCGGCGCTGGGTGGTGTCGAAGCGGGTCAAGGCATCGTTCCACTCGGCCACGGCCCAGCCCGAACGTTCGATCTTGAACAGCTCCATCGCGCGCACGATCGCCGGGTCACGTGCCACCGTGGCCTGTGCCTGCGCACTGTCCTTGGGTTCCACCGGGCACAGCGTGTAGGTGCTCTGGCCCAGCTGGTCAGCGGCCAGGAAGCCATGGAAGGTGGCCGCGCGCGCCGCTTCGCGGTACAGCGGCAACGCCTCGTTGCGCTTGCCGGTCTTCTCCAGCATGCGCGCCTCGAAATAGCGCCAGCGCGAGTCATTGCGCTGGGTGGGGCCCATCTTGCGGATCGCCGCCAGCGTGGCCGGCCAATCGCCGCGCGACATCGCCTCGCGCGCCCGCCATTCGTGCAGGCGCTCGTCGTACGCCGAATCCGGCACGGCGTTGAGCCGGCGTGCGGAATCG
>DGIP01000053.1:0-272 GCA_002386405.1 Stenotrophomonas maltophilia
GGCCGCTGGCTGCGCGCCGAACTTCACCGACGGCGGCTGCGAGATCTGCGCTTCGTTTTCCACCGTGAAGTTCGGCTTTTCCTTGTAGCCGAAGATCTTGGCGGTGATCAGCTGCGGGAACGAGCGGACGTAGGTGTTGTAGTCCTGCACCTGCTGGATGTAGCGGCCGCGCGCCACGGTGATGCGGTTCTCGGTGCCCTCCAGCTGCGCCTGCAGGTCGCGGAAGCCCTGGTCGGATTTCAGGTTCGGGTAGTTCTCGGTCACCACCAGCA
>DGIP01000053.1:526-1007 GCA_002386405.1 Stenotrophomonas maltophilia
AGTTCTCGGTCACCACCAGCAGCCGCGACAGCGCACCGCTCAGCTCGCCCTGGGCCTGCTGGAACTGCTTGAGCGACTCGGCGTCGTCGGCATTCACGTTGACCTGGCCCACCCGCGCGCGCGCGTTGGTCACGTCGGTGAGCACCTGGCGCTCCTGGTTGGCATAGCCTTCCACGGTCTGCACCAGGTTGGGAATCAGGTCGGCGCGGCGCTTGTACTGGTTGAGCACCTCGGCCCAGCCGGCCTTGACCTGCTCATCCTTCTGCTGGATCGCGTTGTAGCCGCAACCGGACAACAGGCTGGCCAGCAGGGCCAGCAGGATCAATCGGGACATACGCATGGCCGGCTCCGGATCGGGGTGGTCGGGAGCCGGAGGATGCCATGAATAGGGGTTAATACCCCGTAACGGCGCAGGGCCGACCCAACGGCCGGCCCTGCGTCATTCCGGGGCGACCATCCGCCCGGTAGGTACCGACCGTTG
>DGIP01000053.1:1169-7915 GCA_002386405.1 Stenotrophomonas maltophilia
CCGACCGTTGGTCGGTACGGCGCTTACCAGTTGCCCGCCCCCGGCACGTGGTGCGCCAGCGCGCGGCGGCGCATCAGCAGGTTCAGCCACTCCACCAGCACCGAGAAGCCCATGGCGGCGTAGATGTAGGGCTTGGGCACGTGCACGTCCAGGCCGTCCAGGATCAGCACCGCACCGATCAGCAGGATGAAGGCCAGGGCCAGCATCTTCACGGTCGGGTTGGCGTCGATGAAGCGGCCCAGCGGGTTGGCGGCCAGCAGCATGACCGCCACCGACAGCAGGATCGCCGCGACCATCACCGGCACGTGGTCGGCGATGCCGACCGCGGTGATCACCGAGTCCAGCGAGAACACGATGTCGATGATGGCGATCTGCGCGATCACCATGCCGAACACGGCCGAGGCCTTGGTGGTGGTGGGATCTTCGTCTTCGCCGCCGGTGATCAGCTCGCGGATTTCCATGCCGCCCTTGATGATCAGGAACAGGCCGCCCAGGATCAGCACCAGGTCGCGGATGGAGATGCCCATGCCAGCAATGGTGAACAGGTTGGCCTGCATGTGCGCCAGGTAGGCCAGCGACACCAGCAGCAGGATCCGGGTGATGCACGCCACCGCGATGCCGAGCTTGCGCGCGAACGGACGGCGCGCTTCGGGCAGCTTGCTCACGGCGATGGAGATGAACACCAGGTTGTCGATGCCAAGCACGATTTCCAGCGCGCTCAGGGTCAGCAGGGTCAACCAGACGTTCGGGTCGGACAGCAGTTCAAGAAACATGGACCTGGATCCTTACAAAGGGGAAAGCGGACGTGGGGCGCGTCAGAACACGCGCGGCGCCAGGACCAGGCCCCAGCACAACAGAACATTCATCATCAGCACGAACACCGCCGCCGAGCCCATGTCCTTGGCGCGGCCGGCCAGCTCATGGAATTCAGCGCCGTAGCGCTCGATCACCGCTTCAATCGCCGAATTGGCCAGCTCCATGGCCAGCACCAGCAGCATCGACCCGATCATCAGCGCGCGCTCGACCGGGGTCTGCCCCAGCCACAGCGCCAGCGGTGCCATCACCACCAGCAGGTAGACCTCCAGCCGGAACGAAGACTCGTGCAGCCAGGCGGCCCGCAGGCCCTGCCAGGACCACACCGCCGCCTTGAAGATGCGCTTGGGGCCGCGCGGCATGTGCCCGATTTCATCAGCCACGCAGGGACACCCCACGGCGGGAACGGAAGCAGGACAGCAGGTGCGGGGCACGACAAAGGGTCATGGGCAGCGCGGCAGGCATTGAAGAATCGGACATTTTGCCACAAGGGGGGCCCTGCCCGGCCAACCGCCGCCGCGCACCCGGCCTAGAATGACCGGACGCACCAACGGAGTCGTTCATGTCCCAGCGTTTCGCCCGCCCCCTGCTGCTCGCCCTGGCCCTCACCGCCAGCCTGCCCGCCCTGGCCCTCAAGCCCGCCCTGGTGCCGGCCCCGCCGCAGGTCCCCGAACAGGTCTCCAACGTGGCCTGGGCCGGCGACATGGCCGCCTTCGCCAAGGCCGACGCCACCACCCCGCCCCCGCGTGGCGGCATCGAATTCATCGGCAGCTCCTCGATCCGGATGTGGGACACCCTGGCGGCCGACTTCCCGGGCCAGAAGGTCTTCAACCGCGGCTTCGGCGGCTCCGAAGTGCGCGACAGCACCTGGTACGCCGACCAGATCCTGATCCCGTACGCGCCGTGCAAGGTGTTCTTCTACGCCGGC
The DNA here is from genome assembly GCA_002386405.1 of Stenotrophomonas maltophilia. Lineage (GTDB taxonomy): Bacteria > Pseudomonadota > Gammaproteobacteria > Xanthomonadales > Xanthomonadaceae > Stenotrophomonas > Stenotrophomonas maltophilia_AD. Next base: position 2,911 of record DGIP01000053.1, read on the forward strand.
GACAACGACCTCAACAGCGGCCGCAGCCCCACCCAGGTGCGCGACGACGTGGTGGCGTTCGTGCAGCGCGTGCACCGCGACCTGCCCAAGACCACGGTCGAGGTCATCTCGATCAAGCCCAGCCCGTCGCGCGCGCAGCTGCTGCCGGCGGTGCAGGAAGCCAATGGATTGATCCAGCAGGCGTTGGCCAAGCTGCCCAACACCGGCTACACCGATATCTACACCCCGATGCTGGGTGAGGACGGTCAGCCACGCGCGGCGTTGTTCCGCGAGGACATGCTGCATATGAAGCCGGAAGGCTATGCGATCTGGCGGAAGGCATTGGCAAGCAAGGTGCAGTGTGGTGCAGCGGTAAAGCGGTAACAGCGCACGTTGTTTGAGGTCATGCGTCAAAGGGCCGATCAGCACAGTCGGCAGTCGTTTGGGAACCGACCCTACCGCGCTCGCACACCATCGAGGGGAGTGGCGGGGGTGGGTTTGCGGGGGTGTGAGCCGCATGGATGCGGCGACCAAGCCCCCAAGGATGGGTTCACGGCGCCCCCCGCGGGCCCACCCCCGCCGCTCACCTGCACGCAGGCAATGGAAACGCCGCTGCTCTGCGCTTTTACGCGTCAGCGATAGATGATCGTGGCCTGCGTGCCGATGCCGGGTTCGCTGGTGAGGGCGATCTTCCAGCCGAAGCGGTCGCACAGGCGGCGCACGATCGACAGGCCCAGGCCGGTGCCCTGCGGGCGGCTGGGTTCGGCGCGGTAGAACGGCTCGAACGCGCGCGACAGCGCTTCGGCCGACATGCCGATGCCGGTGTCGCGCACCACCACCCGGTCGTCCAGCACGTCCACGTCGATGCGGCCTTCGTCGGTGTAGCTGCACGCATTGCGCAGCAGGTTGCTGACCACCACCTGCAGCACCCGCGGCGGCGCGTGCAGCTGCACCGGCCCCTCGCTGTGCAGGTGGATCTCCACCGGCCGGCCCGCGATCAGCTCGCGCGCGTTGTCCACTTCGTAGCGCACGATCTCGTTGACGTCGAACAGCTCGATCTGCGGCTCCACGTCCGCTTCGCGCGCCAGGATCAGGAACGCGTCGATCACCGCCTCCATGTCGCGGCCCGCGCGCTGGATGCGGTGCAACCCGCGACGCAGCCGCGGCGTCATGTCCTGGTCGCCCAGCGCCATGTCGCTGGCCACCCGGATCACGGTCAGCGGCGTGCGCAGCTCATGGCTCGCATCGCGGGTGAAGTTGCGCTCGCGCGCGACGTGCGCGGTAACCCGCGTGGCCAGCGAATGCAGGGCCGCCGCCAGCTGCCGCGTTTCGCCCTGCATGTCCGCCGGCAGCTTGTCGGGCGCCAGGTCAGACGCCTCCGGATGGCCCGGGTTCCAGCGCGATACCCGCCGCGCCAGCCAGTTCACCGGCGAGACCAGCCGCTTCGATGCCCGGTAGGTGATCCACGACGCCCCATACACCGCCAGCAGCGTCAACAGCACCGGCACGATCCCGAACCAGAACGCCAGCATCTCCGCGCGCGAGCGCAGGAACACCAGGTACAGCTGCCCTTCCGGGCGTGCATCGACCAGCACCAGCTGGTCGTCCGCCTTCAACTCGTGGAAGCCCGGCGCCAGCGTGCGCAGGTTGGGCGGCAGGCTCAGCGCCGACTGCCCGGCCTCCAGCAGGTAGCCGCGGATGTTGCGCGTGTTCGGCGGCGGCTGCGCGGGCGAAGCCGCGTGCAGGTCCCAGAAATAGGTCGCCTCTTCCTGCAGCGCGCTGCTGACCAGGCTGTGCTTGATCACCAGCGAGACCAGCCACGCGCCCAGCAGGATGCCCAGGCTCGCCAGTACGGCCTGCAGGATGAAGACAATGCGGATCTTGCGCGGCAGACCGTGCGGCATTACGAAGTCCAGGTCGGGTCGCCGCGATTATAGGAAAGCGCGCCGTTATTCCATCGTGCAAGCAACGACGATGCCCCGGCAAGTGCCGGGGCATCGTGTACATCGGGGCCACAGGCCCCTGCCATCGTGCGCCCTGCGGTGCGGCGCATCAGCTCATCGGCTGGGCGATATCGGCAATACGGTAGCCGGCGCTCTGCACGGTGTGCAGCAGCGGACGGTCGAACGGCTTGTCGATGATCTTGCGCAGGTTGTACAGGTGGCTGCGCAGCGTGTCCGAATCCGGCAGCCCGTTGCCCCAGATCTCGCGCTCGATTTCCTGGCGGGTCACCACGCGCGGCGATTCGCGCATCAGGATGGTGAGCAGGCGCAGGCCGATGGGCGACAGCTGCAGCTCGGTGCCCGCACGCGTGGCGCGCATGCTGACCGGGTCCAGCACCAGGTCGGCGACCTTGAGCACTTCCGAGCCCACCTGGCGACGTTCGCGCCGGATCAGCGCGCGCAGGCGGGCTTCCAGCTCCTGGATCGCGAACGGCTTGGTCAGGTAATCGTCGGCGCCGAAGCCCAGGCCGGTGAGCTTGTCATCGAGCGTGTCGCGCGCGGTCAGCATCAGCACCGGCGTCGATTTGCGCGCGTCGTTGCGCAGCCGGCGGCAGACTTCGATGCCGTCCAGGCGCGGCAGCATCAGGTCCAGCACCACCACGTCGTAACTGTTCTCGGCCGCCAGACGATAGCCGTCCAGCCCGTCCTGGGCGTAGTCCACTTCGAACCCGCGGCCTTCCAGGTATTCCCCGATCATCTCGGAGATATTGCGGTTGTCTTCGACCACCAGCACCAGGCCGGAGGTTTCCTTTGTCTGACGCATGGGAGTCCCTCTTTCTTCAGCTTTGTGAAACATGCCGGATCGTCGGTGGAGGCGGTGTGAAGCCGCTCACGAATCAATTCGGCGGGGCATTCAACAGGGGTTTGAGCAGCGGCCAGACGTTGTCCAGCACCTTCGGCTGGGCCTTGGCGGTGGGGTGCAGGCCGTCGCCCTGCATCAGCCCGGGCTGCAGGGCCACCCCCTCCAGCAGGAACGGCAGCAGCGCCACCTTGTACTGGCTGGCCAGCCCCGCATAGACCTGGCGCAGGCGGTCACGGTAGGCCGGCCCGTAGTTGGGCGGCACGTCGATGCCCAGCAGCAGCACCTTGGCGCCGGCCTTCTGGCTGGCCACGATCATCTTTTCCAGGTTGCCGCGCAGCTGCGCCGGGCTCAGCCCGCGCAGGGCGTCGTTGCCGCCCAGTTCGATGACCACCACCGACGGCCGGTGCTTGTCCAGCAGCGCCGGCAGCCGGGTCAGCGCGCCGGAGCTGGTTTCGCCGCTGATGCTGGCGTTGATGATCGCCGGCGGCGGCGTGATCTGCTGGCTAACCCGCTGCTGAAGCAGGTTTACCCAGCCCGATGCGGCCGGGATATTGTGGGCGGCACTGAGGCTGTCGCCGACCACCAGCACCGCGTGCCGGGTGTCCGCACCTTTGGCACATGCCAGCGCAGGCAGCAGCAGCAACCCTGCCAGAAGCAAGAACACCTGGGCCGCGTGGCCCGCCCATTTTGCTCGGTACATTGGAGAATCCTCATCGACAGCCTGTCCCCCCGCAGCGCGCCCGTCGCCATCGCCGCCCACAACGTGGGCAAGTCCGCACGTGGCCCGGAGGGTGAAGTCCACATACTGGACAACATTGACATGACCGTCCATGAAGGCGAGAGCGTGGCCATCGTCGGCGCGTCCGGGTCGGGCAAGACCACCCTGCTCGGCCTGCTGGCCGGCCTGGACCTGCCCAGCCGCGGCGACATCGCCCTGGCCGGGGCCACGCTGGGCACGCTCGACGAGGAAGCCCGCGCGCAGCTGCGCGCCCGCGAGGTCGGCTTCGTGTTCCAGAGCTTCCACCTGCTGCCGGCGCTGACCGCTGAAGAAAACATCGCGCTGCCGTTGGAACTGGCCGGGCGCGAGGATGCGGCGCGGGTGCGCGAGGTGCTGGCGCAGGTCGGGCTGACCCACCGCGCCCGCCACTACCCGCGCCAGCTGTCCGGCGGCGAACAGCAGCGCGTGGCGCTGGCGCGTGCATTCGTGGCGCGGCCGCGCATCCTGTTTGCCGATGAGCCCACCGGCAGCCTGGACCAGGCCACCGGGCAGCAGATCAGCGACCTGCTGTTCGCGCTCAACGCCACCAGCGATACCACCCTGGTGCTGGTGACCCATGACCTGCGCCTGGCCCAGCGCTGCGAGCGCATCTACCGGCTCGACGGCGGCCGCCTGGTCGATGCCGCCGGAATCACCGCATGAACGTGCTGCGCCATGCCGGGCGCGCGCTGCGCCGGGAGTTCCTCGCCGGTGACCTGCTGACCGTGTTCGCCGCGCTGGTGCTGGGCGTGGCGGTGATGACGGCGGTGGGCACGCTGGTCAATCGGGTCACCCTGGCGCTGACCAGCAGCGCGGCGGAAATGCTCGGGGGCGATCTCGGCCTGGGCGGCCGCGAAGACGTGCCGCAGGCCTTCGCCGACGAGGCGCGTGCGCGTGGCCTGGCCAGCACCCGCATGGTCAGCTTCCCCAGCGTGCTGTTCCATGGCGATGAAAGCCAGATGGCCAACATCAAGGCGGTCAGCGACGGCTATCCGCTGCGTGGCGAACTGCGGGTCAGCCGCGCCCCGGGCGGCACCGGCGAAGTGGCCGGCACCCCGGCGGCAGGCGAAGCCTATGCCGACCCGCGCCTGATGCAGGCGCTTGGGCTGAAGGTGGGCGACGCCCTTGAGTTCGGTGCCGGCACGCTCACCGTGACCCGCGTGCTGCAGGCCGAGCCGGATACCTCCGGCGAGCTGATGCAGCTGTCGCCGCCGCTGCTGGTCAACCGCATCGACGTGGACCGCGCCGGCCTGCTCGGCCCGGGCAGCCGCGCCTCGTACCGGATGATGTTTGCCGGCAGCACCGACGCCATTGCCGATTTCCGCGGCTGGCTGCAGCCGCGCGCCAAGGGCCTGCGCATTGTCGGCATTGCCGATGCGCAGCGCGGCGTGCGTGGGGCATTCGACCTGGCCGGCCGCTTCCTGTCGTTGGCCGCGCTGCTGGCGGTGCTGCTGGTGGGCGTGG